>NZ_JBFBGL010000011.1:0-157904 GCF_040684635.1 Amycolatopsis sp. NPDC089917 | reverse complement strand
CGTCAACCGGACCGTGCTCATGCTCCTGCGCCGGGAGCTCCCGGAGGACGAGTACGCCAGGATCGCCGCGTTCTTCGCCGCCGGCGCCCCCGACAACCCGAATCGCCACTCACGACCACTTGTACCGACGCCCTACTTGCCACTCACGACCACCCCGACCCAGCGTCCGACGGCAGCGCCCAACGTCGCGAAAGCCACTTTCGGGACGTCAGATGTCGCGAAAGTGGCTTTCACGGCACCCGAAGCTGGCAAGCGCGCGAGCGGCGAGCACGACACCCTTGCCTTTCCCCGCGCCCGGCGGTTCCCCCTCGGGTTCCAACCCGAAGGGCCACTCACGACTCAGCCGTGGCGGCCGGTGTGCCAGGCGTGCCACGCGTAGGCCTGGGCGTCCGTGAGCGACGCCACCTGGTCGACGACCACGCGCAGGCGGGCCGCGTCGTCCGGGGCGGCCTCCCACGCGGGCAGGAACAGGCCGTCCAGCGCGTCCGGCGCGCGGCGGCACAGCGCACCGACCAGTTCGGCGAGCGTCTGACGCTGGCCGTCCTGCATCGCGAGACGCCGTTTGTCGCTCATCACATACCGCAGCGCGAGCGCCTTGAACAACGCGACCTCGGCCGCGACCTGCTCCGGGACGACCAGCCGCGCGCTGTACCGGCTCAGCGGGCCCTCGCCGTGCACCTCCCGGGTCGCGCCGACGACCGCCGTCGCGAACCGGCCGACCAGCTCGCTCGTCAGCCGCTTCAGCGCGACCTGCGCTTTGAGCGATCCGTCGAGCCCGGGTTCGGTGAGTTCCGCGACCACGGGCAGGTCGAGCAGTTCCTTCGCCGCACCCTCCAAAGTGGACTGCGACTGGTCCGAGAACCGCCGCGCGGCCTCGGCCACCGCCGCGCGCTCCTCGGCGTCGGCCAGTACCCGCAACGAGATCCGGCCCGCGAGCACCCCGTCCTCGACGTCGTGCACGGAGTAGGCGACGTCGTCGGACCAGTCCATGATCTGCGCTTCCAGACAGGTGCGGCGGTCCGGCGCGCCCGAGCGGACCCACGCGAACACCTCGGCGTCGTCGGCGTAGACGCCGTACTTCGGATTGCCCTCTTCACGTGGCCACGGGTACTTCGTCGAAGCGTCGAGGCAGGCGCGGGTAAGGTTCAGCCCGCCGACGGCACCGCCTTCGAGCAGGACCTTGGGCTCCAGCCTGGTCAGGATCCGCAACGTCTGCGCGTTGCCCTCGAAACCGCCGCACGGCTGCGCGACCTCGTTCAGCGCGCGCTCGCCGTTGTGCCCGAACGGCGGATGCCCGATGTCGTGCGCGAGCCCGGCGGTGTCCACCAGGTCCGGGTCCGCGCCCAGCTCGTCCGCGATGCCCCGGCCGATCTGCGCGACCTCCAGCGAATGCGTCAGCCGGGTGCGGGGCACGCCGCTGACCTCGGCGCCCTCACCGGGGCCGACCACCTGGGTCTTGCCCGCCAGCCGCCGCAGGGCCGCCGAGTGCAGCACCCGCGCGCGATCGCGGGCGAAGGCGCTCCGCCCGTCCTCCGCGCCCTCCAGCGCCGCGCCCTTGGGCCGCTCGGGCAGCAGACGCGCCCTGTCGGCTTCGGTGTAGGTGTCCACGCGACCAGCTTAAACGCGATCACCGACACTGAGCGGGTTCAGACCTCCGCCGGGAACCTCGTGAGGCGGTAGTACAGCAGCGCACCGGTCTCCCGGACGATGTAGCGCGCCTGTGTCTCGCGGGTCTGCACGATCGGGCCGCTGTGGGTGGGCGACGTCCACGCCTCCAGACCGAGGTCGTCGGCCATCACCCGCGCGCGGAACGAATGCCACGGGTCGCTGACCAGCACCGCGGTCTTCCAGCCCCGCTTCTGCACCTGATCGGCGACAGCGCGCAGGCTGCGCAGAGTGTCGCTGCCCTCGCCGACCGGCAGTGTCGCCGACTCGGGCACGCCGCGTTTGCGCAGCCACTGCGCGCCGGCCTGCGCCTCGGTGTAGTTGTCGTCGGCCCGCTTGCCGCCCGCGGTGACGATGACCTTCGCGACGCCCTGGTCGTACAGCGTCTTCGCCTTGGCCAGCCGTGACTGGAAGATCTCCGACGGCCTGCCGTTGTACTGGGCCGCGCCGAGGACCACGATCACGTCGGCACGGTCACGCACGTCCTCCCGCGCGACCTGCCAGACGCGGAACGCCGTCCCGCCGATCACCGCGACGACGATCAGCAGGAACCCCGCCAGGGTCCGGCGCACCCGGTTCGCGCGGGTGGGCTTGGTCCGTTCGGCGGTACTCACGCCGGTGATTCTCGCAGAGCCGCGAGTCGATCTCAGAGCCAGCCGTGCTCTTCCGCGAGCCGCACCGCCTCGGCCCGCGTCCTCGCCCCGGTCTTGCCGATCGCGGCCGAAAGATGGTTCCGCACAGTGCCTTCGGAAAGGTGCAGCGCACCCGCGATGTCGGCCACCGTGCTGCCGTCCTTGGCCGCTTTGAGGACGTCGTGCTCGCGTCCGGTCAGCGGGCTCGCGCCGGTGGCGAGCGATTCGGCGGCGAGCGCGGGATCGACCACGCGGAGTCCACTGTGGACTCTTCGGACGGCGTCGACGAGCTGCTCCGGCGGCGCGTCCTTGACCACGAATCCCGCCGCGCCCGCCGCCATCGCCCGGGAGAGGTAACCCGGCCTGCCGAAGGTGGTGCAGATGATGATCCGGCACGACGGCAGCGCGACGTGCAGCTCGGCGGCGGCTTCGAGGCCGTCCTTTCCCGGCATCTGCACGTCGAGCAACGCGACGTCCGGGGCGGTCTCCTTCGCCCGGTGAAGCACCTCGTCGCCCGAGCCGACCTGGGCGACCACCTCGATGTCGGTTTCGAGGCCGAGCACGGTGGCCAACGCCCCACGCACCATGGCCTGGTCGTCGGCGAGCAGGACCCGGATCACGCGCAGCCTCCAGCGGGTTCGGTGAGCGGCGCGCGTGCGCCGCTCCGCACGGCGGATTCCGGTACCTCCGCGCGGACGAGCCATCCTCCCCCAGAAGGCGCGGTGGCGGTCAAGGTTCCGCCGACCGCGTCCAAGCGTTCTTTGAGACCGCGCAGGCCGTTCCCCGCCAGGACCTCGCCGCCGTCGCCGTCGTCCTCGATCTCCAGCCAGGTCTTGCCGAGCCGGACCTTGACCCGCTTCGCCCCGGAATGCCGGAGCACGTTGGTGACCGCCTCCCGCAGCACGTAGCCGAAGGTCCGCTGCAAGGCGGGGTCGACGTTGTCCACCGCGTGCGGCAGGTCCGCGTCGATCTCGGCCGCCCGCAGCGCCGCCCGGGCTCCGGCGACCTCCGCCGAAAGGGACACCTCGCGATATTCGGACACCGTGGCGCGGATGTCCGAGAGCGCGCTACGGGTCAGGTTCTCGACGTCGGTGATCTCCTGCAGCGCGCGGGGATCGTCCTTGCCGCCTTCGAGGATCCGGCGGGCGAGCCCGGCCTTGACCGTGATGGTGGTGAGGCTGTGACCCAGGATGTCGTGCAGATCCCGCGCCAGGCGCTCGCGTTCCCCCGCGACCGCGAGCGTCGCGATCTCCTCGTTCGCCGCCTCCAGTTTCCGCACCGCGCGGACGAGGTTCGCCATGAAGAACATCGCCGCCGTGATCGAGGTGACCGCGATGAGATCCCCGAAGTCGTCCCGCCCCTGGAAGAGGTGGACGACCAGGATCAGCAGCAGCGCCCCGCTGTCCAGGATCAGCGCCCACGCCGGCGGCAGGGTGAAGGCCAGCACCGCCGTCGCGTAGATCAGCACGTACGGGTTGGTGTCGGACAGGAAGGTCAGGACCAGACCGATGAGCAGCATCGACGCGGAGAGGGTGTAGGTCACCCTCCGCCGGGACGGGCGGAGCACCAGCGGGAACAGCACGTAGCAGGCGGAATAGGCGATCAGCAACAGGATGACCAGCACGTCCGCCCAGGTCCGCCCGGAGGAGAACAGGGTGAGCGCGGCGGGGATGAGCAGCGGCAGGACGAACAGGAGACCGAGCACGCCCCACCGGCCCGGCCGGGGTCCCCGGCCGGTCCGCGGCGGCATGTCCGCCCACCAGTTCTCACGGCTGTTCAAGCCCGTCGTCACCCTGCCCGGGTAGTCGCTCACCGGTTCACCTTTTTCTCAGACCCGCGCACTGTCTTTACGGTAACGCCTGACCACCAGCACCCCGAGGACCGCGGTCCACGCCGCCAGCACGCCCAGGGCGGCCGGGAGACTCACCGTGAGATGGTCGGTGACGACCGGGCGGACCAGCTGGATCAGCCAGTACGTCGGCGTCACCTGGGCGATGTCCGCCATCCACGACGGCATCCCGTCGATCGGGATCCACAGGCCGCCCAGGAAACCCATGCCCATCATGACGATCATGTTCAGCGGCTGCATCGACTCCGGGGTGCCGAACTGGCCCAGCAGCAGACCGAGCAGGACCAGCGGGATCGCCCCGAGCCAGATGCCGAACACCAGCCGCATCCAGCCGGCGGCGTCGAGGTGGACCCCCTGGACCAGGACCCCGATCAGCGGCACGAGGAGCAGTCCGGGAAGGGCCACGAGCATCGCCGAGAGCGCCTTGCCGCCGAGATAACCGGCGCCGGTCAGCGGGGTCAGCCGCAGCTGGCGCTGCCAGCCCGTGGACCGTTCGAGAGCCAGTTTCGCGCCGCTCGTCATCGCGGCGGAGAAGGTGCCGAACGCCATCATGTTGACCATGATCACCCCGGCGATGTTCACGTCGGCGGAGCCGAAAACGTTGGCCTGCAACAGGAACATCAGCACCGGGAAAGCGACGGCGAAGAGCACGAACCGCGTCGAACGGAAGGTGCGGACGATCTCGGTCTTGAGATAGGTCAGGTTCATCGGACGGCTTCCTCGGTGTTTTCCGTGTCGGTGGTCAGGGAAAGGAACGCGCCTTCGAGGCCGACAGCGCTGATCTCGATGTCGTGCGCTTCGGGGACTTCGGTCATCAGCGCGCGGAGCGTGGTGTCGGAATCGGAACTGGAGATCGCGACGCGGCCACCCCGGAGTTCGAACCCGGTGACCGCGGGCAGCCCCGCGATCACCGGCTCCGCCGCCGCGGGCACCGCCGCGCGGATCGTGCGCCCCCCTGCCAGCGCACGCACCTGCGCGACCGAACCGTCCGCGACGATCCGCCCCGACCGCATCAGCACGACACGGTCGGCGAACTCTTCGGCCTCTTCGAGGTAGTGGGTCGCGAAGAGGACGGTGCGGCCGGAGTTCGTGTACTCGTACATGGACTTCCAGAACTCGCGGCGCGTGCCGACGTCCATCGCGGCGGTCGGCTCGTCGAGGATCAGCAGGTCGGGATCGCTCACCAGCGCGACCGCGAACCGCACGCGCTGCTTCTGCCCACCGGAAAGCTTGGTGGAGCGCCGGTTCGCGATGTCCTCGATCCCGGCGCGGCGCAGCGCCTCGCGCACCGGCATCGGCTTGCGGTGCAGCGCGGCGACCATGCCGACGGTCTCGGCGACCGTGAGATCCTCGACGAGCGCGCCGCCCTGCAGCATCGCGCCGATCATCCCGTCGCCGACCGCCTCGCCCGGCTTCCGCCCGAACACGGTCACGGTGCCGCTGTCGGGCACGGACAGGCCCAGGATCATGTCGACCGTGGTGGATTTGCCCGCGCCGTTGGGGCCGAGGAGGGCGACCACCTCGCCCGGCGCGATCGTGAGGTCCAGGCCGTCGACGGCGTGGACGTCGCCGTAGTGCTTACGCAGGCCGGAAAGTCGTACCGCCGCCCCCGCGGTGATGTCTTGTTCTCGCATGCCTAGAGCTTGTCGCGCTCAGGCGTTCCGGCCGTGGGCCGCGCGTCATGACCTGGGGGTGACAGTTGTCAGGGGTGGGGCGTTCCAGTGGGGGGCGTGTTCGGTCGCACGCCAGCCTCGGTGTCGCCCCTGAGGACCGCAAGACCCGCTCATCACCCGCCGACACCGGTCCGTGAAGGCCTCCTTGAGGGACTCTGGGTCCCTCAAGGAGGCCTTCACGGACTTGGGCATCCCATAAGGACACTTCAATACGTACGTGAAGGGGGCGTCAGCAGCCGATCAGCCGACCCGCCAGGTAGGACTCCAGCTTGTCGATCGCGACCCGCTCCTGCGCCATGGTGTCGCGCTCCCGCACGGTCACCGCGTGGTCGTTGAGCGAGTCGAAGTCGACGGTGACGCAGTACGGCGTCCCGATCTCGTCCTGGCGCCGGTAGCGGCGGCCGATGGCGCCGGCGTCGTCGAAGTCGACGTTCCAGTGCTTGCGCAGCGCCGCCGCGACGTCGCGCGCCTTCGGCGTGAGGTCGGCGTTGCGGGACAGCGGGAGGACAGCGACCTTGAACGGCGCGAGCCGGTAGTCCAGCTTGAGCACCGCGCGGGTGTCGGTGCTGCCCTTGGCGTTCGGCACCTCTTCCTCGTGGTAGGCGTCGACGAGGAACGCCATCATCGACCGGCCGACACCGGCCGCGGGCTCGATGACGAACGGGCGGAACCGCTGCTTCGTGGCCTGGTCGAAGAACGACAGGTCGACGCCGGAGTGGTTCGAGTGCGTCGTGAGGTCGAAGTCGGTGCGGTTCGCGATGCCCTCGAGCTCGCCCCACTCCTGGCCCGCGTTGAACGCGAAGCGGTATTCGATGTCGACGGTGCGCTTCGAGTAGTGGGAGAGCTTTTCCTTCGGGTGCTCGTACAGGCGGAGGTTGTCCGCCTTGATGCCGAGGTCCTTGTACCACTCGGTGCGCGCGTCGATCCAGTACTGGTGCCAGGTCTCGTCCTCGCCCGGCTCGACGAAGAACTCCATCTCCATCTGCTCGAACTCCCGCGTGCGGAAGATGAAGTTGCCCGGCGTGATCTCGTTCCGGAACGACTTGCCGATCTGGCCGATGCCGAACGGCGGCTTCTTGCGCGCCGCGGTCTGCACGTTGAGGAAGTTGATGAAGATACCCTGCGCGGTCTCCGGGCGGAGGTAGTGCACGCCTTCCTCGGACTCGACCGGGCCGAGGTAGGTCTTCAGCATCATGTTGAAGTCACGCGGCGCGGTGTACTGCCCGCGGGTGCCGCAGTTCGGGCACGGGACCTCGGACAGGTCGTCCTCGGACACCTCCTTGCCCGAGCGGGCGGAGAAGTCCTCGGCCAGCTGGTCGGCGCGGAAACGCTTGTGACAGGACAGGCATTCGATCAGCGGGTCGGTGAAGACGTCGAGGTGACCCGACGCGCTCCAGACCTGGCGCGGCAGGATGACCGAGGAGTCGAGGCCGACGACGTCGTCCCGGCTCTGCACGACGGTCTTCCACCACTGGCGCTTGATGTTGTCCTTGAGTTCGACACCGAGGGGCCCGTAGTCCCACGCCGACTTGGTACCGCCGTAGATCTCTCCACACGGGAAAACGAAGCCTCGACGCTTGCACAGGCTGACGACGGTCTCAATGGTGTTGGCGGGCACTCCACGCTCCGAAGCATGCGGGGACGGGTATGGGTTAGAAGGACAAGCCTAACCGCCCGCCCCCGCGCGGCCTCCGGCGAGGTCGGACCGCTCAGGGGCGGGTGACCAACGAGGCGGTGACGATGCGGTTGTCCTCGTAACCGTCGGTCCCGCCGACGTATTCGCCACCACAGGTGACCAGGACCAGCCGGTGCGGTCCGTCCGGCCCGAACAGCTTTTCCGACTGCTCGGCCAGCTTCGTCTTGTGCACGGTGACGATCTCGCTGATCTTGTAGACCCACTTGCCGCCGTCGGTGTCGACGAGGTCGACCTCCTGACCGGTCTTGAGCCGCCACAATTCGTCGAACGGGCCCTTCTTGCCCTTCCAGTTCACGTGCCCGGAAAGCAGGGAAGCGCCCTGCTCGGCGCCGAGTTTCGCGCCCCACCAGGTGGCTTCGTCGAGCCCCTCGGGGATGGGCAGGGTCCCGTCCGCGGTCAGCTCCTTGCGGATCAGTTTCGCCGTGCCGCCGCCGGGAAGTTTGACCGTGCCGGGCGCTTGGCCCGTCTCGAGCGGGGCCTGCGACGGCTGCGCCGCGGACGTGTTCGCCTGATCCTGCGCGGCCGCGACGACCGGGTCACTCTTTCCGGCGAACATCAGCACCGCGACCACGGCCGCCACCACGAAGATCGCGGCGCCGGCGAGGATCAACCCCAGCTTGGAGCGCTTCTTCGGCTGCTCCGCGCTCGCCGTGCCGTCGTCGAACTGTCCCACCATCGGGTACTACTCCTTGCTCGCGTCAAGCCGCCGGAGCGGCCGGTGTCGCTAGACACGCGACGTGAGCCGAGAGGGGTTGCACCGACTTCCGCGTCAGGCGGGTGGTCCGGAGACGGGAGTAGCGACGATGACGCGGTTGTCGCGGTAGCCGTCCGTCCCGCCGAGATAGTCGCCGCCGCAGGTGACCAGCACCAGCCGATGCGGCCCGCTCTGCGTGAACAGCTTCGCCGCCTGCGCGGGCAGATCGTTCTTGTGCAGGGTGACGACCTCGCGGACGCGGTAGACCCAGATCCCGCCCGCGGCGTCGCTGACGGCGACCTCCTGGCCTTCCCGCATCCGCCACAGCTCGTCGAACGGCCCTTTGACGCCGCCCCAGTTGACGTGCCCGGAGATCAGCGCGGTACCCGCTTCGGCGCCGAGCCGCGCACCCCACCAGGCCGCGTCGCCGAGGCCGCGCGGGATCGGGAGGGTGCCGTCGGAGTTGACCTCGGAGCGGACGAGCTTCGCCGATCCACCGTCCGGCAGCCGGATGGTGCCGGGGCGCTGGCCACGCTTCGCGTTGTCGGCGGGCAGCACCAAGGGGGCGCCGTCCTCCCCCGGCATGACCGGGGGTTCGGCCACCGGGACCGCGGGTTCCGGCGGGATCCAGGTCAGCACGATCACGCCCGCGGAGATGGCGAGCGCGCAGACGACGGCGGAGAGTCCCGCCAGCCAGGTCCGCACCGGGCCGCTACTTCTCCCGCACCGGGACGGGTTTGCGGCGACGGAGGAGCAACATGGTCGCGGCGCCGATCACGATACCGCCGCCCAGCAGCCCGAGTCCGACCACGGTCCGCGTCGAGTCCTCTGCCTGCGGCGGGATGCCGCCCGCGGGGACCGTTCCCGGCACCGCGGGCTGCTCGGGCGCCGCGCCCGGTCCGGTCCCGCCCGCGGGCTTCGCCGTGAAGTTCTTCGGGATCCCGCAGCTCACGCCGCCGAGCACGATCGTCGTACGGGCCTCACGCAGGTCCTTGCCCGCCCCGTCGCGCACGTGCGTGACGATGTCCAGTTTCCAGCCCGCCACCGCGGTGACGTCGCCGTTGCGCCAGCCGTCCTGCCGGATGAGCTGGTCGAACGCGGTCACCCGGGACACGGTCAGGTCGGAAGTCGTCTTGCCCTTGTCGATGTTCTCGTTCTTGACGACCGACGGCGGGCCCAGTGTCAGCCCCTTGACGTCGATCCCCGAAGCACCGGCCGGCTTCAGCGCGCCGCTCTGGTCCCGCACCCAGATCTTCTCGACGCTCGTCGACGACGTCGCCTTGCTGGGCGAGGCGCAGTCGACGGAGCTCTTCGCGCCTTCGAGCACCAACACGGTGTTGTCGGCGGACTTCGCGCCGCCGCGCCCGTTGTCGATCAGGGCGTAGTTGCTCTCCGCGACCGCCGTCGGGACGGTGGTCTGCTGCAGCGCGGCGATCACGTTGTGGTCGCGGCCGGCGATCCCGGCCGGGTACGGGTTGTCGGCGCCGTAGCGGCCCAGGTTGATGTCCCATTTGTCGCCGAAGGTGTTCTTCTCGCCCTGGTCACGGGGAACCTGGGTGCGATCCGGGGAGAGCTTGGACTGACCGGGCGTCAGCGGCGACCGCTGGGTCTCGGTGACCAGCGATCCCGGGTTCCCGATGCGCACCGACGCCACGTTCGCGAACGACACGGGACCGGTCTTCTCATCGACGGCCTGCGTCGTCTGCGCGGAGGCGAACCCCGGGACCGACGCCAAAGCTACGGCCGCCGTCGCGGCGGCCAGCTTCGTCACGAAACGAGTCATTTCTCCCCACTGCCTCCCTCAGCCCTCGCGACAACCTTGCACCGTTGGCGACGACATGCGAAGTGGAATGGTCATTTCTCAGCGAAGTCACCCGAATGGAGCAGTAACGTCGCCGCCAAGTGGTCGCCCGGTCGGCGAACAGACCACCTCGGGCGGGAACACTAAGATGGACTCGACTGTTACTGGCAATGACTTCGGAAATCATGATGGACATGGAGGCGGCGATGGCTACGGTGACCCCGGACTCGGCCGCCCCGGGCTTCACGGAAGACCCCGGGCCGCATTCGGCGGCCCGCCCCCTCGCCGAACCCGCCGCGTCGGCCTCGGCCGCCGTCCTCGCGGACGCCGGCGACCTGCTCAGGGCCCTCGCCGCGCCCGTGCGCATCGCCATCGTCCTGCAGCTGCGTAACGCGGACCGGTGCGTACACGAATTGGTGGACACACTCGATGTGGCGCAGCCGCTGATCAGCCAGCACCTGCGGGTGCTCAAGACGGCGGGTGTCGTACAGGGTGAGCGACGCGGCCGTGAGGTGGTGTACCGGCTGGTCGACGATCACCTTGCGCATATCGTGGTGGACGCCGTAGCCCACGTTCAGGAGGGGAAGTGAGCATGAGTCCGACGACGGCCAACAGTTCCGCGCCGGTGCCGGGACGCCGGTCGACGAAACAGCGGGCCGCCGTGGTCGAGCTGCTCAAGGAGATCGACGACTTCCGTTCCGCCCAGGAACTGCACGACGAGCTGCGCAAACGCGGCGACGGCATCGGGCTCACCACGGTGTACCGGACGCTGCAGTCGCTCTCGGAGGCCGGTGAGATCGACGTCCTGCGCACCGACACCGGTGAGGCCATCTACCGGCGCTGCTCGTCGCACCACCACCATCACCTGGTGTGCCGCCTCTGCGGGAGCACCGTCGAGGTGGAGGGGCCCGCGGTCGAGCGGTGGGCCGAGAAGATCGCTTCCGAGCACGGCTTCTCCGACATCAGCCACACCGTGGAGATCGTCGGGACCTGCTCGAACCACTGACGAGTGTCATGAAAGGGTCGTTCAGGACGAAAAATGTCCTGAACGACCCTTTCATGACATCCGGTCAGTACTCGTAGGGGTCCTTCGGCGCCGGCACCTGCCGCACCGAGGTGAGCGTCAAGTCCGGCATGTAGCTGTTCTCCCGGACCGCCGTCCCCGGCACGACGGTCCCGGTCACTTCCAGCCAGGTGTCGTTGCCGAAACCCGACGCGCCCTCGCCCACCAGCCGCACGGTGATCGGGAAGGCGTCGGCCGCGCAGCAGCCGATGACCATCCTGGCCAGCATCGTGTTGCCCTCGTTGTGCACGACGAACCCCGACAGCCGCACCGTGCGCCCGTTCAGCGTCCCGCTCTTGTCCCAGCCGGCCCGGCTGACGAAGTCGTTGACCTCCAGTGGCACCACGTCACCGGCAGGGAGCGGGGGGAAGGCCGCGGCGTTGCTCGCCGAAGCGCTTTGCGGCGCCCTGGCCTCGGTCCGGGTCACCGAATCGGCGCCCAGCGCGGGCGGCGCGACCAGGAAGACGGCCAGCACCGGGACCATCAGCAGCCAGGCCGAACGGGTGTTGTGCTCGTGCGCGTGGACGTCTCCGGAGACGACGGCGGCGGCCCGCGCGGCCAGCAGGTCGCGGACGATCGCGACCGCGCCCAGCGCGACCATGATCGCGCCGCCGGCGATGATCCACGGCTGTTGCGCGGGCTTGACGTAGCGCAGGTAGTCACCGTTGACGGTGATCTTGAGCAGCGCCCCGCCGAGCAGGATCAGCAGGATGTTCTGGGTCTCGCGTTTCACGCGCCACCTCCCAGGATGAGCACGCCCGACACGACGGCGCAGGACAGCGCGACGACGAACGTCACCGGCGCGAACCGCAGCGCGAACGACTTGCCGAAGGTACCGGTCTGCAGGGCGAACAGCTTCACGTCGATCGCGGGCCCGACCACGAGGAACACCAGTTTCGGCAGCAGCGGCATCGCGGTCAGCGACGCGGCGACGAAGGCGTCGGCCTCACTGCACAGGGCCAGGACGACGGCGAGCACGGCCATCACCAGCACCCCGAGCACGATCTGCTCCCCCAGCACCCCGAACCACTTGGCGGGCACCAGCACGTTCATCGCGGCGGCGATCATCGCGCCGAGCACGAGGAACCCGCCCGCCTCGACCAGATCCGCCCGCGCGGTCTCGGCGAAGGTCTTCCATCGCGAACCGTGCTGGACGTCCGGCATGCGCCGCAGCGCCCGCTCCGCGATCCAGTCGAGCTTGCCCCACTTCGCCCACAGCCAGCCCATCACCATCGCCGTGGCAAGCGAACCGGCGAACCGGGCGAACACCATCTCCGGGTTCCCGGGGAACGCCACCGCCGTGGCGACCAGGACCACCGGGTTCACCGCGGGCGCGGCCAGCAGGAACGTCAGCGCGGCCGCGGGCGCGACGCCCTGGCCGATCAACCGCCGCGCGACAGGCACCGAAGCGCATTCACAACCCGGCAGGGCGACACCGGCCAGTCCCGCGACGCCGACCGCCGCGCCCGCCCGGCGGGGAAGCACCTTCTCCAGCACCCGCGCGGGCACGAACGCCGCGATCGCGCCGCTGATCAGCACCCCGAGCACCAGGAACGGCAGCGCCTGGACGCACACGGCGACGAACACCGTCGAGCCGGTCCGCAGCGCGGGCACGTCGAACACCTGCTGGAGCCAGCTCTGCCCGAGGATCGCGATCAGCAGGATCGCGCAGAGCACCTCGATCGAGGTGATCTTGAACCGCCGGGCAGGCTTCTCCGGGGCGCTCTTGGAAATGGTTTCCATGCGCGAAATAATGCCAGGTGACCCTGTGTCCCGGCGGTCAGTCCCCGGGGGTGGTGCCCAGCAGGTCGGAACGCAGCTGCGAAGCGGTCGACACGACCAGCATGAGCAGCGTCCCGAGCGGCGAGGGGTCCATGCCCTCGGCCGGGAACGCGTACCTCAGCGTGATGTCGATCCCCTTCTCCGAGCGCACGACCCCGAGCGTCCCGAACAGGCCCTGCCCGGCCCGTTCGGCGGCCGAGGCCGCGATCGCCGGGTCGTCCGGCAGATCCCAGGCGACGACGCAGGTCAGGCTCAGCACGGTCAGCCCTTCGGCCAGCCGGGTCGCCTGGATGACGCACGGGACGTCCGCGTGCGAGAAGGTCAGCGCGCCGTCGTCGTCGACGTGGACTTCGAGATAGCGCTCCAGGGCTTCCCGTGCCGACGTCAGCAACGCCGCCGTGTCCGCTGCTTCGGTGGTCATGAGGTCCCTTCGGAAGCCTTGTCGATGGCCCCGCCGAAGCGGCGGTCCCGTTTCGCGAACTCGAGGCAGGCCCGCCACAGGTGGGTGCGGTCGAAGTCCGGGAACAGTGTGTCCTGGTAGACCATCTCGGCGTAGGCCGACTGCCAGAGCAAGAAGTTCGACGTCCGCTGCTCCCCCGACGGCCGCAGGAACAGGTCCACGTCCGGCATGTCGGGCTGGTACAGGTACTTCCCGATGGTCTTCTCGGTGACCTTGTCCGGGTTCAGCTTCCCGTCGGCGACGTCCTGGGCGATCCGGCGCATGGCGTCGCCCAGTTCGGCGCGGCCGCCGTAGTTGACGCACATGGTCATGTTCAGCGCCGTGTTGTTCTTGGTCTTCTCTTCGGCGACCTGGAGTTCCTTGATGACGCTCGCCCACAGCTTGGGACGGCGGCCCGCCCAGCGGATGCGGACGCCGATCGAACCGAGGTAGTCGACCTGGCGGCGGATGGTGTCGCGGTTGAAGCCCATCAGGAAGCGGACCTCTTCCGGGCTCCGTTTCCAGTTCTCGGTGGAGAACGCGTACACCGACAGCCATTTGACGCCCAGCTCCACGGCGCCGCTGGCGACGTCGATCATCACCGCTTCGCCGCGTTTGTGGCCCTCGATCCGCGGCAGCCCGCGCTGGTTGGCCCAGCGGCCGTTGCCGTCCATCACCAGCGCCACGTGCTTCGGGAGGAGTTCCTGAGGGATCTCCGGCGGCCGGGCACCGGACGGATGCGGCTCCGGCGCGCGAAGTTCGAATTGTGACGCCTTGTTCTCGCGTCCCCTGCGCAGCACCTTCGAGCCTCCTGATCGAGTGAATCCGTGACTGCGACCCTACTGCGCCGGAGTAGTGGTCTCCCGCGCACGCCTCTCCACCAGCGGCAGCGAGCGCAACTGGCGCTCCAGATGCCACTGCAGATGCGCCGCGACCAGGCCGGACGCGTCCCGCCGCGGCACCGGCAGCGACGCTTCGGCGACCGGCCACTCGCCGTGCAGGAGCGCGGCGAGCAGGGTCAAGACCTCTTGGGACGGGTGGACGCAGCCGGGAACCCGGCAATCCGGGCACATCGAGCCACCGGCCGACACGCTGAACGCCTTGTGCGGGCCAGGCAGGCCGCAGCGGGCGCATTCGGTGATCGCGGGCGCCCATCCCGCGTAGGCCATGGCCCGCAGGAAGAAGGCGTCGAGAATGAGGGAACTGTCCCGTTCGCCGCCCGCGAGCGCCCGGAGGGCTCCGACGACGAGCATGTAGAGCTTGAGCACCGGCTCGCCCTCTTCGGCGGACAGCCGGTCCGCCGTCTCGGCGATGGCGCTCGCGGCGGTGTAGCGCTGGTAGTCGGCCACCAGCGGCAGCGCGAACGCGTCGACCGTCTCGACCTGGGTGATCACGTCGAGCGAACGGCCCGTGTAGAACTGGACGTCGACGTGCCCGAACGGCTCCAGCCGCGCCCCGAAACGCGATGACGTCCGACGCACGCCCTTCGCGACCGCACGGACCTTGCCGTGCCGCCGCGTGAGCAGGGTGACGATCCGGTCGGCCTCACCCAGCTTGTGCGTCCGCAACACCACTCCGGTGTCGCGATAGAGGTTCACCACCCCGACATCGTCCCACCCGGGACCGACATCGGGGTGGTGCGCCCCGGAATCAGCAGTAGCGGCCGTAGCAGCTGGGCACGGAAGCGGCCGCGACGATCGAGACGATGATCATCACGATGGCGAAGAGACAGCCGAGACCACCGATGATCGAAGCGATCATGCACATGGTCCTCGTCGACCTCGACGCGTCCGCGGCGGCGGCGTAGTTGCCCTGCATCTTGTAGGTGTTGACCTCGTTGGACTTCATGATCGCGAAGATCGCGATGATCCAGCAGAGGAAGATGCAGCCGATCGCCCAGCCCTTGTAGTCCTTGATGGCGTTGATGTCGCCACCGCCACCGGGCATGCCGCCCGGCGCACCGTAAGGAGACGGCGCGCCGTAGGGGGCGGGCTGGCCGTAAGGAGCGGGCATGCCACCGGAAGGCGGCCCGTAGCCAGGCTGCTGCTGTCCGTAGGGCTGCTGCTGGCCGTAGGGGTTGGTCATTGAGAAGTCCTCGTGGTTCTTTCGGTCTCAGAACGCCGTCGCGACGGCCAGGATGATCCAGAGAATGGAGAACAGGCAGCCGACCCCGCCGATGATCGAGGCGATCATGCACATGGTCTTCGTCGACTTCGACGCGTCCATGGCGGCGGCGTAGTTGCCCTGCATCTTGTAGGTGTTGACCTCGTTGGACTTCATGATCGCGAAGATCGCGATGATCCAGCAGAGGAAGATGCAGCCGATCGCCCAGCCCTTGTAGTCGGGGATCGAGTTGATGTCCCCTCCGCCGGGCATGCCGCCCGGAGCGCCATACGGCGCGGGCTGACCATACGGGGCGGGCTGCCCATACGGCGCCGGCTGGCCGTACGGCATGGGGTTCGCGCCCGAAGGCTGGCCGTACGGTGCCGGCGTGGCACCGGACGGAGGTCCGTATCCGGGCTGAGGCTGCTGGCCATAGGGCTGCTGCTGGCCGTAGCCGGGCTGCTGGCCGTACGGGTTCGTCATCGGGGTCCCCACTTTTGTCGCGCTTCCCGGCGGGTGGATCCCGCCGGTCGTTCCTTACTGCTGCGGCGTCCCGGGCCCGTTCGGCCCGCCCTCCGCCCCGGGCGGCTGCTGCCTCAGCTGCTCGGGCGTTATCTTCTGCGTCGGCTCGGCTTCGTCGAACCCGGACGGCGCCTGCTGAGCCTGCGGCTGACCCGGGCGGAGTACCTGGGTCGGTTCCGGCTCACCGAAGCCCGGTCCGGGCTGGGACTCCGGGGAGGCCGCCGCGGTTCCCTGCGGCTGCTGACCGGACGGCTGCCGGCCGAACGGCTGTGCCTGCTGGGGCTGCTGCCCGAACGGCGACTGCTGCTGCGGCGCGCCGAACGGCTGCTGCGGCTGGTGTGCCTGCTGGCCGAACGGCTGCGACTGCGCGGGAAACGACGACGAAGACGACGGTGCCGGGAAGCCCGGGGTCTGGCCGAACGGCGCCGACACGGCGGCGGCTTCGCCCGGCACGACGACGGTGCTGAGGATCTTGTCGGCGAACGTCTGTTTCTTCTGGTCCCAGAGCGGCCAGAGGTAACCGAGGCCGCAGACCCAGCCGTCGAGGTTGTGGCACAGGTCCCGGACGAAGGCCATCAGCGGACCGATCGGCTGCCCGTCGCTCTCGCGGACGAGCTTGATCTTCATGACCTTCTTGCCGAGCGACTGGCCGGTGGTGCCCATGGTGATCCACCGGTTGTAGATGGTCCAGCCGAGCCCCGCGAGGTAGCCGATGCCGGCGATGATGCCGCCGAGGAGCGAATTCGCGTTCGTGGCGATGACGGAGCCGATGATCGGGAGCACGACGATCGGCGCGAAGTCGATCAGTGTCCCGGCCGCGCGCAGGCCCCAGTGGGCGTAGTCGGTCTGCGGCCCGAACTGGGGGGCGGCCTGGCCGAACGGCGACTGCTGACCCGGCTGACCGAACGGCGACGACTGGCCCTGCTGCTGGCCGAAGGGCTGCTGCTGCTGCTGCGCGCCGAACGGCTGCTGGGGCTGCTGCCCGAAAGGTGACTGCTGCTGACCGAACGGGGAAGGCTGGTCTCCTTGCGGTGGCTGACCGAACGGCGAGGGCTGCTCTCCCGATGGCGGCTGTCCGAACGGCTGCTGCGGCTGCGGTGACTGCTGCTGCCCGTCCCCCGGCGGAGGCCCGGATCCGGGTGGCGGCTGCTGTCCCGGCGGCTGCTGGCCGTAGGGAGTGGTCATCGAAATCCCCTCGCTGGTTCCTCGCCCCTGGCGCACGGGGCCTCGTCGGCGACCCGGGCTGAATGTACGGCATGGGTACACACCGAGCAGACCGGTGCGCGGGAGCGTACTCGGTACCACCGACGATCCGGGGCCCGGCCCGGCACTCAGACGTAGAGCGAGGTGAACGGGGCGAAGGGCAGGTTACGGATGACGAACCAGACGACGAACACGATGCCGAACGCGAGCGGTGTCCACCGCCAGTGCAGCCAGCTGTCCACCGACCGGCCGCGGAGCCTGCCGACCGCCCAGGCGACAGTGCTCCAGACGAGCAGCAGAACGACCACAAAGGACACCGCGTTGTAGTGCAGCGCGGCGGGGATGTCCCCGTGCAGCGCGCTGTAGACCATGCGCATACCGCCGCAGCCCGGGCAGGCGATGCCCAGCAAGGCCTTGGTGGGACAGACCGGAAGCGGTCCGCCCGGGGTGGTGGGATCGCCCAGCCAGAGGACGACGCAGCCCGCCGCGGCACCGGCGGCGACGGCGAGGGGCGGCCCCAGCGCGCGGGCCCGTGCTTTGAACCCGCGCGCCGGGAATCCCGTATAGACGGACGACGTCACGGCGTGAAGCTTCCCGCCGACGCTCCGATGATCACCATCACCACGATGAAGATGATGTACAGCAGGAAAAGACCGCCGGTGGCGATCGCTCCCCACATGGACCACTTCTTCGCGTCGTCGGCGGCCTTCTGGGCTTCGGCGTGGAAGCCCTGCGCCCACAACGTCTGCACCTGGCTCGACTTCACGATCGCCACGATACCCAGCGGCAGACAGCACAACACCGTGCAGAGAATGGCCCACACCAGGTTGTTGTCCGGCGGAGGACCATAGTTCGGCGCGCCGCCGTAATACGGCTGCTGCGGCGGTGGCCCGCCCGGAGGCGGGTAGTTCGGGTACTGGTCGGTCATGAGGTCTCCCCCTCGGTCGCCGCTATCAGCGGTAGTTGTTCACGTCCACCGAACCCGCGAAGACGCCGAGGACGACGACGAGCACGACGTAGAGGATGGCGATCACGACACCGACGATCGCGGCGATGATCGACCACTTCTTGGCGGCGTCGGCCGCTTCCTGCGCGGCGGCGGGCTGGCCCTGCGCCCAGAGGGTGTTCACCTGGTTCGCCTTGACGATCGCGACGATGCCGAAGGGCAGGCAGCACAGGATCGTGGTGAGGATCGCCCACACCAGGTTGTTGTTGGGCGGCGGGCCGGGGTTGTTGAAGCCGCCACCGCCCTGAGGGTCGCCGGAGTAGTTGGGCAGGCCCTGGTTGTCGGTCATTTACCGCTTTCCCTTCACGAATGAAATGTGGAAATCGCCCCGCGCGCCGCCGCCCGATCAGCGATCACCGGAGTCGAGGAGTGAGACTCTAAGGTCACCCGTCCGGTTCCACACCGTCAATCGGTCTCCGCGACCGAATCGAGACATTCCGTTAAGTCAGAAGCCCAGCCGTCGCAACTGTCGGGGGTCGCGCTGCCACTCTTTGGCGACCTTGATGTGCAGGTCGAGGTAGACCTTCGAACCGAGAAGACCCTCGATCTGCTGCCGGGCGCGGGCGCCGACGTCCTTGAGGCGCTCACCCTTGTGCCCGAGGATGATGCCCTTCTGGCTCGGTCGTTCCACATAAAGGAACGCGTGCACGTCGATCATGTCGTCCCTGCCCTCGTGGGGCAGCATCTCCTCGACGGTGACGGCGATCGAATGCGGGAGTTCGTCCCGGACGCCCTCCAGCGCGGCCTCGCGGATCAGCTCGGCGACCAGGGTCTGCTCGGGCTCGTCGGTGAGTTCGCCGCCCGGATACAGCTGCGGGCCTTCGGGAAGGTGGCGCACCAGCAGGTCCGCGAGCGCGCCCACCTGGAAACCATCCACAGCGGACACCGGGATGAGCTCGGCGAACTCCATGACCTCCTGCAGGGCGAGCAGCTGCTCGGCGACCTGCTCGGGTTTCACGAGATCCGTCTTGGTGACGACGCCGATCACCGGCGTACGCTTGGCGATCTTCTTGAGTTCGGCGGCGATGAACCGGTCGCCGGGGCCGACTTTTTCGTTGGCGGGCACGCAAAGCCCGACGACGTCCACTTCGGACCATGTCGAGTGGACGATGTCGTTGAGCCGCTCGCCGAGCAGCGTCCTCGGCCGGTGCAGGCCCGGTGTGTCGATGATCACCAGCTGGGCGTCGTCGCGGTGGACGATGCCGCGGATGGCGTGCCGGGTGGTCTGCGGTTTGCTGGAGGTGATCGCCACCTTGCTGCCGACGAGCGCGTTGGTCAGCGTCGACTTGCCCGCGTTGGGCCGCCCGACGAAGCAGGCGAAACCGGAACGGTGCGGCTCGGCCATCAGTTCAGCACCTTGCCACTGGGGTCGGCGAGATAGATCGGGGCTTCCTCGGCGATGTCGCGCACCGCGTGCACGGACGCCTCCTTGAGCAGGCCCTCGGCGGTGACCACGACGGCGGCTTCGATTCCTTCGGCTCCGCTCGAAACGGCGGCGGCGACGGCGACCTGGAGCGCGGTGAGCTTGAACGACGGCTGGTCGACCGTGCTCGCCGCGTAGGTGCGGCCGTCGGTGTCGCGGAGCGCGGCGCCTTCCTCGGCCTGGGTGCGGGCTCGCGCGGACCTGGCCAGGGTCACCAGCTTCTGGTCCTCGGCGTCCAGCTCAGGCATGTTCGACACTCCTGTCACTTTCATCGGGCTGCGAGACCCGGGTGCGGCGCCTGCCCTGGGCTGCGTCGGTCACCGCGTCCGCGTCGGCGGGGTGGACGACCACCGTGGTGATCCGCATCCGCCCGCGCCGGTCCTTACCGCCTTCGGCGAACAGCCGAAGTCCGGCGACCTCGGCTTCGGCCCCCGGCAGCGGGACCCTACCGAGTCGCTCCGCGAGCAGCCCGCCCACGGTCTCCACGTCGTGGTCTTCGAGGTCGATCCCGAACAGTTCGCCCAGGTCGTCGATCGAAAGGCGGGAGGAGACCCGGACCGCGCCGTTTTCGAGTTCTTCGACCTCGGGGCGTTCGTCGGTGTCGGATTCGTCGGTGATCTCGCCGACGATCTCTTCGAGGATGTCCTCGATGGTGAGCAGGCCCGCGGTGCCGCCGTACTCGTCGACGGCGATGGCCATGTGGTTGTGCGAGACCTGCATCTCCTTGAGCAGGTCGTCGAGCCGCTTCGAGTCCGGCACGAAACTCGCCGGGTTCATCAGCTCTTCGACCAGGCGCAGCGACCCGCCTTCGGCCATGTACGCGGGCATGAGGTCCTTGATGTTGACGACGCCCGCGACGTCGTCGACGGAGTCGCCGATCACCGGCAGCCGGGTGAACCCGGTGCGCAGGGCCAGCGCGAGCGCCTGGCGGACGGTCTTGTCGTGCTCGATCCAGACGATCTCCGTACGCGGCACCATGACTTCGCGCGCGACGGTGTCGCCGAGCTCGAACACCGAGTGGATCATCTCGCGTTCGGATTCCTCGACGACGCCGCGTTCCTGGGCGAGGTCGACCAGCTCGCGCAGCTCGACTTCGGAGGTGAACGGGCCTTCGCGGAAACCGCGACCGGGGGTGATGGCGTTACCGAGGACGATCAGCAGCCTGCTGAGCGGGCCGAGGATGGAGCCGAGGACGCGGACCGGGCCCGCGACGACGAGACCGATCCGGTACGGGTGCTGACGGCCGAGGGTGCGCGGCCCGACGCCGATGATCACGTAGCTCACCACGACCATCACGCCCGCGGCGACGACGATGGCGAGCCACAGCGGGCGGATCCAGCCGAGGATGTCGACGGTGACCAGCACGGTGGCGGTCAGCTCGCAGGTCATCCGCAGCAGCAGGATCAGGTTGATGTGGCGGCGGCGTTCGGCGATGACCAGCGACAGCTGACGCGCGCCGGGGCGCCCGAGCCGGACGAGGCCGTCGGCGCGGGCCTTGGAGACCGTGCTGACCGCCGCGTCGGCGGCCGCGAACACCCCGGCGAGCAGGATCAGCGCGATGGCGATGAGCAGCAGGGCCGTGGGACTACCCATGTCCGCGGGCCTAGGCGGGAGGTTCGTCGGCGGGCACGGTGTCGAGACCCGCTGTGCCGAGGAGCCTGTCGTCCGCGGAGCGCTGCGCGTCGCGCTTGTTGTGCGCGGCGACGGCGGCCTGGAACTCGCCGAGGATCCGCTTCTGCAGACCGAACATCTCGCGTTCCTCGGCGGGTTCGGCGTGGTCGTAGCCGAGCAGGTGCAGCACGCCGTGGGTGGTGAGCAGGTGCAGCTCGTCCATCAGCGCGTGGCCCGCCGTCTTGGCCTGGTCCTTCGCGAACGCCGGGCACAGCACGATGTCGCCGAGCAGCGCGGGCGAGGCGTCGGGCGCGTCGGGGCGGCGGGACGAGTCGAGCTCGTCCATCGGGAAGGCCATCACGTCGGTGGGACCGGGCAGGTCCATCCACCGCTCGTGCAGGTCCTCCATCACTTCGAGGGTGACGAGCAGGATGGACAGCTCGGCGAGCGGGCTGACCTCCATCTTGTCGAGCGCGAACCGCGCGGCCGACACGATCGAGGTCTCGTCGACGTTCACGCCCGATTCATTGGCGATCTCGATGCTCATGAACGGCGCTGACCCTTCCAACCGCTGCTCTGGTCCTTGCTGTCCTGCACTGCCTGCCACTTCTCGTACGCATCGACGATGTCGCCGACGAGCTTGTGCCGCACGACGTCCTGGCTGGTGAGCTGGGCGAAGTGCAGGTCCTCGACGCCTTCGAGGATGTCCCGGACCACCCGCAGGCCGCTCTTCTGGCCGTTGGGGAGGTCGACCTGGGTGACGTCGCCGGTGACGACGATCTTGGCGCCGAAGCCGAGCCGGGTGAGGAACATCTTCATCTGTTCCGGCGTGGTGTTCTGCGCTTCGTCGAGGATGATGAAGGCGTCGTTGAGGGTGCGGCCGCGCATGTACGCGAGCGGCGCGATCTCGATGGTGCCCGCCTGCATCAGCCGCGGGATCGACTCGGGCTCGACCATGTCGTGCAGCGCGTCGTAGAGCGGGCGCAGGTACGGGTCGATCTTCTCGTTGAGCGTGCCCGGCAGGTAGCCGAGGCGCTCGCCGGCTTCGACCGCGGGGCGGGTCAGCACGATGCGGGTGACCTGCTTGGCCTGCAGCGCCTGGACGGCCTTGGCCATGGCGAGGTACGTCTTGCCGGTACCGGCGGGGCCGATGCCGAAGACGATGGTGTGCTTGTCGATGGCGTCGACGTAGCGCTTCTGGTTGAGCGTCTTGGGCCGGATGGTCTTGCCGCGCCGGGAGATGATGTTCATGCTCAGCACTTCGGCGGGCGACTCGGAGTCACCGGTGGAGAGCATGCCGACGGTGCGGCGGACGGTGGCCGGGTCGACCTGCTGGCCGCGGCCGGCGAGCGTCACGAGTTCGGCGAAGACGCGTTCGGCGAAGGCGACGTCGGCGGGGGCGCCGGTCAGGGTGACCTCGTTGCCCCGGACGTGGACGTCGGCGGCGAGGAGTTCCTCGGCGACTCGGAGGTTTTCGTCCCTGGAGCCGAGCAGGCTGAGCGCGGCGGCGTCGGGAATGGGGAATCGGGACTGGGCCGCTTCGGTGACGGCGGCCTCGTCGGCCTTCGTCGGGGTGACGTCCGCGGGAACGTCGGGTCGGGCGGCTTCACCCGGTACGGTTCCGGCCACGTGGCCTCGGGCCTACTTCCTGCGCTTACGCTGCGATTTTCAACGACACTGACAAAATCGATGTTACTGCTTGCGGGTGTCGGCACGCAGTCCGGTTTCTCGCGGTGGCGCGTTTCAGCGCCCGAAATGCCCCAGCTGCTCGCCGCCGAGCACGTGCGCGTGCACGTGGAAGACGGTCTGCCCGGCGTCACCGTCGGTGTTGAACACCACCCGGTAACCGGATTCCGCGATCCCCTCGATCTCCGCGACCTTGCGCGCCGCGAGCGCGACGTCCGCCAGCAGCCGCGGATCCGCCGCCGCCAGCTCGCCGACGTTCCGGTACCGCTTCTTCGGCACCACGAGCACATGCACCCGCGCCTGCGGCGCTATGTCCCGAAACGCATACGTCGTCGCGTCCTCGTACACCTTGTCGGACGGGATCTCGCCCGCGATGATCCGCTCGAACAACGTCTCCGCGTCACTCATCCCCCCACCCTATCCCCCACCCGGCGCAACGCCTCCCCAAGTCCGTGAAGGCCTCCTTGAGGGACTCTGGGTCCCTCAAGGAGGCCTTCACGGACTTGCGAGCAGGGTGCGCAGGGCGGGCAGGAGGACGCGGTCGGCGGGGAGCCAATCGAGACCCGAAAGCTCCACCGGGGAGATCCACCGGACGTCTTTGTGCTCCACCGCCCGCGGCTCGTCCCCCGCGCCGACCAGCGACGCGGCGTAGATGCGCAGCACCTTCCCCTTCGGCAGCGGGACGTCTTCACCGACCCGGCCCCCGACCTTCACGGCGACGTCCAGCTCCTCCAGGCATTCACGCGCCAGAGCGGCCTCGTCGCTTTCGCCGTCTTCGACCCGCCCGCCCGGCAGTTCCCATTGCCCGGCGTGGTCGGCGGGCCAAGCCCGCTGCTGCGCCAGCAGCTGTCCGTTCCGCACGATGGCGGCGCCCACGATCACCACGGCGCACACCCTACTGATGGCCGGGCCACCGCTCGCGTGATCGGACGGACAGCACGCGTGTCCAGATGGACGACACTCGTGATCAGACGGACGACACGACGGCGGAACCCCGGCTACACGTGTGTCGTCCGTCTGATCACGGGTACGAGGAGCGCTGAGGCCGGGCCACCGGCCAGACGATCTGGAAGCGCGCCCCGCCATCGGGTGATTCGCCGACGCGGACCCGGCCGCCGCGCCGCCGGACGGCCTCCGCGACCATCGCCAGTCCCAGCCCGGTGCCGCCGGAGGACCGCGCCCGCGAATCGGAAACGCGGTAGAAGCGGTCGAAGACCCGGTCCCGGTGTTCCGGCGCGATACCCGGCCCGTCGTCGTCGACCACCACCCGCACCGAAGACCGCGACGCGAGCACCGACACCACGATCTCGCCGCGCGCGTACCGGCAGGCGTTGCGCAGCAGATTGCTCAGCACCAGTTCGACCTCGGCGTGCGTGGCCAGCGCCCACGCCGTCCCGACCGTGCCGCTCACCCGGACGTCCGGCGCGCCGGCGGGCATCCGCGCGACCGCGGCCCGCACCTCGCTCACCAGCTCGACCGGTTCCGCGGGCGGTACCTCCCCCGCGTCCGACCGTGCCAGCGCCAGCAGCCCGTCGAGCAGCGCGGACAGCCGTTCCGACTCCTCCAGGATGTCGGAGAGCGTCTCCTGCGAGAGCTCGGGATCGGGGTTGGCGACGGCGACCTCGGCCTGCACCCGGATCGACGCGACCGGCGAACGGAGCTCGTGCGCGGCGTCCCCGGTGAACCGCCGCAGCCGGTCGGCGCCTTCCTCCTGCCGGGCCAGCAGCGCGTTGAACTCCTCCGCGAGCGCGCGGAGTTCGTCGTGCGAATCCGGCAGCGGCAGCCGCGCGCCCGGCGGAAGCGCCCGGACCGATCCGCGCATCCGCGCCACCGGCCGCAGCGCGAACCGCACCAGCAGCCACGTCGCGATCCCGGCGCCCACCGCGCCGACGGACGCGACCACGAACAGCCACAGCCCGCCTGAACGCACTGCGGTGGCGAAGCCGACCAGACCGGCGCCGGCGGCGACCAGCCGCTGCTGCCCGTCGGGCGCGGTGATCACGGTGCCGACCCAGCGCCAGCTGTGCTCGCCACCGGTCGTGACCGGTTCGCCCGCCTTCAGCGCGCGGACCTCCGCGGGGCCGAGGTTCGCGGCGGGCAGGCCGTCGACCGGGCCGCCGCCGGTGTCGAGGACGCGGACGGTGACCGCCGAGGCCGTCGGTGGCCGCCCGGCGGAGACGTCGGCCTTCGCGATCTCCAGCTGGGCGCCGAGTTCGTCGTCGACCGAGCCGATGAGCAGCGGCCGGAGGTTGTCCCCGGCGACCGCCGCCAGCCCGAGCAGGAATCCGAGCGTGACCGCGGCCGTGAGCAGGGTGATGCGGACCTGGAGCGATCGGCGGCGCCACCAAGACGGTGAGCCGATCACCCCTGTCCCGCCGGGGCGATCACTTCGTCGAGCTGCGGATCCGAAGCCAGGTAGCCGTGCCCGCGCACGGTCCGGACCAGCGCGCCCGCGCCGACCGCGTCGAGTTTGCGGCGCACGTAGCCGACGTAGACCTCGACGACGTTGCGGGTCGCGGCCTGCTCGTCGCCCCAGACGGCGCGCAGCAGCTCGTCCTTGGTGACCACCGTGCCCGCGCGGCCCGCCAGCACCTCCAGCAGCGCGAACTCGCGGGGGCTGAACGCGACGTCGACGCCGTCGTAGCGGACCTGCCGCAGGCTCCGGTCGACTTCGAGCGCGCCGATCCGCAGGGGCCCGCGGATCGCGTCCGGCGACGCCCGCCGCAGCACCGCGCGCACCTGCGCGACCAGGACGACGAACGAGAACGGCTTCACGAGGTAGCCGTCGGCGCCGAGGTCGAGGCCGTCCGCCTGGTCGACCTCGCCGTCCTTCGCCGAAATCATCAGCACCGGCGTGGTGACGCCGAGCGCCCGCAGCCGTTCGAGCACGCGGTAGCCGGAAAGCCCCGGAAGCATGATGTCGAGCAGGACGACGTCGAACGAGCCCGTCTGCGCGAGCCGCAGGCCGCTGGGCCCGTCGGCCGCCGTGACCACGTCCATGTCCTCGGCGCGCAGCCCCCGCTGCAACGCCTTGCGGACGCCGGGCTCGTCGTCGACCACCAGTACTCGAGGTTTCACGTCCCTCATCATTCACGCTTTCACCAGCTCACGCGCGACCTCTCAGCGCCATCTCAGCCTGGGAGGCGGAGTCTGAGTGGTATCTCAGCGTTTCCGGGGAAGCGTTGTCGCCAAGACCCGAGCACACTGGGGTTCGGGGAAACAGGGAGAGACAGCATGGATCCGAAGAGGAAGGCCATCACCGCGGCGGTGGTGGGGACGGCCCTGGGTGTCGGCGGGCTCGCCGTCGTCGCGCTGCCCGCCAGCGCGGGTGACGCCCCGGTGCTGCCGCAGATCAGCGCCGAAGAGCTGGTGCAGTCCACGCTCAACGCGAAGCCGGCGGCGTTCGACGGCAAGGTCAAGGTCAGCAACGACCTCGGCCTGCCGCAGATCGGCAGCACGCTGCCCGGCGCCGCGGCGCTCAACGTCGACTCGGCGCAGATCTCGACCGACGGCGCGGGCAAGAGCAAGGTGTCGCTCACCGAGGGCTCCAGCCAGCAGACCATCGTCCGCAACGGGCAGAGCGTCTGGGAGTACAACTCCAAGGACAACTCCGCGACCAAGGTCACCATCCCGGACGACCTGGCCAAGGAGCACCAGAACAAGACCGAGGGCCAGGCCGTCGATCCGGCCACGGTCGCGTCGGAACTGCTCGGCAAGGTGCGCGAGAGCAGCACGATCGCCGTCGACGGGACGTCCTCGGTGGCGAACCGTTCGGCCTACGAGCTGGTGCTGACCCCGAAGCCGACCGAGCGGACGCTCCTGCGCGAGATCCGCGTCGCGGTCGACGAGCAGACCCGGATGCCGCTGCGGCTGACGGTGCTGGCCAACGGCACCTCCTCCCCGGCGCTCGAGGTCTCCTTCAGCGAGATCAACTTCGCGGACCAGCCCGCGTCGAACTTCGAGTTCACCCCGCCGAAGGGCGCGAAGGTGACCGAGAAGACCGCCGAGGTCGACCCGAAGAACCGTGAACTCGCCGAGCAGGCCAAGTCCGACGTCAAGGTCGTCGGCGACGGCTGGGACACCGCGATCACCGGGAAGATCCCGGCTGACGCGCTGGCCAAGGCCGGCAGCGCGAAGGACGAGGAAGGCCGCCAGGTCGACCCGAAGGCGCTGCTTTCGCGGTTCGCCAAGCCGGTCAGCGGTGCCTGGGGCAGCGGATGGCTGGTGACCACCAAGGTCGGCAGCGGCGTGCTGACCGACGACGGCCGCTTCGCCGTCGGCGCGGTGCCGGAGCAGGTCCTCTTCGAGGCTTTGGCCGCGAAGTGACCACCACTTTCGAAGCCGGGACGGACGCCTCTCGGGAGGCGTCCGCTCCGGCGGTACCCATGGCGGCCCGCACCAGGGGCCTGCGCAAGGTCTACGGCCGCACGGTGGCCGTGGACCACGTCGATCTCGACGTTCCCGAAGGCGCCGTGCTGGGGATGCTCGGCCCCAACGGTTCGGGCAAGACGACGACCATCCGGATGCTGCTCGGACTCGTGCGGCCCACCGAGGGCGAGGTCGAACTCTTCGGCAAGAAGATGCCCGACGAGGCGGCGCACGCGCTGCCCGACGTCGGCGCGCTGGTCGAGGGTCCGGGTTTCCACCCCTTTCTCTCCGGGCGGGAGAACCTGCTGCGCGTGGCGGCGGCCGAACCGAGGCTGGCCTCGGCCGGGATCCCGGGCGCGGTCGACGCGGCACTTGAGCGCGTCTGCCTGAGCGACGCCTCGACCCGGCGCTACAAGGGGTACTCGCTGGGCATGAAGCAGCGGATGGGGCTGGCGAGCGCGCTGCTCGTGCAGCGGCGGATGATCGTGCTCGACGAGCCGACCAACGGCCTCGATCCGGCCGGTACCAGGGAGATCCGCCGGATCATCGCCGAACTGCACGCGGACGGCGTCACCGTGCTGGTGTCGTCGCATCTGCTGGCCGAGGTCGAGGCGACGTGCACGCACGTCGCGGTGCTCCAGTCGGGGAACGTGATCGCCCAGGGCGAGCTCACGGAACTGCTGGAGTCGGGGAACGCGGCGCTGCTGGTGCGGACGCCGGACGCCGAGCTCGCGGTGGAAACGTTGCGGGAGAACAGGATCGGCAGCAGGCTCACCCCGGACGGCGTCCGCGTGGACCTCACCGCCGCCGAAGCCCCCGACGTCCTGCGTCATCTGGTGACGGCCGGAGTGGCCGTGCACGAGGCGGCGCGGGCCCGGACCGGCCTGGAGGACCTGTTCGCCCGGCTCACCCAGCCGGAGTCCACTGTAGACGGTGAGGGGGAGTCGTGACCCACGCTCTGGCCGCGGCACCCGCGGCACGGACCGGCAAGGACAGCGTCGGCCTGCTCCGGCTGTATCGCGCCGAACTGCGCTGGATCTTCCGGCGGCCGCGCACGCTGGCCGTACTGGGCCTGCTCGCGCTGATCCCGATCGTCATCGGCGTCGCGCTGACGCTCGTCGACCCCGCGGAGGCGAACGGCGGTGGCGGCGGCGGGGACGGCGCGCTGCTCGCGTCCGCGATGAACAACGGGTTCATCCTGCCGGTCGCGGCCCTGACCATGACGCTGGCGCTGCTCCTGCCGCTCGCTTCGGCGATGGCCGGCGCGGACGCGATCGCCGGCGAGGCCGCGCACGGCACCTTGCGGGGCTGGCTGATCGCGCCGGTCGGACGGGGCAGGCTGCTCGCGATCAAGGCGTTCGGCGTCGCGACGGTGTCGGTGATCGCGGTGCTGGCGATGACGTTCACCGGATTCGTCACCGGGCTGATCATCAGCGGCACCGACTCGATGTTCACCCTCACCGGGTCGACACTGAGCGTGTGGGACGCGCTGGGCAGGCTCCTGATCCTGGCCCTGTGGATCACCCTGCAGCTGTGGGCGGTCGGCGCGGTCGCGCTCGCGATCTCGTCGTTCACCGAGCATCCGATGCTGGTGGTCGCGTCGGTGCTGGCCGGGACGATCGTGTTCACCATCCTGGGCTTCCTGGACGCGGTCTCGTGGCTGCATCCGTTCCTGCTCAACAAGGACTGGGCGCAGGCGCCGGCCTCGGTGCTGATGGATCCGCTCGACACGACGTTGCTCGGCGAGGGCGCCCTGCGGGCCGCCTGCTACGTCGTCATCGGGCTCTCGATCGCCTACTCGCGCCTGACCACGCGGGACGGCTGACTTTCACCAGGGCGAACGAACGGCCTTTCACCGCATGCGACGCGGTGAAGGGGCTTCAGGCGGTTCCGCCCAGGGAGTACCGCATTCAGGGGACTAAGTACGTAGCCGGGCGACGCCGTCCGGGTCCAGGGCGAGCCGGACGACGTCCCCCGGGCGCAGGTCGGCCGTCACCGGCGCGACGGCGTCCACAGTGGACAGGTCACCGCCGGGCGCCACCACGAGCCGGACGTGTTCCCGCCGGTGCACCACGGCGGTGACCTCGCCCTCGACGCCGTCGGGGGCGACCCGCAATCCGTGCGGCCGCAGTCCCAGCCGCACCGCGCCGTCCTCGACGTCGGACAGCGTGACCTCGCCGAGCGGCGTCCGGACCACACCGCCGGACGCCTCGCCGTCGACGAACGTCGTCACGCCGAGGAATCGCGCCACCTTCTCGTCCACCGGCTGCCGCCAGACGCGGCGCACCGCGCCCTCCTGCCGGATCTCGCCGTCGTCGAGCACGGCGACCCGGTCGGCGAGGGTGAACGCCTCCTCCTGATCGTGCGTGACCAGCAGCGCGGTGATCTTGCTGCGCCGCAGCAACGCCGCGAGGTCGATCGCCAGCTGTTCCCGCAGTCCGGCGTCCAAACCGGACAGTGGTTCGTCCAGCAGCAGCAACCGCGGTTCCGGCGCCAGCGCGCGGGCCAGCGCCACCCGCTGCGCCTGCCCGCCGGACAGCTCGGTCACCCTCCGCCGCTCGTAACCACTCAGCCCGACCAGGTCCAGCAGCGCCCGGACCCGTTCCGCGTGCTCGCTTTTCGGCACGTCGTGCATCCGCAGGCCGAACGCGATGTTCGAGGCGACGTCCTTGTGCGGGAACAGCTGCCCGTCCTGGAAGACCAGCCCGAACTCCCGCCGGTGCACGGGGACGCCGGAGAGGTCCTCGCCGTCCCAGCGCACGGTGCCCGACGTCAGCGGCTCCAGCCCGGTGATCGCCCGCAGCAGCGTCGACTTCCCCGAACCGGACGGGCCGAGCAGCGCCAGCACCTCGCCGTCGGCGATGTCCAGCCCGGCGTCCTTCACCGCCACGAAAGATCCATAGTGGACGGTCAGGTCCCGTACCGACAGCGACACTAGAACTCCCCTACCGAATTCTGCCCGCGGACCGCGCCGAACCGGTCGATCAGCACCACCGCCACCACGGTCACGATCATGAGCAGCGCGCAGGCCGCGTAGGCCATCTGGTTGTTCAGCTCCCCCGGCCGCGAGATCAGCGTCGCGACGGCGACCGGCAACGTCGGCGCGTCCGGCCTGGCCAGGAAGCTCGTCGCGCCGAACTCGCCGAGCGCGACCACGTAACCGAAACCGGCGGCCGCGACCAGCGAACGCGCCGTCAGCGGCAGATCGATCTCCCGCCACACCCGCCCGGGGCTCGCGCCGAGGGTCGACGCGGCCTGCCGCAGCCGGACGTCGACCGACCGCAGCACCGGCAGCACCATCCGCACGATCAGCGGGATGATGACCAGCGCCTGTGCGAGCGGCACCAACAGCGGCGAAGTCCGCAGGTCGCCCGGCAGCGCGTCCAGCGTGACGAGGTAACCGAAACCGACGGTCACCGCGGACACGCCCAGCGGGAGCATCAGCGCCGCGTCCATCGTCTCGCCCATTCCCCGCGCCAGCCTGCCCGGCGTGCGGCGCAACGCGACCAGCACGACGGAGGCCAGCACACCGATGATCATCGCGAGCATGGTCGCGTCGAACGCCGTCCGCAGCGACATCGACGCCGCGTCCCAGCCAGAGACCTGGAGCGCGCCGCGGGATCCGTGCCCGGCGAGCGCTTCGTACCCGGCGAGACTCCAACCGTCCGAATCAGACCCAGTGGACACGGATTCGACGAGCAGCGCCACGATCGGCGTCATCAGGAGCGCGATCACCGCGAGCCCGGCGCCGACAGCCCACCACTCGCCGCCCCTCGGTCGCCTCGCGGTCTCACTCCCCGAGCGCAGGCGAACCGCGTTCTCCCGGCGCCGCCTCGCCAGCGCGCCGACGACGAGCGCGGCGACGACGGCGGCGAACTGCACCAGCGACAACGCGGCCGCGCCGGAGAGGTCGAGCAGTTCCACCGTGCGCAGGTAGATCTCGGTCTCCAGGGTGCGGTACTTCGCTCCGCCGAGAATGAGCACGACCCCGAAACTGGTGGCGCAGAACAGGAACACCACCGCGGCCGAGGACGCGACGGCGGGCGCGAGCGCGGGCAGCGTCACCGTGCGGAAGGCACGCCACGGTGACGCGCCGAGCGCCCGCGCCGCGTCCACGGTGCGCGGGTCGAGATGGCTCCACAGCCCGGAAACCGTGCGCGCGACGACGGCGACGTTGAAGAAGGCGTTGGCGAGCACCAAGGGCAGCAGGCCCCCGTCGGGCCAGAGCGCGCGGAACGCCAGGCCGACCACGACGGTCGGCAGCACGAACGGCACCAACACGAGCGTCCGGACCAGCGATACACCTGGCAGCTTCACGCGGGCGAGCAGGAACGCGACCGGCAGGCCCGCGAGGACGGCGACGATCGTCGAAACCCCGGCGCCGGCGACGGTGAATCCGGCGAGTTCCCAGGTCAGCGGATCGCCGATGGCCGTGCCGACGCCGCCGGAACCGAAGCCCCGGCCGATGATCGCCGCGACCGGCCAGGCGAAGAACACCACGAGGAAACCGAGCGGCAGCACGGCGAGCGCGCCGAGCCCGGCTCCTCGGAAGGTCGGCCTGGAGGTGCTCAGCCGCCTTTCAAGGCGCGCTTTCGGATTTCCACAGCCGGGCCGTGACATCGGCTGTTCGCTCACCTGGCCGAGTCGGCGGCCCGTCTCCGCAAATCCGAGGCCTCCGGCCGAAGAACGGCGCGCGCGCGTATCGTCGCCCGGTCTGTCGGCTTCAGTTCGCGATGCACGCCTTAACCTTCCACTAGCGTGCGCCACTGGGCGATCCACTGCTCGCGCCCGGCCTGGATCTTGGCCGGTTCGAGCGTCTTCGGCTGCTGCGGCAGCGGCGCGGCCTGCGCCCAGCCCTGCGGGAGCTCGACGCCCTGGCGGGCCGGGTACACGTACATGTTGCTCGCCACGGTCACCTGGAACTGCTGGGACAGCAGGAAGTCCACGACCTTGCGGGCCTTGTCGACCTGCTTGCCGCCCGCCAGCACACCCGCGTACTCGACCTGGCGGTAACAGGTGTCCAGCAGCGCCTTCGTCCGCGGCTTGCCGTCGTCACCGAGTTCGGCGGCGGGCGAGGACGCGTAGGAGACGACGATCGGACGCGGTCCCTTGCCCGAAGAGCCGGAGAATTCCTTGGTGTAGGCCTCTTCCCAGCCGCTGACCGTCTTGAGGCCGTTGGCCTTCAGCTGCGTCCAGTACGCCTGCCAGCCCTGTTCGCCGAACTGGGCGACGGTGCCGAGCAGGAACGCCAGGCCGGGCGACGACGTCGCGGGGCTTTCGGCGACCATCAGGTCCTTGTACTTGGCGTCGGTCAGGTCCGCGAACGACTTCGGCTCCGGGATCCCCTTGTCCACGAAGTACCGGCTGTCGACGTTGACGCAGACGTCGCCGAGGTCGACGGCGGAGAGCCGGTGCTCGGGGTCGACCGAGTAGCGCTGCGGGCCGCGATCGGCTTCAGGGCTCGTGTACTGCTCGAAGACGCCCTCGGCGAGCGCGCGGGAGGCGAACGTCGAGTCGATGCCGTAGGCGACGTCCCCGATCGGGTTCGCCTTGGTCAGCACCAGTTTGTTGGTCAGCGCGCCCGCGTCACCCTGCTTGAGCACGGAGATCTTGATGCCGGACTGCCGCTCGAACGCGTCGAGGACCTCCTGCGGGGCGAGCCACGAGTCGTGTGTCACGAGAGTGACCGTCGCCGGCGCCTGCGGGTCGTTCCCCGTGTTCCCGGAGAGCGAGCAGCCCGCGACGAGGGCGGCCACCGTGCCAGCCGCAACGACCGTGCGGAGGGCGCGTTTCATCTAGCCTCCTGCGTTCTTCAAAGGGGGGACCCGTGGCAAACGTGCAGCGTAGCCGACGGCGTACCACCATGGAGTCATGGCGGAAATCTTGAACGACCACCAGGCCGACGAGGCCGTGACCAAACTCTCCGGCTGGACTCGTGACGGCGTCACGATCGAGCGGACGGCGAAGCTGCCGAGCTTCCCGAAGGCCATCGAAGCGGTGGACAAGGTGGCCGAACTGGCGGAGGCGGCCGACCACCATCCGGACATCGACATCCGCTGGCGGACGGTGACGTTCCGGCTCAGCACGCACTCCGCCGGAGGGCTGACGGAGAAGGACTTCGCGCTTGCGTCGCAGATCGACGGGGTACTCGACGCTGTGTGACGTCCGCAACGACTGCGCCACGACACCGCTTCTCGGACGTCTCCCGGATACGACCGAAGAGAAAAGGACGAATGATGACGCAGGCGATCGTGGTGGGTTTCTCCGCATTCGGCGCGATGGTGGCGGCCGCTGCCGGAGTGCTCTGGTACACGGCGCGCGATCGGCACCATCAGCACGATCAGTGACCTTGATCACACTGACGTTTAAAGGGTAACGCGGAGCCTGATCAACGCGCTGTTCCCGGCGGACCTGTCGCTTCTCGCCCCCGGGGAACCGCCGTGAACAACGCCTCCATCACCGCCGCCCAGCGCGCCTGGGTGACCACCTTCGCCGCGGCCATCACGCTGCTGACGATCATCGTGCTCGGCCTTCTCGGCTAGACCTGGCCCGAGTAGGCCTCGCGGGCGGCGACAAGCTCCGGAAGGTGCTTCGCCGCCCACTCACGGCATGCCTCCATCGGCTCGAACAACGTCCGGCCGAGCGAGGTGAGCTCGTACTCCACGCGCGGCGGCATCTCGTCGTACGCCGTCCGCGTGATCATGCCGTCGCGCTCCAGGGCCCTGAGGGTCTCCGTGAGCACCTTCGACGTGACTCCCCGCAGAGGCACCCGCAGTTCGGAGAACCGGCGCGGCCCCTCTTCCAGGCACAGCACGACCAGGCCCGCCCATTTGTCGCCGATCCGGAACGGCGTCAGATTCGACGGGCACTCCGGCGCGAACATGTCGGGACTCAACGGCTTCACCTGTCCGAAGTTACCCTCGCCCATGCGGCCAGTTCGCCCGCCGCGTCCGAGTAGGTGCGCGAACCGGTGGACATCGCGATCACGAGGTCGTACGCCTCGTCTTCCGGTGCGTCGAGGTCGTGACCGTTCAACCCGTAGAAGACGAACGTCGCCATCCAGGACAGCCGCTTGTTACCGTCGATGAGCGGATGGTTGCGGACGACCGACTCCAGCAGCACCGCCGCCTTCTCGTTCAGCGTCGGATACGCGTCCTGGCCCATCAGCGAAGCCTGCGGGCGATGCGCGGCGGAATCGAGCAGCCCGAGATCGCGGACCTTGGGCACGCCGAGGTCTTCCGCGAGCGCCAGGAGGTCTTCGACGGTGAGATACTCGATCACTGGGCTAGACGGTCGAGCAGGGCGGCGTAGCGCTCCCTGCCGTCATGGGACAGCGCCCGGACACGGTCGTCACGGACGCGGCGCGCGGCGGCCTCGGTGATGGCGCGAACGGTGGCTTCGTGCTTGCTCACGCCGTCGGTCTCGGCCAGCAGCGCGAGTGCGCGCTCCTGCTCGTCGTTCAACCTCAGGGTCATGGCCATGCGATCGATGCTACCACTCTGGTATCACTCCTTCGACGCCTTTTCCAGTGCCCCGTACGCGGGTCCGCGTAGGCCCGATTGCCGCTTCCGGGCCGACGCCTTCCGCAGCCACGAGCGGGACTCTTCAGTGGTCATCCGATCCAGTGAGGAGTCCCACCATGAATCGTTCCACCGCGGCCGTCGCCAACGCCTTCTTCCTCTTCGTCGGCGTCGCCGGCCTGATCATCCAGATCGCGTCGGGCGTACCCGGATTCCCGGACATCCCACCTGGCCCGTTCATCCTCGGCATCACCGGGATCCTCGTGCTGACGCTGGCCGCCCGGTTTCGCTGGATCCTCTTCCTCGGCATCGCCGCACCGGTGTTCATCCTCGTCGGCGCCCTGCTCGAAGGCTCGTTCTGGGGACGGCTGGCCGATGTCGGCGACTTCGGGCCGTTCGTCGGGACCGCGCTGCTGATCGGCGGGGTGATCGCGGCGGCGGCCTGCGGCGTCGTCGCCGTCTCGCAGGCCTACCACCGGGCCGCCGTGCGCTGAATCGGAAAAAGGGGACGATCGGAGGTTGTTCCGGCGACTGTCCGACTCTTAGCTACTCGAACGAAGAGTCTCCCGAGATGTGAGGGGTGTTCCATGGCAGGTCTGCGCAGACGTGAGGTGCTCGCGGGCGCGGTGGCACTGGCGGGCGCGGCGACGATCGGGCTGAACCCCGGCACCGCCGCCGCGGCCACGCAGCAACGTCCGGGCGCGCAGTTCCCGCCGTCGCTGGACTTCGGCGACTACCCGGTGATCGCGCGGGTCCGGTCGCGGCGGGCGCTGGAGCACCTGCGGGTGCTCAGCGACAAGATCGGCCCCCGGATCGCCGGGACCGAAGGCGAACTGCGGGCCAAGGACTACATCGCGAAGGTGCTGCGCGACCTGCGCTACCAGGTCACGCTTCAGCCGTTCCCGATCGCCGACAAGTTCCTGGGCGGCCTGTCGATCGGGCGCGACAGCTGGCAGACCGGCTCCTCGCCGCAGGGCGCGCAGGACGTCACGCGGGAGGCCGTCGTCGTCGACGCCGGTGACGGGACCACGCTTCCGGACGACCTGACCGGCAAGATCGTGCTGATCGCGGCCGTGACGAACAAGGCCGACGCGTACCTCACGGCCGCGCAGCGCGGAGCGGACGCCGTGCTGATCGGCCGGGTCAGCGCGGACCCGGCGCGGAAGCTGTCCGCGTTCTCGCCGACGCTCACCACGCCGGTCACCGTCCCGGTGCTCGGCCTGGCCCAGGTGCAGGTGGAACGCCTGCGCGAACGGCTCGCGAAGGGTTCGGTCACCGCGAAGGTCACGGCGACCCACCACAAGAACCTGACGTCGTACAACGTCATCGCCGAGCGGCCCGCCACCTTCCCCGGCAAGGACAACGGCGTGGTCATGGTGACCGCGCACTACGACAGCGTCCCCGGCTCGCCGGGCGCCAACGACGACGGCAGCGGCACCGTGCTGTGCCTGGAGCTGGCGCGCGTCCTGCGGTACCTGCCGACGAACAAGGCGCTGCGATTCGCGCTGTGGGGTTCGGAGGAGTACGGGCTGATCGGCTCGCGGCACTACGTGTCGAACCTGTCCGATCCGGAAGCGAAGCGGATCGCGGGCTGCTTCCAGAACGACATGGTCGCCACCAGCTACGACCCGGCGAACATCTACTGGCTGCTTTCGGTCGACGGCGCCGACAACGCCACGACCGCGGCCGTCAACGCCGCCGCCAAACGACTCGGCTACGACCCGCAGGTGAAGGGTCCGGTCGCGCGCGGTTCGAGCGACCACGTGCCGTTCTTCGAGCGCGGTATCGCTTCGGGCAACTTCAGCTGGCGCGGCGAGGGCGGCCCGGCGCTGCTGGAGCCGACGTACCACACGCCGGAAGACACCATCAAGGACAACGTTTCCCTTGAGCGGCTTCAGGTTTCGCTGGAGCTGATCGGCTCCGCCGCGTACAACCTGCTGCGGAAGTAACGCGCGCGGCCCATGTCATGAAAGGGTCGTTCAGGACGTTTCTTGTCCTGAACGACCCTTTCATGACACTCAGGGGCCAGGATTGTCGGTGGTCACTGCTTCCATGACGCCATGACCACCGTGCACGAGATCGCCGCACTCCTGCCCGACCCCGCCCGCCTCCGCGAGCACCTGCGCGCACTCGCGGTCCTGGATTCGGCGATCGGCGAAGATCCGGAGTACGGCCAGTACACCTTCGACTCCGCCTGGGGTCCCGGCGTCGAAGCCGCCTTCATGGACAACGGTTCAGGCGACGACTTCACCGTTCTCTTCACTTCGTCCGGCGTGCTCGTCCACGGCTTCGACCACGAGTCGCCGATGAGTCCCTACGCGGCGGACGACGAGCGGGTCTGGCCCGGCGTCATCGACGACGTGCCCGCCGCCCTGCGCTCGCTCCTGGAAGATCCCTCCTTTCACGAAGAGGGCATCGACGTTCCTCGGGTCACCGCCTGCCTGTGGTGGGAGCACGGAGACACCGCCTGGCACACCGGATCGGCCATCACCTTCCCCACCGAAAGCGAGAGCCCGGACGGAGCGGGTTTTCTCTTCGAGCTCCTCGTCGGTCGATCTCCCGAAGCCGTCAGATCCCACTTCGAGGACTACTACGAGCGCCCTGTCCCTCTCGACGCCATCCGCCATGTCCTCGACGGGAACCCGCTCACGCCCGCGGTCGCCGTGGCCCTCAACCCCGCCATGCTCTCCGACGAAGCACTGCTCGAGAGAATCGCCGAGCATCCCGAAGCTGCCTCGTATCTGGCCTGTGACGGCGAGTTCGACCTCGCCCGCACCGACCCGATCGAGTCCATCGCCCTGCCCAACGGGCTTTCGGTGAAACCTGTCGCGGGCTGCAACGCCGGTGGCACCCATTACCTCTGCGGCCCGGCGACACCCGACGGCTCGCGCCCCGTTCTGTACACCGACTCGGAAGGCGGCGCTTCCCTCATCGCCGAATCCGTCGCCGAGGCGGCGACCCTCGCGATAGTCCTGCCGTCTTGGCACGACGCCTTGGCAGGCTCACGTCCCCCTGAGCTCGGAGCCGACCACCTCGAAGACAACCCGGACCACCCCGCCGTCCGCGACCGGCTCCTGGCCGAGCTCCGGCTGCCTCCGGCCACCGAGCAGGAAGTCCTGGATCGTTTGCTCGCCACCGCCGCCCGCACGGTCCCCGACGGGTTCCTGCCTCACGTCGCCGGAGAGGAGGATTCCGCTTTCGAACCCTTGCTCGGGTGAAGTGGCAGGCTCACCGGTATGAACGGTGTGCTGACCACTGTGGTCGCGATATCCGGAACCTTGGCCGGTTCGACCCTCACCTATCCGCTCGGTCTCCTGAACACACGTCGAACAGAACGAACCGCCCGTGACGAACGGCTTCGGCAGGAACGGATAAGCGCCTACGTGGCCTTCGCCGAAGCCATGACCGACCTGCGGCAAGGCGTGATCGCGAAGTGATTCCTCAAAGAGCGCGGCGCGACGGCCGATCACGCACGGCTCAGGATCCGGATGCTCACCGAAGATCCCGAGCTCCTCGGGCTCGTCGACGCCACCTTCGAGCCGATCGGGGCCTTGCATCGAGCACCGGAACTGGCCACCGTGAAACAGCTCGAAAAACGCAGCCAGGAGACCCTGACCGCGTTCATCCAAGCCGCGGGGCGCCAAGTGCGATGACGTGTTCCCGTCGCCGCAGGCAGGTACTACGCGAGATCCGTGCGTGTCGTCCGCACCGGCTCAGACGTTGAAGCGGAACTCCACCACGTCGCCGTCCGACATGATGTAGTCCTTGCCCTCCATCCGCACCTTCCCGGCAGACCGGGCTGCGGCCATGGAGCCGTTCTCGATCAGGTCGTCGTACGAGACGACCTCGGCCTTGATGAAGCCGCGCTCGAAGTCGGTGTGGATGACGCCGGCGGCCTGCGGGGCGGTCGCGCCCTGCGGGATCGTCCACGCGCGCGACTCCTTGGGGCCCGCGGTCAGGTACGTCTGCAGGCCGAGGGTGTGGAAACCGGCGCGCGCCAGCGAGTACAGGCCCGGCTCCTGCTGGCCGACGGACTCCAGCAGCTCGCGAACGGACTCCTCGTCGTCCAGTTCGAGCAGCTCGAATTCGACCTTGGCGTCGAGGAACACCGCGTCCGCGGGCGCGACCATCTTGGCCAGCTCCTCACGACGGGACTCGTCGGTGAGGATGCCTTCGTCGGCGTTGAAGACGTAGAGGAACGGCTTCGTGGTGAGCAGGCTCAGCTCGCGCAGCGCCTCGAAGTCGACCTCCTTCTGCGCCTGGAAGAGGGTCCGGCCCCCGTCGAGGATCTCCTTGGCCTTGACCGCGTTGTCGAGGGCGGGCTTGGCTTCCTTCTTGGTCCGCGCCTCCTTCTCGAGCCGGTGCAGCGCCTTGTCGAGGGTCTGCAGGTCGGCGAGGATCAGCTCGGTGTTGATCGTCTCGATGTCGCTCGCCGGGTCGATCCGGTCGTCGACGTGGATCACGTCCGGGTCGTCGAAGACACGGACGACCTGGCAGATTGCGTTCGCCTCGCGGATGTTGGCGAGGAATTTGTTGCCGAGCCCGGCGCCCTCGGAAGCGCCCTTCACGATGCCCGCGATGTCCACAAAGGACACGACGGCGGGCACGGTCCGCTCGGAGCCGAAGACCTTGGCGAGTTCGTCCAGCCGCGGGTCCGGCAGCGGGACGACGCCGACGTTGGGCTCGATCGTCGCGAACGGGTAGTTCGCCGCGAGCACGTCGTTGCGGGTCAGCGCGTTGAACAGGGTGGACTTGCCGACGTTGGGCAGGCCGACGATGCCGAGGGTGAGACTCACGGGCCAGAAGTCTACGTGCCGCCCGCCGCCGCATCCGCCGAGGCCTTGATCGCCGTGTCGGATTTCCGCCAGCCGCGCCCTCGACCTGGTGGCACGATCGACGTCATGACCGAGCAGACCTTGGCCGAACGGGCCGTGTGGCGCGACACCGAACGGTGTTACCGCGCCGTCGCCGCCCGTGATTCCCGGTTCGACGGCCAGTTCATCATGGCCGTCGCCACCACCGGGATCTACTGCCGCCCGTCCTGCCCCGCGTCGACGCCGAAGCAGCAGAACGTCCGCTTCTACCCGACGTCGGCAGCCGCGCAGGCCAACGGCTTCCGCGCCTGCCGCCGCTGCCTCCCCGACGCCGTCCCCGGCTCGCCCGACTGGGACATCCGGGCCGACCTCGCCGCGCGGGCGATGCGGCTCATCTCGGACGGGGCCGTCGAACGCGACGGCGTCCCGGGCCTCGCGCGGCGGCTCGGCTATTCCGAACGCCAGCTCGGGCGCGTCCTCACCGCCGAACTCGGCGCCGGGCCGCTGGCGCTGGCCAGGGCACACCGGGCGCACTCGGCACGGCTGCTGATCGAGATGTCCGGGCTCCCGCTCACCGACGTCGCGTTCGCGGCGGGCTTCTCCAGCGTCCGCCAGTTCAACGAGACGATCCGCGAGGTGTTCGCGACGACGCCTTCACAGCTTCGCGCGGCGAGTCTGCGTCGCGGGCGTCGGAAGGCCGAAGAGACGCCGACCGGGACCCGGCTGAGCCTGCGGCTGCCGTTCCGCAAACCGTTCGACGCGGACGGGGTGCTGAACTTCCTGGCCGACCGGGCCATCCCGGGCGTCGAGCACGTGACGCGAGACGATTCCGGGGTGACCGGCTACGGGCGCACGCTGCGGCTCGCGCACGGCTCGGGCGTGGTGTGGCTGACCGCGAACGACGACCACGTCCGCTGCGACCTGCGCCTCACCGACCTGCGCGACCTGAGCAGCGCGGTGGCGCGGGTGCGGCGGCTGCTCGACCTCGACGCCGACCCCGAGGCGGTCACGAGGGTGCTCGGGGCCGACCCGGCGCTCGCGCCGCTGGTCGAGGCGATCCCGGGCATCCGGGTGCCCGGCGCCGTCGACGGCGACGAGCTCGTGCTGCGCGCGTTGCTGTCCCCCGCCGAGACGGCGTCGCTCGCCGACGCCATCGGCGAACGCGTGCCCAGCTGTGACGAAGCGCTGGAAGGGCTGACCACGCTGTTCCCGACGGCGGCCCAGGTCGCCGAACACGGTCCGGAACGGGTGACCGCGGTGGCCCGCGCGCTGGCGGGCGGGATTTCGGTCCACGTCGGCCGCGATCCCGAGGAACTGCGGGCGGAGCTGCTCGATCTCCCGGGGATCGACCCCCGGACGGCGGATTATGTCCTGATGCGCGTCCTGGGCGCGCCGGACGTCCTGCTGACCGGCGATCCCGCGCTGCGCCGGGGAGCGGCCGCGCTGGGCATCGCCGACGACGAACCGACGCTGGCCGAACGCGGACGGGCCTGGCAGCCCTGGTCCTCGTACGCCGGCATGTACCTGTGGCGCGCTTGAAAGGAAGATGATGAGCATCGCGTATTGGTCCACAATGGACACGAAGATCGGCCCGTTCACCGCCGTCGTGGCGGGTGACGGGGCCGTGCTCGCCTCGGGCTGGACGGGCGACGTCGGCGAACTGACGCCGTTGATCTCGCCGTCGCTGACCCCCGGCGAGGTGAAGCGGCGACGGGACCTGGGCCCGGTGAGCACCGCGATCCGCCGATACCACGACGGCGATCTGGACGCCGTCGCCGACATCGAGGTGCGGCAGCGGTCCGGCGCTTTCCGTGAGCACGCTTGGGAAATCCTGCGGAAGGTGCCCGCGGGCGAGCCGGTGAGCTACGCGGAGTACGCGGCCATGGCGGGGAATCCGTCGGCCGTGCGGGCGGCCGCGTCGGCGTGCGCGAAGAACGCGGCGGCCCTGTTCGTGCCGTGCCACCGGGTGGTGCGGACCGGCGGGGGCGTGGGGAACTTCCGGTGGGGTGTCCCGGCGAAGCAGTGGCTGCTGACCCACGAAGCCGCTTGATCCAGCCCGGCAGGATCAGGAAGCGTGGATCTCCACCGAAGACCCCGTCCGCGCCTTCCTGATCCGCAGCCGGGTCGGGATCCGCTGCCGCAGTTCCTCCACGTGCGAAACCAGCCCGACCACCCGTCCGCCGGCGCGAAGCTCGTCGAGGATGTTCATGACGATGTCGAGCGTCTCGGCGTCCAGCGTGCCGAAGCCTTCGTCGATGAACAGGGTGTCCAGCAGCGCTCCGCCGGTCTCGGCGGCGACGACGTCGGCGAGCCCCAGCGCCAGTGAGAGCGACGCGAGGAAGGACTCACCGCCCGAAAGCGTCTTCGCGGGCCGGACGGTGCCGGAGTAGTCGTCGAGCACGTCGAGACCGAGTCCGCCGCGAGTGCCCCGGGCGCCTGCCGCGTCCGAGTGCACGAAGGAGTAGCGGCCCTGGCTCATCGTCCGCAGGCGCGCGGTCGCCGCGACCGCGACCTCCTCCAGCCTCGCGGCCAGGACGTACGAGCGCAGCGACATCTTCCGCGCGTTCTGCCCGCGTCCGTTGACGACCTCGGCCAGCGCCTTCAGTTCGTTGTACCGCTCCTCCACCGGTGCCAGATCCGCCATCAAGGACGTCATCCGCTCGGCCACTTTCGCCAGGTCGGCGTGCCGCGAAGCAGCCGTCCGCAGCGCCACGAGCGCCTGTTCGGCCTCGCCCCGGGTGTCCCGCGCCGCTTCCTCGGAGGCCGCTACGTCGATCTCGTCCTCCGGCGAGAGGCCGAACAGCTCGGGCTGTGCGAGCTCCTGCCGGGCGGCCTTCTCCATCACCTTCGCGTCGGCGAGGCCTGCCTCGAGTTTCGTGATCTGCTCCTCCGGCCTCGCTGCGGCACGCATCGCGTCGAGATCAGAGAAACCCTTGGCCCGCAACGCTTCCTCGACCAGTTTCGCCTGCTCGTCCCGGCGCTCACGAGCCCCCGCGACACCGAGCCGCGCTTCGGCGAGCGCGTCGAGGCGGGTCGCGAAGCCGAGCAAGTGCCGTCGCTTCGCCCCGACGTCGGCGAACTCGCCGCGTGCGATCTCCAGCCTTCGCGCGCGCTCGGCCAGCCGCTCCGTCAAGCCGCGTGCCTCGGCGGCGACCTCGGCGGCGCGCCGCTCGGCCGCACCGCGCTGTTCGGCCAGCTGCTCGATTTTCTTTTCCAGCTCAAGGAGTCGCTTCTCCAGAACGGGCTTGCGACGCGCCGTTTCCGACAGCGCGCCGCCCAGCTCCCGCGCCTCGCCGAGTTCGGCCCGCAGCGTCTCGGCGGTGCGCTCGCGCAACCGCTCGGCCAGGACCTTCAGCCGCCCTTCGGCTTCCAGCAGCGAAGCCTGCGCCTTCTCGCGTCGCTTGTCGGCCTGCTGCTCGGCGGCTTCGGCGCGACGTTCGTCCTCGGGATCGACGAGACCGCCGGTGTGCGTGGCGGGCGACGGATGCTCGGTCGCCCCGCACACCGGGCAGTCCTCACCCGCGGCCAGTCCGGCGGCGAGTTCGGCCGCCATCCCGTCGAGGCGCCGCTCACGGAGGTCCAAACGATGCTGCCGCGCCTGCTGATGGACGTCGACGGCGTCGCGGACCAGGGCACGCGCCTTTTCGACGGCCTGCTCCGCCCGAGGCGCCTCCTCGGCGTCCCGGACCAGCGCCGTCAAATCTTCGAACCGGGTGCGGACACCTTCGAGTTTCGCCTCGGCTTCGGCGGCCGCGAGCACCTCGGCACGCGACGCCGTAATCTTCTCCGGCGTGGATTCGAGCTCCGCGGCGAAGTCCTCGACCTGCTTCTTCGCCTGCGACGCGGTGGTGTTCAGCTGATCGCGGCGAACGAGATCCCGTTGCTGCTGCTCGCTTTCCGCCACGAGTTCGGCGAGCGCGCCCGCCTCTTCACGCACCCCGCCGGCACGAGTGCGAAGCTCGGCGGCGGAACTGTCCGCCGCGTCAGGCACTTCCTGGGCCCGAACCGCCTCCGTGGCTTCGGCCTCCGCGACCTGGTCCAGCCTGCGTTCGAGAAGATCGGCTTCTGCGGCGACGCCCGCCGCGCGGTGCGCCGCCTCGACCTCTTCCGCCCACTCCGCGCGCTGGTCCGCCTGCTCGGCGATCGCCGAAAGCCGCGTGTACGCGGTGCGCACCCGGCGGATCCGTTCGGCGGTGGACCGGTTCTCCTGCCAAACGGCCTCGGCCTTCTCAGCCGCCGCGCGGGCCTTCGCGTCCCGTTCCTGTGCCTGGCCGACGCGCTCCGCGGACTCGGCGAGCACCGCCTCGACCCACTCGGGCTGTCCCTCTTCGGGCGCTTCCTGCCGGGCGACCTGCGCGAACCGCGCGACCCACTCCCGCAGCGACTGCTGCCTCGTCTGCAGCTCGCGGCCGCGTTCGGCACGCAGATTCGCGAACCAGTTCTCGACATCGGAGAACCGCTCGGTGCCGAACAGCCGCTCCAGCAACTCCTCGCGCTCGGCGGTGTTCGCCCGCAGGAAGCGCGCGAACTCGCCCTGCGGCAGCAGGACCACCTGGAAGAACTGCTCGTGCGTCATGCCGATGAGTCGCTCGACCGTGCGCGCGACCTCGTCGATCCGCGTGATGCCTTCGGCCACGTGCCCGGCGGGCACGGTGCCGACCCAGTTCAGCACCGCCTTCGCCTGCTGGAGGGTCATCCCCTCGCCCCGGCGTTTGGGCCGCTGGTACTCGGGGTTGCGCGCGATCCGCATCCGCTGGCCCTGCACGGTCAGCTCCAGGACGACCTCGGTGACCTGGTCGGGCTCGGCGAGGTCGCAGCGCAGCCGCTTCACCTCGCCGCGAGCGCCGGGGACCGTGCCGAACAGCGCGAACGCGATGGCGTCGAGCAGCGTCGTCTTCCCCGCGCCGGTGTCGCCGTGCAGCAGGAACAGCCCGTCGGCGCCGAGGACGTCGAAGTCCACCACCTCGCGGCCCGCGTACGGGCCGAAAGCGGCGACCTCCAGCCGGTGCAGTCTCATACTTCGCGCTCCCTGCCCGCCGCGCCCAGCGCCGCCAGCACCAGCCGCTCCTCGCTTTCGGACGGCGCGGAACCTCGGCAGTCCTCCAGGAAACCGCGGGTGATCTCGACGTCGGATCGCCCGCGGACGGCTTCGGCGTACTTCAGCGCGGCGCCGTCGTGCCCGCCCTCCGGCTGCCAGTCCATGTGCACGGCGTACGGGAACCGCTCGCGCAGCTTGCGCATGGCGTCGATCGGGCGGACCCGGTCGGTGACCGTGAAGGAGAGGAAATGTTCGGTGAGGCCGTCGTGTTCCGGGTCCGACAACAGCTCGTCCAGCTCTCCTCGGAGCATCGCGAGGTGCCGAGGAACCGGCAGTTCATGACGCCGGACCTCGGCCAGCCCGTCGGCGTCGAGGTCCACCAGCCAGACCGATTTCCGCTGGCGTGTCTCGGAAAACGAGTACGCCAGCGGGCTGCCCGAATAGCGCAGATGCTCGGCGAGGGTCTGCGGGCCGTGCAGATGGCCGAGCGCGACGTAATCGACGCCGTCGAACACCGAACCCGGCACCTGCTCGACGCCGCCGACCGCGATGGTCCGCTCGGATTCGGTCGGCTCGCCGCCGGTGACGAAGGCGTGCGCGAGCACGACCGAGCGCGTTCCGGACGGCCTGGCGGCGAGGTCCTCGCGGATCCGCCGCATCGCCTCGGTGAGGACGCCCGTGTGGCCGCGCGCCTCGGGCACGCCGAGGGCGTGGCGCGCGGGCTCCGGTTCGAGATACGGGATGCCGTAGAGGGCGAGGTCACCGTATTCGTCGGGCAGCAGCACGGGTTCGGCGAGACCGTCGATCGTGGCGCGCAGGTACAGCCCGCCCGCGGCGGCGAACTCGGCGAACGCGCCCAGCCTCGGCGCGGAGTCGTGGTTGCCCGGTGTCATCACCAGTTTCGCGCCGGCCTGGCGGAGCCTGCCCAGCGCGGTGGTGGCCACGCGGACGGCTTCCGCCGAGGGCACCGCGCGGTCGTAGATGTCCCCGGACACGAGCACGACGTCGACCGATTCGGCGACCACGAGGTCGGCGAGGTGGCCGAGCACGGCTTCCTGTTCGGCGAGCAGATCGGCGCCGTGGAAGGTGCGGCCGATATGCCAGTCGGACGTGTGCAGGAGCTTCACGCAGCCCAAGGTAGGGCCGCGCACCGGCCGGGAAGGGGAGGCGCGCCCTTGGCGCCCCTGCGCTTTCCGACACGCCGGGGACCGCGCAGGTCAGATACGGAGCGCGACCGCGCCGTCCGGTTTTTGTCGGTGGGTTCCGCCATGATGTCCCCGACTCGGATCCGGAGGGGAGGTACCGGTGGCGACGGTGATCACCACCGCGGCCGTCGTGCTCGCGTTGCTGCTGCTCGTCGCCGTCGCGTTGCTGTGGCGGCTGTACAACGACGGCATGCGGCGGGCGGACGCGGCGGCGAAACAGGTCGCCGCCGAACGCGCGAAGGCGGATCAGCAGCAGCTGGCGCTACGCCGGTACGAGGTCGCCTTCGCCTCGATCAGCGGCCGCGGTGAACTCGGCGAACAAGTACTCCTGGAGACCGCACGCGCGCTCGGGCTCCGCGAAGAGCTGCACTTCACGCTGCAGACGGACCTGGCGGGCGGCGGCGCGGCGAAACCGGACATGGTGCTGCGGGTCGGCGGCGGGCGGACGGTGCCTGTCGACGCGAAGGCGAGCATGGCCTGCTGGGCCGAAGCGGTCGAGACCGACGACCCCGAAGAACGGCTCGACGCGCTGCGCGTCCACGTGCGCCAGATCCGGTCGCGCGCGGCCGAGCTGGCGGGCAAGGGCTACCAGCGCTGGGCCGACGCGATCTACGGGACGATCATGTTCGTCCCGTCCGACGCGGCGGTGGTGGCCGCGCTGGACACCGACCCGGAACTGCTGCGCTGGATGCTGGACAGGCGGGTCTTCCTCTGCGGGCCGACCGGGTTCGCCGTACTGGCCTCCGCCGCGCTGTTCGCCGCGACCGAGCGCGCCCTGGTCGAGGACGTCGAGCAGGTCCGGGCGGGCGCCGCGGCCGCGCACCGGGCCGCGGGCAACGCGGTCGACGCGCTGAATCTGTCGAGCACCCACCTCCAGCGCTTCATCTCCGCCCGGCGGCGGGAACTGGAAGCGCTCGAGAGTTTCCGGAGCACGGTGTCCCCGCTGACCGACGCGTCGGGCAGCCCCGCACCGGTGCCGTCGATCAGGAAGGCGGACGAACTCCCGGCCTCGTGAGGTGGTGGGAACAGTCCCAACCACCCACGACAGAACGTTCCCCACCTGCGGTTTCCGGAATCAGAGGCTCCGCTTCGGCCCGCGTGACAACCTTGTCGCACCCCCACCCGTAGTACCTCTGGAAAGCCCCCGGGCAGTCCGTCCGGGTGGTCCGGAATGACCACTACCAGGCGATAGAGATACCGCCTGTTGGCGGTTTGTCCTCAGCTTGGATATACGGTGGGGCCTGTGACCGCGATTCGCGATCGCCAGAGCGATCCTGATGCCGACGACGTTCCCGTAACCTGGGACGAGCGTCCGCTCGTTGGCGCCAGGCGCGGGCTGCCCTGGTGGGCCGCCGTCCTGGTGGGCTTCGGGCTCGCCATCCTTGGCGCCTTCATCGACATGATGACGCAGAAGGACCTGGGCCTGCTGTTCAAGATCTGTTACGCGCTCGGCGCGGTGGTCGCCGTGGCGGCCGTCCAGCGCCGCGGGCTGTTCGGCCCGATGGTGCAGCCGCCCTTGGTCCTCGCCGTGACCGTCCCGGGAGTCATCCTCCTGACGTCGGACAACAGCTCGGGCTCCGGCCTGTTCGAGAGAGCCTTCGACATCGCCACGCCGCTGATCCAGGGCTTCCCGACGATGGCCATCACCACCGGCGTCACCTTGGCGATCGGCATCTTCCGGATCTACCGCGAACGCGATCCCGACGCCCCGGTGAAGATCAAGGCGGGCGACAAACCGGAACGCCGTGACGACGCCAAGCCCGTGGCCCGTGCCGCGGCCGCCGCCGCACCGGGCCGTGGCCGTCCTCCGGCGTCCCGGACCGGCCAGACCCCGCCCCCGCCTTCGCGTCGCGGTGGTCCGCGAGAAGGCGCGCCGCCCCGTCGCCGCCCGCCTGTCGACGACGAGCGACGCCCCCGTCGCGACGCCGAGCCCGGCGCCCGCAAGCCTCCGCCTCCCGGACGTCAGCCGCGCCGCCCGCGGCCGGAAGACGGCGATCCCCGTCGCCGCGATCCGCGTGGCGAAAGCGCCCCCGGCGCCCCGCGCCGCCGTCCGCCGCGTGCGGACGACCCGCGCCGCGGAGGGCAGCCGCCGCGCCGCCGCCCGTGGGACGACGAGCGATAGCAAGGGACCTTTGCTCCCACGTAAGCCACTGACCAGCAGAAAGGGCCGCCCGAGGACTTCCCCGGGCAGCCCTTTCTCGTGAAGACAGTCAGGCCTTCGCGGCCTTCCTCAGCTCGTGCGGCAGCGCGAAAGCGATCTTCTCGTTCGCCGTGGTGACCTCGTCGACGTTGCCCCAGCCACGCTCAGCCAGCCACGCCAGCAGGTCCATGACCAGTACCTCCGGCACCGAAGCGCCGCTCGTGACGCCGACGGTCTCGACACCTTCGAGCCACGCTTCGTCGACCTCGTGCGCGAAGTCGACCAGGTGCGACGCGCGCGCCCCCGCCTTCAGCGCGACCTCGACCAGGCGCTTCGAGTTGGACGAGTTCGTCGAGCCGACCACCAGCACCAGGTCGCATTCGGCGGCCATGGCCTTGACCGCGACCTGGCGGTTCGTGGTGGCGTAGCAGATGTCGTCGCTGGGCGGGTCGGCCAAGCCGGGGAACCGGTCCCGCAGCTGATCGACGCGCTCCATGGTCTCGTCCACCGAAAGGGTGGTCTGGGAGAGCCAGATGACCTTCGACGGGTCGCGGATCTCGACCTTGTCGACGTCTTCGGCGGTGTCGACGAGCTGCACCTTGTCGGGAGCCTCGCCGGCGGTGCCTTCAACTTCCTCGTGGCCTTCGTGGCCGATCAGCAGGATGTCGTAATCGTCCTTCGCGAACCGGTTGACTTCCTTGTGCACCTTCGTCACGAGCGGGCAGGTCGCGTCGATGGTCCGCAGATTGCGCTCGGCCGCCTCGGCGTGCACCGCGGGCGAGACGCCGTGCGCGGAGAACACCACCAGCTCGCCTTCCGGCACCTCGGAGGTCTCGTCGACGAAGATCACCCCGCGTTCGCGCAGGGTCTCCACGACGTGCCGGTTGTGCACGATCTCCTTGCGCACGTACACGGGTGCGCCGTAGAGCTCGAGTGCCTTTTCGACGGCGATGACCGCGCGGTCGACACCCGCGCAATAGCCGCGAGGCTTGGCGAGCAGGACACGTTTGCCACCTGCCGGCACACCGGACTCGGTGATCGTCGGACTGCCGGCGGGCGTGATTCCGGGACTCGCAGAACTCATGCCCCCAGGGTACGGGCTGCCCCGGGGGCTCCTCGCACTCACGTTCAGGTGACCAGCGATCCCCTCGAAAGTATGTGCGTGGAGTCACGTCCTGTGAGCCGACACACCCGTTCGGTTGGGCAGGATGGACCAGATACGGCAGGCTAGACGTATGAAGCCTCTCCCGCTCCCCCTCCGGGTCGCCGCGGGCCTCGCCGTCACCACCGCCGAGCGGGTTCGCGAACTTCCCAAGCAGCTCACCGGGCTCCCCGTCACGGTGGTCAGCCAGGTGCTCCAGTTCTCCATGCGCGTCCAGCAGCACGTCACCGAGCTCGCGATCAAGGGCGACGACGCGCTGTCGGGCCTCCGCCCGGTCGAGGACGCCCCGAGCTGGGCCACCTTCGACGAAGATCTCCCGCCGGACCTCGGCGAACGCCGGTACGAACGCGACTCGTGCGTGATCCCGCTGCATGAGGACACCGAAAACCCTGAGGTCCCCGAACCGCGCGCCGAGGTGAACGGTCACCTTCACGACCTCGAAGCGCTCGCCGAAGACCCGTGGGCCGAGGAGGAGCGCGCGCTCGCCGAGGACCACGCCGACGGCGAGTTCGACAGTTCAGCGGCGCCCGTCGACGCGAATCCCGCCGGGCTGGAGGACTACGACACGCTCACCCTGCCGCAACTGCGTGCCCGGCTGCGCCGGTTCGACCTCGCGCAGCTGGAAGAACTGCTGACCTACGAGCGGGCGAACGCCGACAGGCCGTCCTTCGTCGGCATGCTCGCGCGGCGCATCGGGAACGTGAAGAAGGCCGACGGCGACGGCGCGGAAGGCCAGTGAGCGCCGAACCCACCTCCGCGGCGGGTCCGTCCACGTCTGCCGAGAATCCGTGGCCGGTCCGCACGGTCGCGCGCAAGGTCGGCGAGTGGATCAACCGGCTCGGCGTGGTCTGGGTCGAAGGTCAGGTCACGCAGATCTCGGCCCGCCCCGGCACCAATACCGCGTTCCTGACCCTGCGCGACCCGTCGGCGGACGTCTCGATGTCGGTGACCTGCCCGATGGGTCTCCTGCGCACGATCGAACCGCCGCTGCGCGAAGGCGCGAGCGTCGTGGTGCACGCCAAACCGACGTTCTTCATGAACCGCGGTTCGTTCAGCCTGCGTGCCAACGAGATCCGCGCGGTCGGCATCGGCGAGCTGCTCGCGCGGATCGAGCGGCTGCGGCGGCTGCTGGCCGCGGAGGGCCTGTTCGCGCCCGAGCGCAAACGCAAGATCCCGTTCCTGCCCAAGGGAATCGGGCTGATCACCGGCCGCGCGTCCGCCGCCGAACGCGACGTCCTGGTGAACGCGCAGGCCCGCTGGCCGCATGTCGCGTTCAAGGTGATCAACACCGCCGTGCAGGGTTCGCTCGCCGTCCCGCAGATCCTCCAGGCACTGTCCAAACTGGACCGTGACCCGGACGTCGACGTCATCGTGATCGCGCGCGGCGGCGGCAGTGTGGAAGACCTCCTGCCGTTCTCCGACGAGGCGCTGTGCCGCGCCGTCTCCGCGGCCGGGACCCCGGTGGTCAGCGCCATCGGGCACGAGCCCGACACCCCGCTGCTCGACCACGTCGCCGACCTCCGCTGCTCGACGCCGACCGACGCCAGCAAGCGGATCGTGCCCGACGTGCGCGAGGAGACCCAGCGCGTCCGCCAGATGCGCGACCGCGGCCGCCGCGCCCTGCACGGCTGGGTCGACACCCAGGTCCGGCTGCTGACCCAGACGCGCAGCCGCCCCGTGCTCGCGGACCCGCTCGGCCCGATCCAGCGGCGTTCCGACGACGTCGAGATCCACCGCGAACGTGGCCGCCGCGCGATGCTCACCCTGCTCGCCAAGGATCAGGCGGAGATCGCCAGCGCCCGCGCGCGGCTGACCGCGCTCGGTCCGGCGGCGACCCTCGAACGCGGCTACGCGGTGGTGCAGTACACCGACGACGAAGGCAACCTCCAGGTACTCCGGTCCGTCTCCGAGGTCGTGGACGGCGCGAAACTGCGCGTCCGCGTGGTCGACGGCGCGCTCGGCGCCGTCGTGTCGGGTACGCCGGAGGAGGAGCGTTGACGGCGAGTTTCCTGCCTTTGACCGTCGACGCCGCGAGACGGGCCGGCGCGCCCGAAGTGCTGCGCAACGCGCTGCTGACCGAACGCGCCGCCGCCGAATGCTGGACGGTGCTGCTGGCGGGCTGCGAACTCGTCGGCAGACGCGGCCTCGACTCCCAGCTGCGCAAACTCTCCGAAGCGACCGCCGAGCACGTCGGCACCCGATGGTGGTTCGCGGACGGCACCGTGCACCGGAGACGGGTGGCACGGGCCCAGGAGAACCTCGTCGCGGCGATCGCGGAGGGTGACGGCCAGGAGTTCGCTCTCGCCTTCGTGGGTTACGACAACGCCATGGCCGGCGCGGTAGTGTGCGCGGGTATCGGCAAGCACCGACGTCCGGTAGAAGGAAGCACAGCGTGAGCAAACCCGGTGGCGAGACCGCCGAACTCGGCTACGAGCAGGCCCGCGACAGGCTGGTGGAGGTCGTCCGCGAGCTCGAAGCGGGTGGGCTGTCCCTGGAACAGTCGCTGGCCCTGTGGGAGAAGGGCGAGCAGCTGGCGAAGGTCTGCGAACACCACCTCGAAGGCGCCCGTGAGCGCATCGAGGCCGCGCTGTCGTCGGTCGAGGACGAGCCCGGCAACGGTCAGTGACGTTCACCATGCTCCTGAGCCACCGAACCGCCGCGGGTATCTGAGAGACTGGGACCCCGCCGAGTTCCCTGACCCGGGAGGCCGCATGCCCACCCCCACCTCGTCCGCCAGCTCTTCCCGACGCCGTGAAGCGCCCGACCGCAACCTCGCGATGGAACTGGTCCGCGTGACCGAAGCCGCCGCGATGGCCGCGGGCCGCTGGGTGGGGCGCGGGGACAAGATCGGCGGTGACGGCGCCGCGGTGGACGCGATGCGCCAGCTGGTCTCGACCGTGTCGATGCGCGGCGTCGTCGTCATCGGCGAAGGCGAGAAGGACGAAGCCCCGATGCTGTTCAACGGGGAAGAGGTCGGCAACGGCGACGGACCGGACTGCGACGTCGCGGTCGACCCGGTCGACGGGACGACCCTGATGGCCAAGGGCATGCCTAACGCGCTGGCCGTGCTCGCGGTCGCCGAACGCGGCGCGATGTTCGACCCGTCCGCGGTGTTCTACATGGAGAAGCTCGCCGTCGGCCCGGACGCCGCGGGCAAGGTCGACCTGGCCGCCCCGGTCGCGGAGAACATCCGCCGGGTCGCGAAGGCCAAGAACTCCAGCGTCTCCGACGTCACCGTGTGCATCCTCGACAGGCCGCGGCACGAACAGCTGATCAAGGAGGTCCGCGAGGCGGGCGCCCGGATCCGGTTCATCTCCGACGGTGACGTCGCCGGCGCGATCGCCGCGGCCCGGCCGAGCACCGGCGTCGACATGCTGCTCGGCATCGGCGGCACCCCCGAGGGCATCATCGCGGCCTGCGCGATGAAGTGCCTCGGCGGCGAGCTGCAGGGCCGCCTGTGGCCGAAGGACGAGGAGGAGCGCGCGAAGGCGATCGCCGCGGGCCACGACCTCGACCGCGTGCTCGGCAACGACGACCTCGTCCGCGGCGACAACGTGTTCTTCTGCGCCACCGGCGTCACCGACGGCGACCTGCTGCGCGGCGTGCACTACCGCGCGGGCGGCGCGACCACCCAGTCGATCGTGATGCGGTCGAAGTCCGGCACGGTCCGGATGATCGACGGCTACCACCGGCTGACCAAGCTCCGCTCGTACTCGTCCGTCAACTTCGACGGGCACCTCGACGATTCACTGGAAATCGACGTAGTTCCCCCGCTCCCCTAAGGAGAATCCGTGCTCAAGCGCGTGCTCGTGGTCCTGCTCGCGGCGATGGTCTTCACGCCGGTCGGGCAGGCCACGGGCGCGGGCGACCTCGTCGGCGGCAGAGAGGCCGACGAGCCGTATCCGTTCATCGCGTCACTGCATTCGGCCTCCGGCAAGGCTTTCTGCGCCGGGGCGCTGATCGCCGCGAACTGGCTCGTGACGGCGGGGCACTGCGTCGAGGGCAAGAACCCGGCGAACCTGAGCGCGCGGATCGGCAGCAACGACAACACCCAGGGCGGCGAGATCGCGAAACCCGCCGAGGTCGTCGTGAACCCGTCCTACAACCCCGATCCCGAGCACGCGGGCGGCGATGTCGCCCTGGTGCGGCTGGCCGCGCCGGTGAAGACGGCGCCGGTCACGCTCGGCGCGGCCGTGGCGCCGGGTACGCCGACCCGGCTGCTCGGCTGGGGCCAGACGTGCCCGACCTCGGGCTGCGGCAAGGGCCCGGCGAAGCTCCAGCAACTCGACACGAAGATCGTCGAGGGCGTGCGCTGCACCGCGAAGTTCGACGGCGCCGTCGAACTGTGCACCGACAACCCCGGCGGGAAATCGGGCTCGTGCTATGGCGATTCCGGCGGGCCGGAGATCGCCAAAGTGGACGAGAAGTGGGTGCTGCTGGGCACGATCAGCCGCCCGGGCAACGCCGACCCGGTGTGCGCGACTTCGCCGTCGATCGCGACTTCGGTGGTGGCCTACGCGCAGTGGATCGAGGAGAAGATCGCGCCTCCGGCCTGACGCGCTATTCGGCGTTGCTCGAATGCCCGGGGAACAGATGCGCGTCCGGATCCAGCATGACCGCGATGTTGTTGACCGCCGTCGCCGCTTCCCCGAACCCGGTCGCGATCAGCTTCACCTTCCCCGGATACGCCGCGACGTCGCCCGCCGCGTAGACCCGGTCCCGCGGCGTCGCCATGGTCGAATCGACGGCGATCGCGCGGTGGTCGATCTGGAGGCCCCAGCTTTCGATCGGCCCGAGATCCGCGGTGAACCCGAGCGCGGCGACCACCGTGTCGGCCTTCAGCATTTCGGGCTCGGCGCCCTTGATCCGGATCTCGACCTCCGCCAGCGCGCCGTCGCTGTCGAGGAACCGGGTGACCTCGGCGTCGGTGACGATCCGCACGCCGAGTTCCCTCGCCTGCCGCACGATCGACTCGGCCGCGCGGAACTTCGCGCGCCGGTGCACGAGGGTGACGCTCGCGGCGACCGGATGCAGGGCGAGCACCCAGTCGAACGCCGAGTCCCCGCCGCCGACGACGACCACGTGCTGCCCGGCGTGCGCCCGCAACGCGGGCACGAAATGGACCATGCCGCGGCCGAGCCAGCCGTCGCCGGCGGGCAGCGGACGCGGGGTGAACTCGCCGATCCCGGCGGTGATCAGCACCGCGCCGGCGCGCAGGACCTGACCGCCGTCGAGCGTGATGGTGACACCGTCTTCGACACTTTCGAGTTTCTCGGCCTTGCGCCCGAGCAGATACGCGGGTTTCCACGGCGCGGCCTGGTCGAGCAGGCCCTGCACCAGATCGCGGCCGCGGACCTCGGCGAACCCGCCGACGTCGTAGATCATCTTTTCGGGGTACATCGCGGTGACCTGTCCGCCTGCCTCCGGCAGTGAATCCACGACGGCCATCGAAAGACCGCGGAATCCCGCGTAGTAGGCGGCGAAAAGACCCGTCGGACCGGCCCCGATGATGACGAGGTCGTACGACGTTTCCCCAGCGGACTCGCTCATTCGGCACTCTCCCGGACGGTGGTGGGGGGCGTGATCGAGAACACATTCGATCCTAGCCCTCGCGTGCCGAAAGACACGGAGCGCGCCGGGAGCCGCTGCGCGAGACTTGAGGTATGGCTGAACAGGAATTCCGGATCGAACACGACACCATGGGCGAGGTGCGCGTCCCCGTCGACGCCCTCTACCGCGCGCAGACGCAGCGCGCCGTCGAGAACTTCCCGATCTCCGGCCGGGGCCTGGAGCGCACCCAGATCCGCGCGCTCGGCCTGCTGAAGGCCGCCGCCGCGCGGGTCAACGCGAAGCTCGGCGTGCTGGACGCCGACGTCGCCGAGGCCATCGCGAAGGCCGCCGACGAGGTCGCCGAGGGCAAGCACGACGCGCATTTCCCGATCGACGTGTTCCAGACCGGTTCCGGGACCTCGTCGAACATGAACGCCAACGAGGTCATCGCGACGCTCGCGTCGAAAGCGCTGGGCCGCGACGTGCACCCGAACGACCACGTCAACGCTTCGCAGTCCTCGAACGACACCTTCCCGACGACGATCCACGTCGCCGCGACGGAAGCCGTGCTGTCCGACGTGATCCCGGCCCTGGAGTACCTGGCCGCCGCCATCGAGACGCGGGCGGGCGAATGGGCGGACATCGTGAAATCCGGCCGCACGCACCTGATGGACGCCGTGCCGATCACCTTCGGCCAGGAGGCGGGCGCGTGGGCGTCGCAGGTCCGGTTCGGGGTCGAGCGGCTGAAATCGGGCCTGCCGCGGCTCGGCGAACTGCCGATCGGCGGGACCGCGGTCGGCTCCGGGCTGAACGCGCCCGAAGGTTTCGGCGCGGCCGTTTCGCGGGAGCTGGCCTCGGTGACCGGGCTCCCGCTGACCGAGGCGCGTGACCACTTCGAGGCGCAGGCGACGCAGGACAGCGTCGTCGAGACGTCCGGGCATCTGCGCACGGTCGCGGTGTCGCTGAACAAGATCGCGAACGACCTGCGCTGGCTGGGCTCCGGTCCGCGCACCGGGCTCGCCGAACTGGCTCTGCCGGACCTGCAGCCGGGTTCGTCGATCATGCCGGGCAAGGTGAACCCGGTGATCCCGGAGGCGACGCTGCAGGTGGTCGCCCAGGTGATCGGGAACGACGCGGCGGTCGCCTTCGCGGGCGCGGCGGGCAATTTCCAGCTCAACGTGAACCTGCCGGTGATCGCGCGCAACGTGCTCGAATCCGCGCGGCTGCTCGCGGCGGTGTCGCGGCTGCTGGCGGACAAGGTGTTCGCGGGCGTGACGGTGAACGCCGACCGCGCGCGCGAGTACGCCGAGGGTTCGCCGTCGATCGTGACGCCGCTGAACAAGTACATCGGCTACGAAGAGGCCGCGGCCATCGCGAAGCTGGCCCTCAAGGAGCTGAAGACGATCCGGGAGGTCGTGATCGAACGCGGTCACGTCGCGAACGGCAAGCTCACCGAAGCCCAGCTGGACGAAGCCCTCGACGTGCTCCGCATGGCACGCGGAGGCCGCTAAGCGCCGAGAGCGACCACGGCCGTGTGGAGCGGTGAGGCGAGCGAAGCCGCGAGCCCACCCGAAGGCGGCTTCTCGGTGAACAGGTGCAGCCACGTCAGCACCGGGCCGAGCAGGATCGCGTGCACGAGAGCCGGATCGGGCCGTCGCGAGAGTTCCCCTCTCGCGACGGCCCTTTCCAGCATCAGGACCAGGTATTCGCGTTCACGCCCGAGGAAGACCTCGCCGAACCGCTTTTCCAGCACCGGATCCGCCCGGACGTCGGCGAGCAGCGACGGCAGCGCCTGCCGCAGCTCCACACTGTCCAAAGAGGACTGGATTACTTCGAGAACCGCGGCCACGTCACCCCGCAGCGTTCCGGTGTCCTCCGGCGGGTCGAGGTCGACAGGGTGGATCACCGCGGCGAACACGAGTTCCGCCTTCGACCGCCATCGCCGGTACACCGCGGCCTTGCCGACGCCCGCCCGCGCCGCGACCGCGTCGATCGTGCAGCGCTGGTAACCGGCTTCGGTCAGCGACGCCCGCACGGCCTCGCGGACCGCGTCGTCGATTCCTTCTTCTCTCGGCCTGCCTCTCGCCATGGAGTCAGTTTACGAGACTGACAGTTCCGTATATCGTCCGGGTATGACCTGGACCAGGATCTCCCGCGCGACCCTCCCCTGCCCGCCGTCCGCGCTCTGGCCGTCGCTGGCCGACGTCACCCGGTGGCCCGGCTGGGATCCCGACCTCACCGGCGCCGAACCGCACGGCCCCGCGGCGGTGGGGACGACCGGTTTCCTCGTGCCGTCCGGGGCCGTGCGCGGGCGCGTGCACTCACGGGTCGCCGAGCCGTTCACGATCACGTCCCTGGTCCAGGACCGCGAGATCGCCATCCGCCAGCCGATTCCGCTCGGCGCCATGGATCTCGCGCTGCGGCTGAGCGCGGTCGGCGGCGGGACGGAGTTCGTCCAGGAGATCACGGTCACCGGGCCGCTGCGCGCGGTCATGGTCGCGGTCATCGGCGGCGACGTCGTCAAGCACTTCGACGTCAAATGCGCCCGCCTCACCGAGCTCGCGACGGCGCAGGCCGAGCACGACGCCTGAGGACACCAGCGCGACCCCGATCAGCTGGGAGAACCGGAAATCCTGCATGCCCAGCAGGAGCGAGACGACCAGCCCGGAGACCGGCATCAGCCCGACCAGGACCCCGGCCCGATCCGCGCCCAGCACCGAAACCGCCGAATACCAAAGTAGAAACGCGATCGCGGTGACGACGACCGTCAGATAGCCGAGCGCGATCAGTTCACGCCCGTCCGGCCACCCCCAGGCGCCGGACGGGTCGGCGACCGTGCCGACCACCGCGCCACCGGCGCCCGCGGCACAACAACTCCAGGTCGCGGTCGCCAGCGGACCGAGCCTCTCGAGTACGCCGACGGCGAGCAAGGTGAACAGCGCTTCGCACACCATCGCCAGCGCCGCGAGCACCAGCCCCTGCCAGCGCGCGGCCCCGCCGCCGGACAGCACCGCGATCCCGAGCCCGGCGAGCACCGCCCCGGCCACCGGCGCCCACGACGGCCGCTTTCCCCTGGCCAGCGGACCGGCGAGGGCGAGCACCAGCGGCGTGCCGCCGAGGAAGGCGGCGACCACACCCGGTTCGGCGTAGCGCTGCGCGAACAGCAGGCATGCCTGGAACCCGATCATCCCGGTCGCCGCGATGGCGATCAACGCCGGCCAGTCGCGCCGGCCCGGTCGTGGCATCGGCTGTCCGCGCAGCCGCGCCCACGCGAGAAGGAGCGCTCCCGCCAGCGCGTAGCGAAGCGCCTGGCCAGTGATCACCGGGTAGTCGTCGAGCATTCCCGTCACCGGCACCGACGCCCCGACGATCAGCACCCCCAGCACGCCGAGCGTCACGCCTCTTCGTTCGCTGTCCATGCCTCCACGATGTCGGCGATTTGGCCCTGAGCACAGAGCCAGAACCACCCTCCCCGACTGGACCATAAGCCACCGGAAGTCCGTGAAGGACTCCTTGAGGGACTCTGGGTCCCTCAAGGAGTCCTTCACGGAACAGCGGCTCCACGGCCAGCCGGACCCGTGCCTGGTCTCAGCAGGACCAGGCACGGCCAAGCGGGCTCCGGGATACTCGTCGACATGACCGAGACGGCCGAACTGGGCGACTTCCTCAAGGCACGCAGGGCCGCGCTGGATCCGGCCGACCTCGGCCTCCCGACCGGCTTCAACCAGCGGCGGGTCGCCGGGTTGCGGCGCGAGGAGCTCGCGCAGCTGGCCGGGATCAGCGTCGACTACTACACGCGGCTGGAACAGGGCCGGGCGCGCAACGTGTCCGATTCCGTCCTCGAATCGCTGAGCCGGGCACTGCGGCTGCACCGTGACGAGGAGACGTACCTGCGCAATCTGGCCGCCCCGAAACGCAAACGCGTCGCGCGGCCGCGGGCGCAGCGGGTCCGGCCGGAACTCCAGCAGATGCTGAACGCGATCCAGTCGCCTGCGTTCGTCTTCGGCCGCTATCTGGACGTGCTGGCCTGGAACCCGCTCGGCGGCGCGCTGTCCTTCGACTTCGGGACCAGGCCTCCCGGCGAGCGCAACATCCCGAAGATGTTCTTCCTCGACGAGCACGCCCGCGAGTTGCACCCGGAATGGGAAACCGTGGCGAAGGAGGTCGTGGCGAACCTCCGCGCCGAGAGCGGGAAGTACCCGGACGACCCGTACCTCGCCCAGCTCGTCGGCGAGCTCTCCCTCGGCAGCGAGGAGTTCCGGAAGCTGTGGGCGAAGCACGCCGTGCGCGAAAAGGCGCACTCGTGGAAGGCGATGATCAACCCGATCGTGGGTGAGCTGCGGCTGCGCTACGAGACGCTGCGGCTGCCCGACGATCCGGACCAGGCCCTGGTGATCTACACCGCCGAACCCGGCTCCGACAGCGAGCGGGCGCTCGGCCTGCTCGCCAGCTGGGTCGCCGATCCCGCGCACGCCTGAACCCGTTCGGCGGGAAACTGTCGGTCCCCGGGTCCATGATGGACCCCATGTTGCTCACCGCGGTGGTGACCGCGTCGGCCGAACTGGCCGCCACGAGGTCCAGGAAGGCGAAGATCGCCACCCTGGCCGCGCTGCTGCGTGCCGCGGACGAGCCGGAGCTTCCCGCGGTCGTCGCGTTCCTCACCGGGCAGCCGACGCAGGGCCGCATCGGCACCGGCTGGCGGACGCTGGCCGAGCTGAACGCGGCCCCGGCCGCCGAGCCGTCGTTGACCGTCGCCGAGGTCGACACGGCGCTCGGCACGGTGGGGGCGGCGTCCGGTCCGGGGTCGGTGAAGCTGCGCGCGGACACGCTGCGGGCGTTGTTCACCAGGATGACGAAGGACGAGCAGGAGTTCCTGTTCCGGCTGCTCACCGGCGAGCTGCGGCAGGGCGCGCTCGAAGGGATCATGCTGGACGCCGTCGCGGCGGCGGCCGAGATCCCGGCCGAGGAGGTCCGGCGGGCGTTCATGCTGTCCGGGCAGCTGCCGGTGACGGGTCTCGCGGCGATGACCGGCGGCCGGGAGCGGCTGGCGGAGTTCAAGCTGGCCTTGGGCAGGCCGATCCGGCCGATGCTGGCGTCCCCGGCGGAGTCGCTGGAAGAGGCGGTCACCGAGCACGCCGAGGCGCTGGTCGAGTACAAAATGGACGGTGCGCGGATCCAGGTCCACCGCGACGGCGAAGAAGTGCACGTCTACACCCGGACGCTGCGGGAGATCACCGGCAGTGTCGGCGAACTGGTCGACCTCGTGCGCTCACTGCCGTGCACGTCCGTGGTGCTCGACGGGGAGACGCTCGCCCTGACCGACGACGGCAGGCCGAGGCCGTTCCAAGAGACGATGAGCCGGTTCGGCAGCACGCGTGAGGAGCAGGTCAAGGCGCTGCTGCTGCGGCCGTATTTCTTCGACTGCCTGCACCTCGACGGTACCGACCTGCTGGACGCGCCGCTGTCCGAACGGAACGCCGCGCTGCGGAAGGTCGCCGGAGAGCACGTCATCCCCGGTGAGATCACGCCGTCGTCCGCCGCCGAAGTGCTGGAAGCGGCGATGGCCGCCGGGCACGAGGGCGTGATGGTCAAGGACCTCGCGTCGACGTACGCGGCGGGCCGTCGCGGGCGCGCGTGGCTCAAGGTGAAACCGGTGCACACGATCGACCTGATCGTGCTCGCCGCGGAATGGGGGCACGGCAGGCGCACCGGCACGCTGTCGAACCTGCATCTCGGCGCGCGCGACCCCGACGGCGGACCGCCGATCATGGTCGGCAAGACGTTCAAGGGCATGACGGACGAGCTGTTGTCCTGGCAGACGAAGACGTTCCAGGAGATCGAGACCCATCGCACGGACTGGGCGGTGCACGTCCGTCCGGAGATCGTCGTCGAAATCGAACTCGACGGGGCCCAGGTGAGCACGCGATATCCGGGCGGGCTCGCGCTGCGCTTCGCGCGGGTCGTGCGCTACCGGCCGGACAAAGAGGCCGCGGACGCCGACACCATCGACACCGTCCGCGGTCTCTTGAAGCCCTAGCGCCTTTCGTCCTCTGAATGCGGTAGTTGCGCGCGCAAGGACCGCGTTCAGAGGACGAAGCGCATCAGTAGCAGCGGTCCGAAGAGATCTTGTAGGTGTAGTTGTTCGAGAGGTTGGAGGTCACCTCGAAGCGGATCTTGTGATACACCGGCGGCTCCCCGAGCACGCCGTGCTTCACCGTGTGCTCCTTGCCCGGTGCGATGCCCCCGCTCCAGAGGCCCTTGTCGAAGGTGTCGTCGATGATCTGGACGAGCATTCCCCGGTAGTCGTGGTTGTGCACGGTGATGTCGATGCTCTGCCCCGCGCTCACCTCGACGACCTTGGTCGACGCGCCCATCAGCGGCCCGCCCTCACAGACCTTCGACGCCGCCGAAGCGGACGGTGCCATCAGCAGGGTGCCGGCCAGCGCGACCGGGACGACGGCGAGCAGTTTCTTGTTCATCGGTTCCCCACAACGGTCTTGACGACAGTGGACTGGACGGCCAGATCGAGGCCGATCTTCATGTTTCCCCCGCAATAGGCCTTCTCGCCGTTCTTGAAATGCACCGTCAGATCCCCGGCGCATTCGAAGACCTTGACGTCCCAGGTGCGAGTGCCCGGCTTCAGGCAGATCGCGTCCTTTCCGGCCCGGCGCATCCAGCCGTGATAACCGGATTCGCAGGTAATGATCGGATCACTGCCCGAAGCGGGCGCCGGAGCCGCCTGTGCGGCGGTGACCGGCAGGAGTGCCACGGTGAGCGTGGCCCCGGCCAGTGCGGCGACCTTGACGTACGGACGCATGGATTCCCTTTCCGCGAATAATGTGAGAGTGTTTCGGAAAATCCCCATCCGGAATTCCCGGACGCCGATGACGTTAAAGGTGTCCGAGGGCACTCGGAAAGCGATTCACGACCGCGAAATGGCCATGGCCGCCGGGACAATGTCCACGCAGGTCAGCGCTTTGGCCATCGGCCCCGAAGGTCAAAGGACGCGGACCGAGAAGAACACGGCACGGGTGTTCGGCAACAGGATGTGGCCTTGTTCGTCGGCCATCTTCCAGTACACCTGGCAATGTCCGGGACGGTCGGGCGCGTGCACTTCGACCGAGACGCGCACATGCTCACCCGGCGCGGTCTGCGGCACGGGAACGCGTTCCGGCGTGCCGCATTCGCCCGGCTTCCCGAACGAGCCGGCGCGGACCAGATAGCGGCCGACCCATCCGACCGTTCCCGCGTTCCGGAACTCCCACGTCTTCACGAAGGTCGATCCGGCCGCGACCTCACTGCCGTCGGGCACGGTGACGTCGGAGACGAATTCCGACGCGTCGCCCGCCGGAGCGGCGGGCTCGGAACCGAACGGAGCGGTGAACACGAACACCAGTGCCGCGACGAGCACGAGCGCGACCGCCCCGGCGAGGACGAACGCCGTCCGCCGCGATCGCTCCGGAGCCGGTTCGGGCGCCACACCGGCGGTCAGCGCGTCCCGCGCGCGTTCCCATTCACCGCGCCATTCGTGACGGACCTCGTCCTCGTCCCCGCCGAGCACCCCGGCAGCCAGCACGCGGACGAACTCCCAGGACGTCTCCCAGCTGGGCAGACGCTCCCCGCGAGCGGCGGCCGAAAGCGCCGACTTGGAGGCGAGCGCGCCGTACTCGTCGCGCATCCGGTCGTAGGACGGGTCTCCGGCGGCGCGTTTCAGCTCCCACAGCCGTCGCGCGAACGCGGCGACGGGCCCGCTGTCCTCAGCCGGTCCCCGCGCGACCCGCCCGCGGCGTCCGGGCCTCCGCTCGACGTCCATCATTTCCCACGATATGACCCACTGGCCGGGAAGGCCCGGCGGCGTCCCGCCCCCGATCGAGTGGCGACGCCCGGTGGTGACGGGACGTCGCGGCATGATCACCCATAAAGTAGGCAGAATGCAGGCTTCCAAGATCGCGCGCGCCTGGTTCGGCGTGACCGCGCTGGTGGTGATCGCCGGCCTCGCCGCGCAGGTCCCGGTCTCGGCGGGCACCGAAGGCGGCACCTTCCAGACCCCGGCCGGGCGGGTGGCCAACCTGCTGGCCTTCTTCACCATCGACTCGAACGTCCTGGTCGGCGTCGGCAGCCTGCTGCTCGCGCTCGGCGTCGCCGGCCGGTCGACCCTGTTCGGGGTACTGCGGCTCACCGGCCTCGTCGGGATCATCGTGACCGGCGTCGTCTTCCAGGTGGCGCTCGCCGACCTCTACGAACTGCACGGCTGGGCCCAGTTCGCCGACACGATGCTGCACAAGGTGTCGCCGCTGATGTGCGTCGCGGGCTGGCTGCTGTTCGGCCCGCGCGGGCAGCTGTCGTGGCGGGTCATGTGGTGGTCGCTGGTGTACCCGCTGGCCTGGCTCGCGGTCACGCTGGTGCGCGGCGCGATCATCGGGTTCTACCCGTACCCGTTCGTCGATCCGGGCATCAACGGCTACGGCGGTGTCGCTTTCAACTGCGTGCTGATCGGCCTGCTGTTCATCGGCCTCGCGGCGGCCGCGGTCGGCTTCGACCGCACCTTCCGGCGCCGCGACGAACCGGACGACTACCTAGCCCCGGACCCGGCGGAAAGCGTTGAGCGGATCCGCGACGCCGGCACGTACTAGCGTCCGCACCGCGCCGAGCCGCGGGTCCACCGGTTTCCCGGCGGCCACGCGATGCATCTGCTGGGTGTGCCACTGGATTTCGAGCAGGCTGTCGGCCAGCCGGATCCCGGTCTTAGGGGCGGTGCGCCGCGCGCGGACGTCCTCCCCGCCCAGCAGGCGGCCGGGCAGCGCCGGGTCGACGACCAGCGGCCTGCCGAGACCGATGACGTCGAGCGCGCCGGATCGCAGCGCGTCCGCCATGCCCGCCGGGCTGGTGAAACCGCCCGTGACCATCAGCGCGACGTCGGTGACCTGCCGCGCCTTGGCCGCGTAGTCGAGGAAGTAGGCCTCGCGGCTGACCGTGCTCGCCTTGGCGGAGCCCATCATCGCGGCCTTCTCGTAGGTGCCGCCGGAGACTTCGAGCAGGTCGATGCCCGCTTCGCCCAGCTCGCGGACGACTTCGAGCGAGTCCTCCTCGCTGAAGCCGCCGCGCTGGAAGTCCGCGCTGTTGAGCTTGACCGCGATCGGCACGCTGTCGCCGACCTCGGCGCGCACCCGGGCGACGACTTCGAGCAGGAACCGGCGCCGCCGGAGAGCGTCGCCGCCCCAGCCGTCGGTGCGCTGGTTGGTCAGCGGCGAAAGGAACTGCGAGACGAGGTAGCCGTGCGCGCCGTGGATCTGGACTCCGGTGAAGCCCGCCTCGACGACGGTTCGCGCGGCGACGCCGAACCGATCGATGATCGCCTCGATCTCGTCGACGGTCAGCGCCCGGGGCGTCGCGAACACCGAACGGATGCCGCGGTCGCCGAAGGGCACCGCCGACGGCGCGACCGGCTGGCGGGAGAGGAACCGGGGACTCTGCCTGCCGGGATGGTTGAGCTGGACCCACAACCGGGTCTCGGTCCCGTCGGCCGACCGCGCCCATTGCTTGAACTCGGTCGCGTCCGGCTCCCGGGGAACCGCGACGTTGCGCGGTTCGCCGAGCGCCGTCGGATCGACCATGACGTTCCCGGTGATCAGCGTCCCGGCACCGCCCCGGGACCACGTCCGGTACAGCTCGGCCAGTTCGGTGGTCGGCCGGTTGCGGCGGTCGCCGAGCTGCTCGCTCAGCGCGGCCTTGGCCAGCCGGTTCGGCAGGACCGCGCCGCACCGCAGTTCCAGCGGTTCGGCCAGCAGTTCCTTGGGCTCGCTCATCCGCGTTTCCTCCCGCCACTACCTACTGGTCAGTATCCCTACTTGAAGTAACATACTCGCGGTATGTCGAGTACTCAAGGTGCGGCGACGCCGAAAGGATTGTCGATCACGTAGCGCCAGAGCCCGTCCTCACCGCGTCGCGCGACGTCGGTGGCCGTCGCCGCGAGATGCCCCTCGATGACCCAGTCGACGATCAGCAGCGCCAGGTCACCGGCCACGCGCACCTGGCGCGGCATGACCTTGATCGGCTGCCCGAGCGCGAGGATCCCGCCGTTCGCGGCCCGGCGTTCCGCACCTCTCACCTGCACGCCGTCCCGGCGGACGAACACGGCGTCCGCCTCGTAGACCGTGTCGAGGACTTCGGCCGATCCGGTGTTGAAGGCGGCTTCGAAGACGAAGGGATGCTCGGCGGGGTCCGCCGTCAAAGGCACACTGGAGAAATGCGTCATGCGGACAGCGAAACCGACCGCGAAGCAGGTCACCAAACGGAAACCTTCGACGGCGAACTCGTCCCGGACGCCCGCGGGCGTACTCGGCGACCGGAGCCGGGCTGCCCCGTCGAAGTCGCGCTCGCCGCGATCTCGGGCCGCTGGACGACGCTGGTGCTCCGCGAACTGATGGGCGGCGCCCGGTCCTTCGGCGACCTTCGCGCGGCCTTGCCCGAGCTGTCGGCGAAGGTGCTGACGGAACGCCTCGGCGACCTGACCGCGCGACGCCTCGCCGTCCGCGAGGAACTACCGGGTTTCCCGAGCCGCACGAGCTACCGGCTCACCCCGGCGGGCCGGGCCCTGCGGCCGCTGCTGATCGAGCTGTACCGGTCGGGCTCGGCCCTACTGGCCCAGTAACCGGGGCGCGGCCGGCTCCACCCGCACGCGCACCTTGACCTCGTCGGCCATCTCCCGCGCCCAGGCCTGCAGCCCCGGGACGTCGATCCCGTGCGGCCGCGCCTCGCGGAACGGCTCGATGGTGCCCGCGCCGCGCTCCAGCAGCGACGCCGCGCCGTTCCCGTTCCCCCTGGCCGCGTGGGTCAGGCCCACGGCGAGCTGCGCGAGGCCGCGCCACAGCTCCCGCTCCGGCCCGTCGGTCGCCTTCCACGCGTCCTCGAACACCTCGTGAGCGTGGAACGGACGCCCCGCGTCGAGCAGGCGCTGGGCCTCAGCGATGGTGTCCTCGGGGCTGCGTTCGATGCCCTCGGGCTGCCGTTCGACCCCGTCGGCGCCATACGGGAGCGGCCTGCCGAGACCGTCCCGAGGGCGTGCGTTGCGGGCTCGTCCGTCTTCGTCACGGTCCCGGTCGGTCATGCCGACAGTGTCCCACGCGGGTATCCTGGTGACTCGTGCGCTTTCTCGACGGGCACCGGCCCGCTCACGACCTGACCTACGACGACGTGTTCCTGTTGCCGAACCGTTCGGACGTGGAGTCCCGCTTCGACGTCGATCTGTCCACTGTGGACGGCACCGGCGCGACGATCCCGATCGTGGTGGCGAACATGACCGCCGTCGCCGGTCGGCGGATGGCCGAGACGGTCGCCCGGCGCGGCGGGCTCGTGGTCCTGCCGCAGGACGTCGACGCGACCGCGGTCACCGAAATCGTCAGCTGGGTCAAGAGCCGTCACACCGTGTGGGACACCCCGCTCGTGCTGACCGGCGGCGACGCGGTGGCCGACGCGCTGAACCTGGTCGGCAAACGCGCCCACGGCGCCGTCGTCGTGGTGGACGAGGACGGCAAGCCGGTCGGCGTCGTCGACGAAGCGGCCTGCGCCGGTGTCGACCGCTTCGCGCGGCTCGGCGACGTCGCGGAACCCGCGCTCGTCACGGTCCCGCTCGGCACGCCGCCGCGTGAGGTGTTCGAGCGCCTGCACGACCACGGCGGCCGTCTCGCGCTCGGCATCGACGAGAACGGCAGGCTCGCGGGCGTCCTCACCGAGATCGCGGCGCTGCGCGCGGAGATCTACGCCCCGGCCGTCGACGACGGCGGGAACCTGCGGGTCGCCGCCGCGATCGGCGTGAACGGCGACGTCGCGGCGAAGGCAGAGGCCGTCCTCGCGGCGGGCGTCGACGTGCTGGTCGTCGACACCGCGCACGGCCACCAGGAGAAGATGATCTCCGCGCTCAAGGCCGTCCGGTCGGTCAGCCCGCGCGTTCCGGTGGTCGCCGGGAACGTCGTCACCGCGGAGGGCACGCGCGACCTGATCCACGCGGGCGCGGACGTCGTCAAGGTCGGCGTCGGCCCCGGCGCCATGTGCACGACGCGGATGATGACCGGCGTCGGCCGCCCGCAGTTCTCCGCCGTCGCCGAATGCGCCGCCGCGGCCCGTGAACTGGGCAAGCACGTCTGGGCGGACGGCGGCGTGCGGCATCCGCGCGACGTCGCGCTCGCGCTGGCCGCGGGCGCGTCCGCGGCGATGGTCGGCTCGTGGTTCGCCGGCACCCACGAATCCCCCGGCGACCTGCGGTACGACGAGCAGGGCAGGCCATACAAGGAGTCGTTCGGCATGGCGTCGAAGCGCGCCGTCGGCGCCCGCACGCGCACGGACAACGTCTTCGAGCGAGCCAAGAAGGGCCTTTTCGAAGAGGGCATCTCGGCGTCGCGGATGGCGCTGGACCCGGCCCGCCCCGGCGTCGAGGACCTGCTCGACTCCATCGGCTCCGGCGTCCGGTCCGCCTGCACGTACGCGGGCGCGCGGACGCTGGAGGAGTTCCACGAGCGCGCGCTGCTCGGCATCCAGTCGGCCGCCGGCTTCGCGGAAGGGCGTCCGCTGCCATCGGGCTGGTGATCCGGCGCACCTGAAGCACTAAGGTGCACCGGGTGAGACGCCTCAGACGGATCGTGGCGGCGGCGATGGACCGCCGCCACGCGGAAAACGGGGAAATCGCCGGACTGCGGTCCACGCTCGCGGACCAGGCCGCGGAACTCGAGCGTTTGCGCGCGGTGCTGGAGCACCACACCGCCTGGATCGAAGATCACGGCGGAGCACTGCGGGACGGCGACGCGCGCACCACCACCGTCGAGGCCAGGCAGGAAGCCCTCGACTCACGACAGGGAGCGCTCGACGGCTGGCTCGAAAGCCATGACGCCGCCTTCGAAGGTCTTCACCTCCGGACAGGGCAACTCGAGGCCGCCCGCGCCGTCCAGGTCTTCACCCAGTGGCTCGACCCGCTGGAACTCGCCGCCACTCCGAAGATCTCCGTCGTGCTGCCGACCCACGATCGCGCCGCGCTGCTGCCCCGCGCGATCGCGTCGGTCAGGGCGCAGCGGTACGGGAACTGGGAACTGATCGTCGTCGACGACGCCAGTTCGGACTCCACGCCCAAGGTCCTCGCCGCCCTCGACGATCCGCGGATCCGCACGATCCGCGTGGCGCACCACAGGGTCAGCGCCGCGCGCAACGCGGCCCTGGCCGAAGCGACCGGCGACGTCGTCGCCTACCTCGACGACGACAACACCATGCATCCCTTGTGGCTCAAGGCTTTGGCGTGGGCTTTCGGCGAGCACCCGGAGGTCGCCGTCGCGTACGGCGGGTACGTCATCGACGACGTCGAAGGGCTGCCGCGCCTGTTGTTCAAACCGTACAGCCGCGATGCCCTGCTCAAGGAGAACCTCGCCGACACCGGCGCGGTCGCCCATCGCGCCGGACTCGAAGAAGCCCGCTTCGACGAGTCACTGGTCGAAATGGACGACTGGGATCTCCTGCTGAGCCTCACCGCCGAACGCGACCCGCTCGTCGTCCCGGCGATCTCCTGTTTCTATTCCACCGCGGCGCCGAACCGCCTTTCCCACGGTCCCACTCATGACGCCGATTTCACCGCGGTGTGCAGGAAGCACGGGGAGTCCTCTTAGGACTGTCCCAAGAGGACTCCCCGATCGGCTATCCGTGGTCCTCCAGCATCTCGGTGACGAGCGCCGCGATCGGCGAACGCTCGGACCGGGTCAGCGTCACGTGCGCGAACAGCGGGTGACCCTTGAGCTTCTCGATCACCGCGGAGACGCCGTCGTGCCTGCCGACCCGCAGGTTGTCGCGCTGCGCGACGTCATGCGTGAGCACGACCCGCGAGGCCGTGCCGAGTCGCGAAAGCACGGTCAGGAGCACGTTGCGCTCCAAGGACTGCGCCTCGTCGACGATGACGAACGTGTCGTGCAGCGACCGGCCGCGGATGTGGGTCAGCGGGAGCACCTCAAGCATGCCGCGGTCGAACACCTCGTCGAGGACGTCCTGGCTGACCAGCCCGCCGAGGGTGTCGAACACCGCCTGCGCCCAAGGCTGCATCTTCTCGCTCTCGGAACCGGGCAGATAGCCCAGTTCCTGGCCGCCGACCGCGTACACCGGCCGGAAGACCACGACCTTGCGGTGCTGGCGGCGTTCCATCACCGACTCCAGCCCCGCGCAGAGCGCGAGCGCCGACTTCCCGGTTCCGGCGCGGCCGCCCAGCGAGACGATGCCGACGTCGGAGTCCAGCAGGAGATCCAGCGCCACCCGCTGCTCGGCCGACCGGCCGTGCAGGCCGAACGCCTCCTTGTCACCCCGCACGAGCCGGATCCGCTTGTCCGCGGTGACCCTGCCCAGCGCGCTCGAACTGCCCGCGAGCAGCCTGAGGCCGGTGTGACAGGGCATCTCGCCGACCTCGGGCATCCCGAACTCGGCCGGATCCACGGAGGACCCGCTGAACAGCGCGTCGATCAGGGTCTGCGGGACGTCCAGATCCGCCATCCCCGTCCAGCCCGAAGGCGTCACCTCCTGCGCGCGGTACTCGTCGGCCTCCAGGCCGACCGCACCCGCCTTGACCCGCAGGGGGATGTCCTTCGTCACCAGCGTGACCGACGCGTGTTCCGCCGCCAGGTTGAGCGCGCAGGCGAGGATGCGGTGGTCGTTGGAGTCCGTGCGGAAGCCGACCGGGAGCACCGTGGGATCGGAGTGGTTCAACTCCACCTGCAGGGTGCCGCCGTGCTCACCGATCGGGATCGGCGCGTCGAGCCTGCCGTGCTGACGACGCAGGTCGTCGAGCATGCGAAGCGCTTCGCGCGCGAACCACCCCAGTTCGGGGTGGTGTCGTTTCGCCTCCAGTTCACTGATGACGACCAGCGGGAGCACGACCGCGTGTTCGGCGAAACGGGTCACCGACCAGGGGTCAGAGAGCAGGACCGACGTGTCGAGCACGTAAGTGGACCGCTGGGATTCGGGCGAGATCGAGGCTTTCTCCGGGCCAGAGGCACCGGTCGAAGAACGGCCAGAGGCCTTGCGGGGTGAACGCTGCGCAGTCACGACGGCATCTCCCTCGTGGGCGTGGCACCACGCCCGCACTCGCTGGGCCGGGCACTTCCCTGGCTGACCGCTCCTTCTGACGCCTATCGCGTCAGTCGGCACGGCCGCGAGGGCCGGGTGCCGGCCCCCTCGTGCATCCACTGGGCGGCTGTGCCGCCCTGTCGACAACCGCCACGACCAGGGCCTCCCGTGAGAGTCCGCATGGGACGCGAACCCTCACTTTCGGAAGGTACCTGCGTCCGGCCGATCGCGCAGGCAGCCACCACGGTGATTCGCCAAACCGTCATCTCACTGTCGGTCGCGTGACATCAACACCTGGTCACCATCACCCTGCGTAGTGATGATCACCATTCAGGGACGCTCGTCGACGTGACCCGGATGGATTAGCGCGACAGAGGGCGTTCACCTGATGGGAGCGAGGGTTCTACCACGCTTGGTAGCGGGTCGCATTTTGTGCCCGAGACAGAGAACCGGACCGAGTGAAATGAACCTTTTTCGGCTCACACAATGGGCTTACGGGACGGTCACAGAGCCTGAATAGCGAGTAATTTTCTCACTGCGGGACACCCCCACCGGATTCGGTGCCCCCGACCCCCTGAATATCTCTACTTAGGAGTGCGAAGTGCTGAAGAAGGCTGGTTTCGTTTCCGCCGTCGCCGCGGGCATCATGATGGTCGGCGGGACCGCGTTCGCCGCCACCGGCGACACCACCGGCACCCCGGACCCGACGTTCGGCGACGCCTACGCGACGTTCATCGAGGGCGGTGGCGCGCTCGGCTACGGTGCCGCCTCGCTGGTCGCCGGCGCCTACACGGGTGTCGTCCTGACCCCGTCGCTGGTGGCCCACTCGCTGGAGCACCACCACCGCTGATCCAAGCCTGGACGTCGAAGGCCCCGGAAGTGCACTCCGGGGCCTTCGTCATGCACGGGGTCAGGAACCGAAGCGCCGGTGCCGCCACGCGTAATCGCGCATGGCGCGGAGAAAATCGACCCGGCGGAATGCGGGCCAATAAGCTTCGGTGAACCAGAATTCCGAATGCGCCGATTGCCAGAGCAGAAATCCGGAAAGCCGCTGCTCACCCGAGGTGCGGATAATCAGATCCGGATCCGGCTGACCCGAGGTGTACATGTGTTCGGAAATATGGTCGACGTCCAGGATCTTCGCGAGCTCGCGGATCGAGGTGCCCTCGTCGGCGTGCTGGAGCAGGAGTTTGCGGACCGCGTCGGCGATCTCCTGACGCCCTCCGTAACCGACCGCGACGTTGACCTCCATCCCGGAACGCCCTTCGGTGCGTTCCGCTGCCGCGCTGAGGGCCTTCGCGACCTCCGGCGGCAGCAGGTCGAGGGCTCCCACGATGCGGAGCCGCCAGGGGGTGTGCGGCGCGGCGAGTTCGTCGGTGACGTCGGTGATGATCTTCAGCAACGGGCTCAGTTCCTCGGCCGCGCGGCCGAGGTTGTCGGTCGAGAGCAGCCACATGGTGACGACCTCGACGTCGGCCTCGTTGCACCAGCTCAGGAAGTCCGCGATCTTCTTGGCGCCGGCGCGGTGGCCGTCGGCGACGTCGGTGAAGCCCGCTTCGCGCGCCCAGCGGCGGTTCCCGTCCAGCATGATGGCGATGTGGCGTGGATGGCGCCCCTTGGCCTGCTGGATCAGGCGCCTGCCGTAGGCGCTGTACACGACGTCTGACAAGAAGGACCGAAGACTCACGCCAGTGGAGAGTAGTCACCCCGCGAGCCCCAGTGGGACGCGCCACGGACACTGGCGAAAAACCTACGGTGCCGTAACCTGGGTGAGTGAGCGTAGCGACCGAACCCCAGCCGTCCGGCCCCACGCCCTTGGTGGACACGCGTCCTCGCTTGCGGGGGCACATCCACTTCTGGTCCTTCTTCGGCGCTGTCGCCGGAGCTGCGGCCCTCATCAGCCTCGCGGCGTCCACCGTGTCGGGTATCGCCGCTTTGTCCACTTCGGTCTACGGCCTGACCGTGCTCGGCGTCTTCGGCGTCAGCGCGCTCTATCACCGTCGCTTGTGGAGCCCACGAGCATACGAATGGATGAAGCGCGCCGACCATTCGATGATCTTCCTGTTCATCGCGGGCACTTACACGCCGTTCACCCTTCTGGCGATGTCCCAGCCGACCGGGTACATCGTGCTGGCCATCGTCTGGGGCGGCGCGATCGGCGGCGTCACCCTGAAGATGCTGTGGCCGAACGCGCCGCGCTGGCTGGGCGTGCCGATCTACATCGCACTGGGCTGGGTCGCCGTCTTCGTCCTGCCCGAACTGGGCGCGCACGCCGGCATCGCGGCGCTCGTGCTGCTCTGCGTGGGCGGGCTGTTCTACACACTGGGCGCGGTGTTCTACGCCGTCAAGTGGCCGAACCACTTCCCGGACACCTTCGGGTACCACGAGTACTTCCACGCTTGCACGGTGCTGGCCGCCGTGTCGCACTACATCGCGATCTGGCTGGCGATGTACGCCTAGCTGGAGGCTCAAGCCTTCTGGATCTCTCCCAGGCCGTCGCCAGGCCGTCACGCTGCCTGGTCACGGCCTGGTCCTTTCTCAGGCTCCCGAAGAAGCCGTCGACCGCATTGGCCAGATTCACACCCACCGGAGCGGCAGCCCGTCAGGACAACCATGAACGAGTCATCCGCGACCAGGCCGCCGCCCGGGCACACTCACATCAGTGAGACGGCGATGGCGGCGCCGCCTCCTTGTAGTCGTCGAGCCAACAAGGTGGGACGGGCCGGATAAGCACTTCCCTCGCTTCGTCGACGTGAAGTCAACCGGCAGTCGACGATCCGGACCCATCGCTCGGCTCGGACGGAATTGTATCGAACAACAGAACCTTCTTCCGTCGCCTCAAGCGCGATTCCTTGTTTCGATCAATCCTGTACAAGGCCACGTTGTAGGCCCAAGCATGCGTTGAGACTTTCTTATCGACACCGAAGTGCCTTCCGGTCGCGGCATCCAACACTCGATGGTACTCCTCGTGCAAATCCCACGAAAAATTCGAGAAGTCGACGGCCTCCCACCCATAGAGGTGCCTCAGTTCAAATTTGATGGCACTGACAAAGTCAAGCTCGGATCTATCGATCTTCCCTATCCTTGAACCGAGCGCCAAGGCGTGTTCCTTGACCTTGTCGGAAGCACCTTCCCACTTGCTTCCGGAGTCTCGCATCTCCGCGTAGTCAACCCAGGCCCAGAACCCTTCGGCGTCTGCGATATCGGGAGCCTCTCGATGATGACCACCGCACAGAAGGGCGAAGTTTCGAACATTCATGGAGCCACCCAGTGACACCGGAACGACATGTGCACGTTCGACCGGCCTGCCCCAGCAGATAAGACAGCATGGATCATCCCTGATACCCAGGTAGTCGGCGATCATCTCCTTCGAGGGGGCCGACTTTCGTTCATCGCCGACAACCTCTCTCGGCTTGACCGGCAAAAGGTCGACGTCGTACCAAAAGCTGTCATCGTTTTCCGGGTACACGATGTCGAGTTGATCCGGAATATCATTGCACTGCTTTTTGCCGTTTTTTATTTCGGCGATAGGTGTGGTGATACCGGTCAAGTAGGATCCGAGATGACCGAGGGCAAAATTGTTGATTATCTCCCATGCGTCATGGTCAAACGCACCCTTGCTGTTCTTATGTCCCTACACCCTGAGATAGAGGTATCTCGGCGCATCCGGATTGATGCGCTGCGCCGACTTCACAATACTGAAGAGCCGAAGGGCGCATCGTTCGAAGTTTTCATAAACGGCCATGTCATGATAGAGAAGGACACTCTTTTGCCTCTTTCCCTTGCCGCTGGACTTGTCACGATTCCGCCGCTTCTTCGCCATAGCGTTCCATGCTTTCAACCAAGTAGACCACTTGCGCCGACTGCATGATCGGGCGATGACTTCGGTTTGTTACCGGAATTCTCTATTCCCGGCACACCCGGGCAGCCTCGTACGCCTAGCCGCGGATCAGCCGTTCTCGGTCCAGAACCGCTGGAGCCTTGCGATGGCTTCGGCTTTGGTCATGGCCGCGACCTCCGATTCAGCGAGGCCGACCCGCGAGAGCAGCATGTGCACCAGGTCAGCCGCCAGAGCTTCGGCCTGCGGAACAGGTACTCCGCGATCGGGTTTGACACCGTCCTGCACGCACGACCAGAAGCACGGCTCTTCGACGTCGAGCTGGTCGCGAAGGATGTGCTTCCAGATGCTCTTCCCGTACCCCGTCCGATCCACCGGATGCGAGATCCGGGTCCGCAGAATACGGCCGTCCACGAGACCGAGTTCGTAGGTGACGTGGTGCGTGCCCGTCCGGCCGCGGGCATCACGAACCCTGCGCCACTCCTCGATCTGACAGAACGATTCGTGGTCTTTCCGGGTGGGCTGTGGCCAATTCACCGCCCGGTACCCGCCAGCCAATCACGCAATTGATCGTCATCGCTCAGGCTGATCAGCTGAACGAGGCCCCAGTTGTCACGGTGATTCGGCGCGTCCAGCAACCGCAGCTGCCAGTCTTCCGCGTACTCCCGCAGCGCGTCGACCATCTCGGTCAGCGCCTCGTCGAAAGTGGCTCCATCCGCCGCCACCGGCAAACCCGGGATGAACACGGACCAGCCACCGTCCTCGGCGACGACCTGGGCAGATGCCGGCAGGAGCGACGCGAGGAAGTACCGCAGCCGCTCGACGTCCACGACGGCGGCCTGAACCGAATCGCGCCGAACCGTGGCGACGCGGCCCTTTTCCGCCGCATCCAGCAGATCCTTGAGGTGCGCGCGAGCTTCGGTGTAGCTGTCGTAGTGGAGAGCGGACACAGAGGCCTCCCGATCAAGTCACGACCAGTCTGCCCAAGTACGTCGCGTACGTCAAGTACGTCCCGTACGCATCCGGCTCACGACACCACCGTGACCTGGACGGACACAAGCGTGTTCCCTCTGGCACAAGAAAGTGCCTTCTTCCGCGCCCCCACAGCGAGAGCCATGATCACCGCCATGGCCAAGAACGTTCCGCCCCGCCGCCTCGACGACGCGGCCCTCAGCGCCTTCGTCGCCGAGCACACCTTCGGCGCCCTCGCGACCCTCAAGCGCGACGGCCGCCCGCACCTCTCCACGGTCGTCTACGCCTGGGACCCCGGCACCCGCGAGATCCGGATCAGCACGACCGAAGACCGCCTCAAGGTGAAGCAGCTTCGCGCCAACCCCACCGCTTCGCTCTACGTCTCCAGCGCCGACCACTGGAAATTCGCGGTCGTGGAAGGAAAAGCGGAACTCTCCGAAGTCACGCGAACACCCGATGACGGCGACAGGCTCTACATCACCCTCAAAGCCGAGAAACTCTATGGAACGGCCCTCGACATCGCTTAACGTACCCACCTGGAAAAGGCCAGGTGAGGAGACGTCCGATGTGGGAAAAGCGGATGGAGTGGCCGCTCAACGCCGCCGCCGTACTGTTCCTGGTCGCCTATGCCTGGCCGATCCTGCAGCCCTCGCTCGGGCACACCGGCCGGGTCTGGTGTGAGGTCGCCACCTGGCTCGCGTGGGCGGTCTTCGCCCTGGACTACGGCGTCCGCCTCAGGCAAGCAGCGGACAAACGGGCGTTCCTGAAGAGCAACATCTTCGATCTGGTGATCATCGTGCTCCCGCTGATCCGGCAGTTGCGGCTGCTCAGGCTGGTCACGGTGCTCAACGTGCTCAACCGCAACGCCGGCCTGTCGCTGCGCGGCCGCGTCGTGGTCTACACGGTGGGCGCGACGGCGCTGATCGTGTTCTGTTCGGCGCTCGCCGTGCTCGACGCCGAACGCGCTCAGCCGGACGCGCCGATCACCGACTTCCCGGACGCGGTGTGGTGGTCGATCACGACCATCACCACGGTCGGCTACGGCGACCGCTATCCCGTCAGCGGCGCCGGCCGCGTCGTCGCGGTCGGGCTGATGGTGGCCGGGATCGCCCTGCTCGGTGTGGTCACCGCGACGCTGGCGTCGTGGCTGATCCGCCGGGTGACCGAGGCCGACGAGAGCGCGCAGGCAGTCACCCGCGAGCATCTCGACGAGCTGACCCGCGAGGTCAAGGCGTTGCGGGCCGAGCTCGCCGAGCAGCGCGCCGGGATCAGTCCTGGAGCATCGGAGCCGCTAGGTACTGCTCGGGGATAGCGAAGGCGTCGACCAGGGTCCGCGCGTGCGGACGCAGGTCGGCGCACAACGCGTTCACCGCGGCGGTGACGGCCTTCGAACGCCCGGAGGTCAGGCGGCCGTGTTCGAGGAACCAGCCCCGGTCCGCCTCGATGTTCGCGAGCGCGTAGAGGTCGCAGACCCGCTCCAGCAGCTCTCGGGCCTCCGCGTCGGCACAGCGCTCGATGGCGGCGATGAACGCTTCGAGCACCACGCGGTCGACGTGCGCTCGCCCGGCGCGCAACACGTGGTCCTGCGCGTCGTTGAAGACGCCGAAGGGATCCGAAGCGGCCTTACGCAGGCGCTGCGCGACGCCGCCGAGTACGTGCTCTTCGCGGTCTTCGAACAGCTTCAGGTGCCATTCGCGCGAGAACAGCACGTCGCTGTCGTCGGCGTCGGTGAGCCGCTCGACGACCTTGCGCGCGGACGTCCGTTCGATCACGGCCTCGACGAGCTGCTCCGCCACGAACCGCGCGGTCGCGAGCGGGCTCAGGTCCTCGAAGTGGTCCTTGTAGCTGGTCAGCAAGCCCTTCGCGACGAGCTGCAGCAGCACGGTGTTGTCACCCTCGAAGGTGGTGAAGACGTCCGTGTCGGCTTTCAGCCCGGCGAGCAGGTTCTCCGAGAGATACCCGGAACCGCCGCACGCCTCACGGGTGGCCTGGATGGTCGCCGTCGCGTGCCAGGTCGACACGGCCTTGATCCCGGCCGCGCGCGATTCCAGCTCCCGCTGCTCTTCCTCGGGCGCGTCCTCGGCGATGTCGTTCAACGTCGCGACAAGCGCTTCCTGCGCGAAGTGCAGCGCGTACGACGTGGCCAGCGCGGGCAGCAGTTTCCGCTGGTGCGCGCGGTAATCGAGGATCACGACCTCGTCGCCGTCGGGCCGCGCGAACTGCCTCCGCTGCTCGCCGTACCGGACGGCCAGTGCCAGCGCGCGTTTCGTCGCGCTGCCGGCGGAGCCCGCGACGCTGACCCGGCCGCGGATGAGCGTGCCGAGCATCGTGAAGAACCGGCGGCCGTCGCTCTCGATCGGGCTCGTGTACGTCCCGTCCTCGGCCACGTCACCGAACCGGTTGAGCAGCGCCTCGCGCGGAACCCTCACCTGGGTGAACGTGAGACGCCCGTTGTCGACGCCGTTGAGCCCCGCCTTGCGGCCGCAGTCCTCGATCTCGACGCCGTTCGCGTTCTCGCCGCGGATCGGCACCACGAACGCGTGCACGCCGCGCGATTCGCCGCCGGTGATCAGCTGCGCGAACACGACCGCGAGTTCACCGTCGCGGGCGGCGTTGCCGATGTACTCCTTCGTCGCGCCCCGGTCCGGCGTGTGCACGACGAACTCGCGCGTGGCCGGGTCGTAGGTCGCGGTGGTGCGCAGGTGCTGGACGTCCGAGCCGTGACCGTGCTCGGTCATCGCGAAACAGCCCAGCAGTTCCAGGTCCTTGATCTCGCGCAGATAGCGCTCGTGATGGCGTCCGGTGCCGAGCAGCTGCACCGCGCCGCCGAACAGACCCCATTGGACACCGGCCTTGACCATCAGCGAGAGGTCGCCGAAGCCCAGCATCTCGAACGACATGACCGAGCCGCCGACGTCGCCGCCACCGCCGTACGCCGGGTCGAAACCGAGGCCCGGACGGTCGGTTTCGGCGAGCTTGCGCAGCCATTCGAGGACTTGGGCCCGATGCGCTTCGATGTCGAGGTCGACAGGGTCCTTGAAGTCCTCCGCCGCCATCTGCGCACGCACCGCGCGGCGGAGTTCGGCCCACCGTCCATCGAGGACGGTGGTCAGCGCGTCCGGGTCGATCTTCGCGGGAAGTCCTGGTGTGTCCACGATTCCTCCGATGCGGTGCGGTCTGGATTCAGACTGCCGCACCGCATCGGGAGCCGCAGGACGAACCCGGGCCCTTGTGAGGCCGGCCTCAGGAAAGGTCCGGTCCCTGCGAGCGGAGATCGTCGACCTTGGTCATCGCCTCCCGGAGTTCGGCGAGCCAGCTGTCCGCGTGCTCCCCGACCATCCGGACGGCCCAGGCCAGCGCCTCCGATCGCGACCGCGCGACACCTGCGTCGACGAGGGTGTCGAGGACCAGGCGTTCGGGCTGCCGCAGCCTGGTCATGACCGGCGCCGAATGCGTGGTGAACAGCTGCCGCGTGCCGCCGAGGCTCGCGCCCCACGCGACCTTGCGTTGATACCGGTGCTCGGCCTGGCGAGCGATCTCGATCCGCTCGTCACGGGTCTCCTCGCGGAACCGGCTGATCCGGCCGTCCTCGGCCGCCGCACGAGCGGCGTCGTCGGCGTATTCGCCGCTGAGCGGCTGGAGCTCGCCGACGATGACGATCTCTTCGCGATCCACCGTGACCTCGGGGTCTCCGGTGAACCACCCCTCCGGCAACCGCCCGCCGAACCACGCCGCCGCGTCGTCCGCCGACGGGATCTCCGCCTGCTGCCAGCCGCCCCTGCCCTTCCAGCCACCGCGTCCCATCTGCCTCGCCGTCCTGAAGTAGGTGTGCATGATCGCCTCCGCGATTACATGATTACAACGCTACCGACGCTACGCGCGCAACAGCCGACATTCATCCGTGTTCTCCCCCGGCGAAAACCAGGGCAACCCGATGACCTGCGCGAACGTGTTCTCACCGACAGCCGACGAGGAAGGGGAACCTCATGCTGAAGAAAGTCATGATCGGCGCACTCGTGTGCGGGGCGGCTCAACTGGCGGTGATCGCGCCCGCCGCGGCGACCACGGATCCCTCGTGGGGCCTCACTCCGACCGAGGTCGAACCCGGGGCGCAGATCTACGCCGAGACCAGGGCCGCGGCGGGCGGCTGCACGCCGAAGGGCCCGGTGACCTCGCCGGGTCTCGCCGAGCCGGTCACGTGGACCATCGGCGGGAACTTCGGGAAGTACGGCGGTTACGGGCGCGTCGTGAAGACGCCCGGAAAGTACGTCGCGACGCTGACCTGCACCGATGGTCGCGAGTCGACCCGGACGTTCACGGTCGTGGGCGTTCCGCCGTCCAGCACCACGAAACCGCCGAAGACCACCAAGCCCACCTCGGTCAAACCGAAGCCCAAGCCCCAGGTCGCGGTCAAGCCGGTCGGGGCACCGCAGACCGGCGGCGGCTTCGGCGCTAGGTCGTGGGATTGGTGAGCTGAGCGCGCAGTTCCTCCGCGGTGGTGACGGGCCGCTCGCACACGTACCCACGGCACACGTACGCGGCAGCGGCCCCGTCGACCAGCGGCCGGTCGGCGAGCAGCGGCACACTTTCGGCGTCGGGGATCCCGCTCACGACGACGGCGCCGTCCGGCAGCGACGCGATGGCCGCGGCCAGCAGAGCGGACCGTGAAGCGGCGTCCGGCCCGACGACGGCCACCTGGACCGGACCGGCCGCCACGGCTTCGGCCACCGTCAGCCAGTGCCCGGCGAACCGCGGCGCGTGGGCGGCGAGCCGTCCCGCGCGGGCCAGCGCCTGCTCGGCCGCCTCGCGGTAGCGGCCGACCCGGTCGTGCCCGGCCAGCACGGACGCGGTCAGCACCGCGTTCGCCAGCGCCGAGGCGCCCGACGGGCTCGCGTTGTCGGCCGGGTCGGACGGCCGCTGCACCAGGACTTCCGCGTCGTCGGCCGTGTCGTAATAGGCGCCCGGCGAATCCGGGATGTCGAAATGCGTCAAGGCCAGGTCCAGGAGGGTGACCGCGTCGGCGAGCCAGCGCGGGTCGCCGGTCGCCTGGTGGAGTTCGAGCAGCCCTTCGGCGAGGCACGAGTAGTCCTCCAGCACCCCGGCCGTCGTGCCGACGACGCCGTCGCGCGAGGTCCGGCGCAGCCGTCCGTCCACGAAATGGGTGTCCATCAGGAAAGCGGCGGCACGCGCGGCCGCTTCGATCCACTGTGGCCGATCGAGGCGCGAGCCCGCCTTGGCGAGCGCGCCGATCGCGAGCCCGTTCCACGCGGCGATCACCTTGTCGTCACGGGCGGGCTGCGGCCGCTCGTTCCGCGCGGCCAGCAACGCGCCCCGGACCCGCTCATAACGCATTTCGTCCTCTGGATGCGGCTCACGCAGGCGCAGGGTCGACGCGCCGTGCTCGAAGTTGCCCCGCTCGGTCACCTGGAACAGCTCCGCCGCCCAAGCACCGTCGTCGTCACCCAGCACTTCGGCGAGTTGCGCGGGAGTCCAGACGTACGTGAGCCCCTCGACGCCGTCGGTGTCCGCGTCGAGCGAAGCGGCGAAACCACCTTCGGCAGTCCCGAGGTCGCGAAGCAGGAATTCCGCGGTCTCCTCGACCGCCCGCCGCGCGTACCCATGTCCGGTCACGCCGTGGAACTTGGCATAGAAACGCAAGAGCAAACCGTTGTCGTACAACATCTTCTCGAAATGCGGCACTTCCCAGCGCGCGTCGACCGAGTAGCGCGCGAAGCCTCCGGCGAGCTGGTCGTTGAGCCCGCCGAGCGCCATCGCCTCGGCCGTGTGCTCGACCGGCGCGAGATCGGAGCCGGTGCGTTCGTGATGACGGAGCAGGAAGTTCAACGCCATCGTCGGCGGGAACTTCGGCGCTCCCCCGAATCCGCCGTTCGCGTCGTCGTACTCCTCGCGCAACGACGCGACCGCGGATTCCAGCGCCACACCGTCCACAACGGACTCGGGCAGCGGTCCGCTCTTCTCCGTGAGGTGCGCGATGATCTGCTGGGCTCCGGAACGCAGCTCGTCCGGGCGCTCTCCCCAGGCTTCGGCGACCGCGACGAGCAGCTGCGAGAACGACGGCATCCCCGGCCGCGGCGACGGCGGGTAGTAGGTGCCGCAATGGAACGGCTCGCCCTCCGGCGTCAGGAAACACGTCATCGGCCAGCCGCCCTGACCGGTCATCGCCTGCGTGGCCGCCATGTACACCGAGTCGATGTCCGGGCGCTCCTCGCGGTCCACCTTGATGTTGACGAAGTTCGCGTTCATCAGCGTCGCGGTGGCTTCGTCCTCGAAGGACTCGTGCGCCATGACATGGCACCAGTGGCAGGCCGCGTAACCGACCGAAAGCAGGATCGGCACGTTCCGCCGTTTCGCCTCGGCCAGCGCTTCCTCGCCCCAAGGCCACCAGTCCACCGGGTTCTCGGCGTGCTGCAGCAGGTACGGACTGGTCGCGACCTTCAGGCGGTTCGACATGTCACCAGGGTCGCACGCGGAAAAGCGGGCGCGCGAAACGCACCGTCTGCGCGACACTGACGCGGTGTTGCTGACCATGACGACCACCCGGACACCCGCCACCGACCTGGGCTTTCTCCTGCACAAACATCCGGAGAAGGCGCAGCCGATCACGCTCTCGGCCGGAACGGCGCACGTCTTCTACCCCGAGGCGTCCGCCGAGCGCTGCACCGTCGCGCTGCTGGTCGAGATCGACCCGGTCGAGCTCGTGCGCGGCGGCGGGACGTCGTTGACCCAGTACGTCAACGACCGGCCGTACGCGGGTGGCTCGTATCTGGCGGTGGCGCTGCGGGCGGCCTTCACCACGGCGCTGGCGGGCCGGTGCTCGAACCGGCCGGAGCTGGTCGACGAACGCTTCCCGCTGGAGATCCGGGTCCCGTCGCTGACCGCGCGCGGCGGCGCGGAGGTCGTCCACAAGCTGTTCGAGCCCCTGGGCTGGCAGGTCGAAACCAAGACGATCCCGCTCGACCCGGAATTCCCTCAGTGGGGCGATTCCCGCTACGTCGATCTCCGGCTGACCGGGACCCAGCGCGTCGTCGACGCGTTGCGGCACCTGTACGTCCTGCTGCCCGCTCTCGACGGCGACAAGCACTACTGGATCGGCCAGGACGAGGCCGACAAGCTGCTGCGCGTCGGCGAGGGCTGGCTGGCCGATCACCCGGAACGGGACCTGATCACCAACCGGTATCTCGAACGGCGTCGCGCGATCGTCTCGTACGCGCTTTCGCGGCTGGCCGAAGCGGACGACGTCCCGGCCGAGGCCGAAGCACACGTCACCGAACTGCCGGATCGACCCGAACCGCTGGCCGTGCAACGCCACGGGAGCGTGCTCGCGGCGCTCCGGGCGGCGGGCGCGCGGCGCGTGCTCGACCTCGGCTGCGGCGGTGGCGCCTTGCTGCGCGTGCTCCAGAAGGAGCCGTCGTTCACCGAGATCGTCGGTGTCGACGTGTCCGCGAGCGCGCTCGACATCGCCGACAAGCGGCTGAAGGACAAGTCGCGGATCACGCTGCGGCAGTCCGCGCTGACCTACGCGGATCCGTCGCTGGCCGGCTACGACGCGGCCGTGCTGATGGAGGTGATCGAGCACGTCGACGAGGAGCGCCTGCCCGCGCTGGAGCACGCCGTGTTCGGCGTCGCCGCACCGCGCACAGTGCTCGTCACGACGCCGAACGCCGAGTACAACCGGCACTTCGAATTCCTCGAAGAGGGCAGGTTCCGGCACGCCGACCACCGTTTCGAGTGGACACGCGAGCAGTTCCGCTCGTGGGCCGGGGGCGTCGCGTCCCGGCGCGGCTACGACGTCCGCCACCTGCCGGTGGGACAGGAGTCCCAGGAATCAGGACCGCCGACCCAGATGGCGGTCTTCACGTCTCGAAAGGAGGCCGTGGCATGAAACTGACCATTCCCGACATGTCCCTCGTCGTGCTCGTCGGCGCCTCCGGCTCCGGCAAATCGACCTTCGCGCGGACGCATTTCGCGCCGACGCAGGTGCTGTCCAGCGACTACTTCCGGGGCCTGGTCGCCGACGACGAGAACGACCAGAGCGCGTCGGCCGCCGCTTTCGACGTGCTCCACTACGTCGCGGCGAAGCGGCTCGAAGCGGGCCGGATCACGGTGATCGACGCGACGAACGTCCAGCGTTCTTCCCGCGCGAGCCTGCTGAAGCTGGCGAGGGAGCACGATGTCATGCCGACGGCGATCGTGCTGGACCTGCCGGTGAAGGTCTGTCACGCGCGCAACGAGTCCCGGCCGGATCGCGACTTCGGCGAGCACGTCGTCCGCCGCCAGCGCGGCGAACTGCACCGTTCGCTGAAGTCGTTGGAGCGTGAGGGTTTCCGCCGTGTCCACGTGCTGCGAAGCGAAGCCGAGGTCGCCGAAGCGGAGATCGTCGTCGAGCCGCTGCGCAACGACCGCCGTGACCTGACCGGACCGTTCGACGTCATCGGCGACGTCCACGGCTGCCGCGAGGAACTGGACGAACTGCTCACCGAACTGGGTTACGCCGACGGCGTGCACCCGGAGGGACGGACCGCGGTGTTCGTCGGCGACCTCGTCGACCGCGGCCCCGACACCCCGGGGGTGCTGCGCCGCGTGATGGCGATGGCCGAGGCGGGCAGCGCGCTGGTCGTCTGCGGGAACCACGAACAGAAACTGGTCCGCGCGCTGAACGGGCGCAATGTCAAGGTGACGCACGGCCTCGCGGAGTCGCTGGAGCAGCTTTCCGCGCAGGACGAGGACTTTCGCGCCAAGGCGCACGCGTTCTGCGAGGGACTCATCGCACACTTCGTCCTCGACGGCGGCAAGCTCGTCGTCGCGCACGCCGGCCTGCCCGAGAAGTTCCACGGACGCGCGTCCGGACGCGTGCGGAGCACCGCGCTCTACGGCGACACCACCGGCGAGACCGACGAGTACGGCCTGCCGGTGCGGCTGCCGTGGGCACGCGACTACCGCGGGACCGCGATGGTCCTCTATGGACACACGCCGACGCTGGAACCGGAATGGATCAACGGGACCATGTGTCTCGACACGGGCTGCGTCTTCGGCGGCAAGCTGACCGCTTTGCGTTACCCGGAACGGGAAGTCGTCTCGGTGAAGGCGAAGAAGGTCTGGTACGAACCGGCGCGCCCGCTCGAACCCGAGCGGCCGCTGGGCGGACGCGAACCCGCGGTGCTGGAGCTCGGCGACGTCACCGGCAAGCGCATCGTCGAGACCCGCCATCACGGCCGGGTCGGGGTGTCCGCCGAGCAGTCGGCGGCGGCGCTCGAAGTGATGAGCCGTTTCGCCGTCGACCCGCGCTGGCTGCCGTACCTGCCGCCGACCATGGCGCCGTGTTCGACGTCCACCCTGGACGATTACCTCGAACACCCGGAGGAGGCTTTCGCCGAGTTCCGCGCGGCGGGTGTCGATCACGTGGTGTGCGAAGAGAAGCACATGGGATCGCGGGCCGTCGTGCTCGTGTGTCGTGACGACGACGTCGCTCCCGCGCGGTTCGGGATCCAGGGACCCGGCGCGGTCTACACCCGCACCGGGCGGCCGTTCTTCACGCCGGAGCAGAACGCGCGGTTGCTCGCCGGTGTGCGGGAAGCCGCGTCCGGGCTGTTCGAGGAACTGGACACCGGCTGGCTGTTGCTCGACGCGGAGTTGCTGCCGTGGAGCGCGAAGGCGGGATCGCTGATCTCGGGCCAGTACGCGGCCGTGGGCGCGGCGGCCCAGGCGGTGCTGCCCGCCGCCGTCGCCTCGCTGGACGCGGCCGCAGCTCGCGGGATCGACGTGTCGGACCTGCTGGCGCGGACGCGGACCCGCGAGTCCACTGTGGACGCGTACCGGGAGGCGTACCGCCGCTACTGCTGGCCGACCGACGGACTCGACGGCGTCCGGCTCGCGCCGTTCCAGATCCTGGCGTCGGAAGGGCACGCGTACCACGACCGGCCGCATGACTGGCATCTCTCACGGCTGGACCGGCTCACCGGTGACCTGTTCACCCGCACGCGGACGCTGGCCGTCGACACCACAGACCCGGCGTCGGTGGCGCGGGGCGTCGACTGGTGGCTGGAGCTGACCGGCGCGGGCGGCGAGGGCATGGTCGTCAAACCGGCGGCGAACCTGACTCGCGGCACGCGTGGCCTGGTTCAGCCGGGAGTGAAGGTGCGCGGGCGCGAGTACCTGCGGATCATCTACGGGCCGGACTACACGCTGCCGGAGAACCTCGAACGGCTGCGCAAGCGCGGGCTGAACCGGAAGCGGGCGCTGGCGCTGCGTGAGTACGCGCTGGGGCTGGAGGCGCTGGAGCGGCTGGCGCGCGGGGAAGCGCTGTGGCGGGTGCACGAGTGCGTGTTCGCGGTGCTGGCGCTGGAGTCGGATCCGGTCGACCCGCGCCTCTGACGCGCTTCACGCTGCCGCTTGGCTCTCTCCGGGTGTCATGAGGGGTCCCCTTAGGACGAAAAATGTCCTAAGGGGACCCCTCATGACACTTGCCCGGGCCGAGACACTTCAGTCGGACTTGGCGGCCGGTTTCTCCGCCTTCGCGACGGGCTCCTCGGCAGCGGCCTTCTCGGCCGAAGCCTCGGGAGCCTCCTCCGAAGAAGAAGCGGCGGGTTCGTCGAAACTCTCCGGCAGCCGCTTCAGGTGCTTGGTCATCGACCGCACCAGCAGCGCGACGGCGATCAAGAACAGGATCAGGATCAGGAAACCCACCGGCGACGACTTGCCGAAGTCCTCACCTTGGCCGCCGTTGTCGCCGTTGCCCGGCTGCTGCGCCAGGAACTGCGACGACACCGTCACTCCGACGACGGCGAACGCCGGCACACCGAAACTCATCTAGCCCACCTTCTCCTTCAAGCCGGCGAACAGATCGTCCTCCGGCAGGGTGCTGTCCACCAGTGAGCGGACCAGCTCGTACTCCTCGGTCGGCCAGACCTCGCGCTGCAGGTCGCGCGGGACGGCGAACCAGCGGCTGTTCGGGTCGATCTGGGTGGCGTGCGCCTTGAGGGCCTCGTCACGCTGCTCGAAGTAGTCGCCGCATTCGACGCGCGTGGTCACCCGGTCCATGACGTCGGCCTTCTCCGGGTCCCACGACTTGAGCCACTCCTCGTACGGCGACTCCAGGCCGCGCGCGATCAGGGCGTCGTGGAAGATCATCATCCTCGCGCGCGAGAACCCGTGCACGTAGTACAGCTTCATCGGCTGCCACGGCTCGCCGGCCTCCGGATAGCGCCCGGCCTCACCGGCGGCGTCGAAGGCCGCGACCGAGATCTCGTGCGTGCGGATGTGATCGGGGTGCGGGTATCCGCCGTTCTCGTCGTAGGTGACGATCACGTGCGGGCGGAACTCGCGGATGGCCTTCACCAGCGCGCCGGTGGACTCTTCGAGCGGGATGACCGCGAACGAGCCCTCCGGGACCGGGGGCAGCGGGTCGCCCTCGGGCAGGCCCGAGTCGATGAACCCGAGCCAGACGTGGCTCACGCCGAGGATCTTGGCCGCGCGGGCCATCTCCTCCCGGCGGATCTCGGTCATGTTGGCCAGTACTTCGGGACGATCCATGGCCGGGTTCAGCACACTGCCGGCTTCGCCACCGGTGCAGGTCACGACCATGACCTCGTGCCCTTCGGCGGCGTACCTGGCCATCGTGGCCGCGCCCTTGCTCGACTCGTCGTCGGGGTGCGCGTGCACCGCCATCAGGCGGAGGCGTGACTTCGGCGGTTCCTTGGCTAGCACCATGCTCCGAACGTCCCCTTCTCGTTCCCTATTCCCCTGCCACCCTGCCTGACGGCCCGCCCGGCCGGGCGCGGATACTCGAGGGGAACCACTCGCATACGACCCCATTGTCCCTGCGAGCACGACGACACCAACCGGGAGGCCCGGGTTGAGCACGGGACAGGACGCTCCCACCGCGGAAAGCACCCGGACGGACGTGCCCGAGGACCGGTACGGGAAGACCCGCGCCGCGAAGCCCGCCCGCTGGCGACGCGTGGTGTTCGGGGCGATCGCCCTGCTGGTCAGCGGCGGAATCGCCTACGCCATGTACCTGAACTTCGGCAGCGCGCCCATCGACGGCGAGCGCGTCTCGTTCGCCGAGAAGCCCGGCGACGCGATGGAGATCACCATCAACGTGACCAGGGACGACGTGAACCGTCCCGGCGTGTGCGTCGTCCGGGTCCGGGACAAGGCGGGGGCGGAGAGCGGTCGCAAAGAGGTCCTTGTTCAGCCTGGTTCGAAGAACAGCAGGGTGACGACCACCATCAAGAGCATCGGAAAGCCGGTCACGGCTGATATCTTCGGATGCTCTTACGACGTACCACGGTACCTGTCAAGGCCATAGCGGCCAACGGGGTGAAACAGGCGCCCAACGCCGAGGCGCGACCGAATTCCTCCGGCGGCGATAGCGCGCGCCGTGTTACTCTGATCTACCGGCACGGCCCAAGACGGGCCGTGTTTTTCCTTTATCTCAGCCAGGCCGGCACGCCATGCCGGTCCGGTGGCCGGCTTGTACATCCAAGCCTGGCAGGCCCTACTAGGAGATGGTGACCGTGAGCGACACAAAGGTGACCTGGCTGACCCAGGATGCCTACGACAGGCTCAAGCAGGAACTCGACCACTACATCGAGCTCCGCCCGGTCATCGCTGCGAAGATCAACGACAGCCGGGAAGAGGGCGACCTCAAGGAGAACGGCGGCTACCACGCCGCCCGTGAGGAACAGGGGCAGCACGAGGCCCGGATCCGCCACCTCCAGGAACTCCTCCGTTCGGCCAAGGTGGGCGAGCCGCCCGCCAACGACGGCAGCGCGGGACCGGGCAAGGTCCTCACCGTGCGTTACGACGGTGACGACGTGGACGAGAACTTCCTCTTGGCGACTCGCGAAGAGGGCACCGAGGGTGACCTGGACGTCTACTCGCCGGAGTCCCCCCTCGGCAAGGCGCTGCTCGGCGCCAAGGAAGGCGAGACCCGGGAGTACGAGCTGCCCAACGGCAGCATCCAGAAGGTGACTCTCGTCAAGGCCGTGCCCTACACCGGCAAGTGAGCCTCGCGCGTCCGGCCCGATATGGCCGGGCGCGCATATGAGCCGTTAGCGTGACCTCCGGAGAATTCTGGAGGGAAACGATGAGCGAGCTACCGATCTGCGTGGCCTGCGGCATGCAGTACGCGGAACCCCGGTCCGACTGCCCGATCTGCGAGGACGAACGTCAGTACGTCCCGCAGGCCGGGCAGCGATGGACCGATCTGGACACCGTCCGTGCGAGCGGAACGTACACGGCTCGCGTCGAGGAGCAGGGACCCGGTCTCATCGGGGTCGGGTCCACCCCGAACTTCGCCATCGGCGAGCGGGCGCTGCTGGTCAAGGCCGAATCCGGCAACTTCCTGTGGGACTGCGCGGGCTTCATCGACGACGACCTGGTCGCGAAGGTCCGCGATCTCGGCGGCATCACCGGCATCGCGATCAGCCACCCGCACTACTACACCACCATGGTCGAGTGGGCCCACGCCTTCGACGTGCCCGTGTACCTGCACGAGGGCGACCGGCAGTGGATCGGCAGGCCGGATCCGGCGATCAAGCTGTGGAGCGGCGCGACCCTCGACGTCGCCCCCGACCTGCGGCTGATCAACCTCGGCGTGCATTTCGCCGGCGGGACCGTGCTGCACTGGCCGGGCGGGGAGAACGGCCGCGGCGCGGTGCTCGCGGGCGACATCCTGCAGGTCATCCCGGACCGTCGCTTCGTCGGCATGATGTACAGCTACCCGAACCTGATCCCGGAACGCCCGGAGGTCGTCCGCCGCGCGGCCGAGATGCTCGAACCGTACGAGTTCGAGGCGATCTACGGCGCCTGGTGGGACGCGATCATCCGCACCGACGGGCACGAAGCCGTCCAGCGCTCGGCGAAGCGGTATCTGGCCCAGGTGAGCCATTAAGGGGCAAGGCCAAGGTGTCCTGATCGGGAAGTCTTCACGGCGTATAGGTCTGGACTGACAGACCGGAGCCAGCCGGGCTTTGACTCCCCGCAAGGGACAATCGTTCCGGTCGAAATGCCCGGTTTGGGTGCTTTGCATGACTTTGCGCAGGGATAAAGCGGACACTAGATCGCCACCAAGTGTCCCACGTGGACAGTCAGGGAGCGCCCGGCCCCGCCGGGAAGTCCGGAACCATGCCTTGACGTCAGCGAAGAATGCCTGCTCGACAGGGGTTCGTTCACGTCCCCTCAACGACTCCTCGCCAGCCGTTCCAGCAGCGGCCGTACGCGCGGCGGAACCGGCGTCGACAACGCGATCGACGTCGACGTCCGCCGCACGTACGGCGCGCCGACCACCTCGTCCACCACCCGCTGCAGGTCGTCGTTGTTGCGCGCCACCATACGCACGAAGAGGTCGCCCTGACCGGTCGTCGCGTGGACCTCGCACACCTCGTCGATCGCGGACAGCGCCTCCGCGACCTCGGCCCGGCGGCCTTGCGCGATCTCCAGGACGGCGAACGCGGTGAGGCCGTATCCCATCGCCGCGAGGTCGAGTTCGGGCGGGAACCCGCCGAGGATCCCGCGTTCGGTCAGCCGGTCCAGCCGGGCCTGCACGGTGCCCCGCGCGACCCCGAGACGGCGGGCGCATTCGAGCACGCCGAGCCGGGGCGAGTCGGTGAGCAACAGCAGCAGCCGCGCGTCCAGTTCGTCGAGCGAGTCCGACATCGTGCCTACCTCCTACGCAGGTTGTCCACTATGACTGCGTCACCCGCCGTCTCACTGGACATAGTGCCCAGCGAAATCTTTGACCATTGCACATTTTGTCACGCCCTCGGATGCTTCAGGACATGACGCACACAGCGGAACCCCAGGGTGCTCTTGACGACGTGAGCTACGACCAGCTGCGTCAGCTCGTCGGCCTCGTCGACCACGACTCTTCGACCGACCCCTTCCCGGTGAAGTCGATGGACGCGGTGGTGTTCATCGCGGGCAACGCCACGCAGACCGCGTGGTTCTACCAGGTCGCGTTCGGCATGCAGCTCGTCGCTTACTCCGGCCCCGAGACCGGCGACTTCGAGCGCAAGTCGTTCGTGCTGAAGTCCGGCTCGGCCCGCTTCGTGATCACCGGCGGCGTCAAGCCCGACTCGCCGCTGCTCGACCACCACCGCCGCCACGGCGACGGCGTCATCGACCTCGCCCTCGAGGTCGCCGACGTCGACCGCTGCATCGACCACGCCCGCGCGCAGGGCGCCACCGTCCTCGAAGAGCCGCACGACGTCTCCGACGAGCACGGCACCGTCCGGATCGCCGCGATCGCGACCTACGGCGAGACCCGCCACACGCTGATCGACCGGTCGAAGTACACCGGCGTCTACCTGCCCGGCTACGAGCCGCGCGAGAGCAAGATCGTCCGCCCCGAGGGCGCGCCGAAGCGGCTGTTCCAGGCCGTCGACCACTGCGTCGGCAACGTCGAACTCGGCAAGATGGACTACTGGGTCGACTGGTACCACCGCGTCATGGGCTTCGTGAACATGGCGGAGTTCGTCGGCGACGACATCGCGACCGAGTACTCGGCGCTGATGAGCAAAGTGGTCTCCAACGGCAACCACCGCGTCAAGTTCCCGCTCAACGAGCCGGCGATCGCGAAGAAGAAGTCGCAGATCGACGAGTACCTCGAGTTCTACGGCGGCGCGGGCTGCCAGCACATCGCGCTGGCCACCAACGACATCGTCGCGACGGTGAAGGCGATGCGCGCCGCGGGCGTCGAGTTCCTCGACACCCCGGACTCCTACTACGACGACCCGGAGCTGCGCGCCCGGATCGGCGAGGTCCGGGTGCCGATCGAGAAGCTCAAGGAGCACCGCATCCTGGTCGACCGCGACGAGGACGGCTACCTGCTGCAGATCTTCACCAAGCCGATCGGCGACCGCCCGACGGTGTTCTACGAGCTCATCGAGCGGCACGGTTCGCTCGGTTTCGGCAAGGGCAACTTCAAGGCCCTGTTCGAGGCCATCGAGCGTGAGCAGGAGCGTCGCGGCAACCTCTGACCCCGGCAGTTCGCAGGGCGTGAAAGGGCTCTTCATCGCACTTCGTGCGGTGAGGGGCCCTTTCGCTGTGTGAGAGGCCCGACTTTGTCGGCCGGGGGTGGTACACCGGACGGGAACTAAACTTCGAGCGCACCGGAACCGGAGGCATCTCCGGACCGTCAGTGTGAAGACGTCAGCATGCAGCTTGTGGAAGGGTCCCGATGCCGGACAACGTCGACGCCAGCGAACGCATGGTGGACAACTGGACGAAGCAGATCCAGGAGACCGCCGCGCGCTATCAGGCGATGGCCGCCCGCATGCAGGGGCAGACCGTGACGGAGCGGTCGAAGGACAACACCATCGAAGTGACGGTCGACTCCAAGGGCCTGCTGAAGAACCTGGTCATCTCCGAGGCCGTGAGCGGCAAGCGGATGGCGGAGGTCTCGGCGCAGGTCATGCGGCTCGTGCAGCTCGCGCAGTCCCGGATCCCGGAGCTTCTGCAGCAGGCGATGGCCGAAACCGTCGGCACCACCGACGAGACGGCGAACCGGGTGATCACGGAAGCGCAGAGCACCTTCCCGGAGGCTCCGCCCGAGGAGGATCCCGCCCCGCCGGAGCCCGAGCGGCACCACCGCTTCGGTCCGGAGGAGGAAGAGCCGCCCGCGCAGGCGGCTCCGCCCCAGAGTCCGCCTCAGCCGAAGCCGATCCCGCGCCGCCGCCGCACGCGGGACGACGATGACGACGACTTCGGCGGCAGCATCCTTTCCTAGAACGTCCATCCGGCCTGGTAGAGGGGAGAAACCATGGCAGGCAAGGGTTACGAGCTCGGCGCCGACCTCGACGCGCACTCCAAGCAGATCGACGGCATCGCCGACGGGCTGCGCGGCGCGGTCGACGCCGCCCAGCAGGTGAGCATGCCGACCGACGCGTACGGCATCATCTGCCAGCCGTTCCGGATGATGCTCGACCCGGTCGAGGAGTTCGGCATCAACGCGCTGAACAAGGCCGTCGAGGCCGCGACGGCGGTGGCGAACAACGTGCGTTCGGCGTCCAACGCCTACCGGGCGCAGGACGAGAACTTCGCCGCCGAGTTCAAGAACACGCAGGTGCCTGACTGATGCCCGAGGGAAACCCGCTCGTCGCGAAGGCCCCGACAGACGGCGACGGCCCGGGTCCGCTGACGGCGGGCAACAGCGACTACGGCTACGGGGCGGGCATCGGCGTCGCCGAGTCGGCCATGGACGCCTTCAACGGCATCTCGAACGGCGACTGGATCGGCGGCGGGCTCGGTGTGCTGAGCCTCGCGGGCGAGATCGCCAGCGCCGCGATCGACCCGTTCGGTTACCTGATGTCGTCGGTGGCGTCGTTCCTGATGGAGCACATGCAGCCGCTGAAGGACATGCTGGACGCCGTCGCGGGTGACCCGCCGGTCATCCAGTCGTACTCCGAGACCTGGGGAAACGTCTCCAAGAAGCTGGAAGACACCCAGGTCGAGTTCTCGAACGCGGTCAAGAACGGCACCTCCGGCTGGACCGGTGACGCGGCCGACCAGTACCGCAAGCAGGCCGCGGAGCAGGCGGAGGCGATCAGCGGGGCGGCGACCGTCGCCGGCGCGATCAGCACCGTGGTGATGATCTTCGGCGAGATCGTCTCGTTCGTCCGCGAGTTCATCCGCCAGCTGATCGCGGACGCGGTCGGCAAGCTCATCTCCTGGGTCATGGAGACGGTGTTCTCGCTCGGCTTCGGCACGCCCGTGGTGGTCGCGCAGGCCGTCACCGCGATCGCCGAGTGGGCCGCGAGGATCGCCGACAAGCTCAAGGAACTCTGCGACGCGATGCGGCGGGTCTCGCCGCTGCTGGGCAAGCTGGCCGACGTCTTCGAGAAGATCATCAAGATCTTCGGCAAGATCGCGGGCAAGGTCACCGGCCTGGACGTGATCAACACCAGGAACATCAAGCCGGGCGGCTTCGTCCAGCGCGGCGGCCGCGGTGGGTCCGGCGGGCCCGACGGTGGCGGCAGCGGTTCGGGTTCCGGGTCCGGGGACGGTCCGGACGGCGATGGTTCCGGCAGCGGCTCCGGCGACGGTTCCGGTGGTTCGAACGGCTCGGACGGTGACGGATCCGGCAGCGGTCCGGGTGACGGTTCGAACCGTTCGGGCGATGGCTCGAACGGCTCCGACGGCGACTCGGGTCGCTCCGGTGACTCCGGCTCGAACGGCGATTCCGGCGGCGACTCCCCGTCGAGCACCACGCGCGGCGGCGACGGCGGCGGCTCGTCGTCCACAAGGGACGGTGGCGGCTCACCGGCCCGTTCGGACGGCGGATCATCCGGTCGCACCGGTGACGGGGATGGACCGTCCACTTCGGACAGCGGACACGCCACACCGGACGGAGGTGGTGGCTCCCCCAGTGCCGCGCGCTCCGACACACCGGCCGCGCACACCCGTTCCGACAGCGGTTCTCCCGGCGACTCCGGCACCCCGCACCGCACGCCCGACGGCGGCTCGCCGTCCCCGAACCGCGCGGACACCGGCGGTTCGACCGGCCACACACCGGACGCCGGCTCCCCGGCACCGCACACCCGCGCCGACAGCGGCGGCTCCCCGAGCCACACACCCGACAGCGGCTCTCCCGCTCCGCACACCCGCGCCGACACAGGCGGTTCGCCGAACCACGCACCCGATGCCGGTTCCCCGGCACCGCACACGCGCGCCGACAGCGGCGGCTCGCCGAGCCACAGCGGCGACGGCGGCGGCTCGCCCCGGACGCACGGCGGTGACGGCGGTGGTTCGCCCACCCCGCGGTCCGACCCGTCGCCCGGTCACCACACCGGCAACGACGGCGGCGCTCCCACCAGGCCGACCGACAGCGGCACGACGACCAGCGGCACCGCTCCCACGGCGCCGCGGGTCGGCGACGCCGGTCCGTCGCACGTTCCGTCGCAGCGCGGCGGAACCGGCGGCGACGGTTCGCCCGGGGTCCCGCCGCAGGGTCAGCCGATGGCGGGCGGCATGCCGCCGCAAGGCGCTCCGGGCGGTACCCCCGGCGGCTCCCCGGGTTCGCCCGGCGGCAGGCCGCAGGGCGGCGGCTGGACGGGCACGCCCGGTTCGCCGCGCACCCCGACCCCGGACACGCACGGTCCGCGCACTCCCGACACCCACACCGGCCCCAGCCGCGGTCCGGGTCAGACCGGCCCCGGCGGACGGCCGAACCAGCCGCATCAGCCGCAGCCGGTGGCCCGCGGCAACGACTTCGGCCCCGGCGCCCAGCCGCACACCGGCACCCCCGGTTCCCCGGGCACGCACGGCCCCGGCAACCGGCCCGGCGGCAGCGGTCCCGGCAACACCGGGCCGGGCGGCCGCGGCCCCGGCGGCCACTCCGGGCCGCCGCATTCGCCGGACGGTCAAGGCCCCGGCGGGCACGGTCCGCGGCAGGATCCGAACGGCCACCCCGACGGTGCCCCGCACGACCGCGGCCCCGACGGCGAGCCGGATCGTCCGCTGACGCCGGACGAGGTCAACCAGCGGCATTCCGAGGGCACCCCCGCGGGGAGCTCGTACCACCGCGGCGACTCGGACATGGGCGACCTGCCGCACCGGGTCCAGCCGGATCCGGACGGCCGCTACACCGTCGACGTGCACGTCACCCCCGACGGGCACGCCCGCATCGGCAACCGCACCTACACGCCGGAAGAGTTCGCGGACATCCTGCGCCGCAACGGGGATTACGACGGCCGGCCGATCCGCCTGATCGGCTGCGACGCGGGCTCGAACGACTTCGCGCGCCGTCTGTCACGGGAACTCGACACCGAGGTCATGGCACCGAGCAGGCCGGCGTGGACCGACTCGAACGGGCGCGTCTTCTCGTCCGACTACGAGATCGGCCCCGACGGCCGTCCCCGGCCCAAGATCCCGCCGAACGGCGAATGGGACGTCCACAGCCCCGACGGCACCGCCCGCCGGGCGAGCGACGACGGCTTCACGCCGGACACCTCGCACGCGGACAAGCACGACGTGGACGCCGACAGCGCCCGCGACCGCGGCCGGGACTTCCCTTCACAGCACGAGATCGACGGTGGCTGGCAGGAACCCTCCTACACACCGCCTCGCCGCGATGTCACCCTGGCCGACGGCGAGCGGTTCTACGATCCGGCCAACCCCAGGCCGCTGGACCCGAACACGAAGTACGAGGTCACCGACAGCTCCGGCCGCCGGTCGACCATCTACACCGACGATTCGGTCCCGCCCAGGATCACCCACGTCGACGCCGACGTCCCGAACACCAGGATCGGCAGCGACCCTCACAATTCGCTGGCGAACCCGGACACCGACCACCTGCTGCCGGACGTGGACTACCGGGTCCACACGGGCGAAGGACGGTTCGAGTTCACCACCGACGCCAACGGCCACCCGATCGTGGATCTCGACAACTTCGATCCCCCGGCCAACGCGACGCACCGGCCGACGGACTGGGATCTCGACAGGCAGGGCCCCTTCAGCAGCAGGCCCAGGAGCGATCTCCAGCCCAACAGCAGGTACGAGGTGTTCACCACCGACGCCAACAACAACAAGGTCTGGCACGGGACCTTTTACACCAACGGCGACCAGCCGCCGCGCTTCACCCATATCGAGACGCTTCCGGACGATCCGCGAAACCGCTGGATCAACCCCGAAACGGGCGACTCGAACACGATGCGCGACCCGCGGGCGGGCCGTCCGGACGGTCTCCCGCTCCCCGGCGTGAAGTACCAGATCGGGGACTTCAACTACCACTCGGATCCCTGGGGCAACAGCCCGGTTTCCTTCGAGCCCGACTACTCGACCAGGGCCGGGCCTCGCGGCGACACCAGCGTGATGACCCGCATCGGCAACATCGGTGTCGCCGACATCGGGCAGCCCTCACGCGGTGGCCACACCGGTGACCACGCCTCCGGAGCGGGCGGCGGCCGGATCGCGGGTGCGCCCCAGTCCCACGTCCAGAACAACCACACCGCCGGCAGCACGGAGGACAACTGGGCCTACTCGGAGACCGACCGCCGGACCGCCGAACGCCGCGGCGGCGACCACGGCCGGGTGAGGACCTGGCTCGACGAGCCCTCGGTCGGGGAGACCCCGGACCGCTGGCACACCATGTCCGAGAGAATCGCTCCGAACGGCACCCGTACCTACAACTTCAGGAGCTTCGTGAATGTCCCCAACCCCGCCCCCGTCGCCCCAGCGACCCCCCTCCGACCGGAGCCCCCGGCCAATGTCTGATCCGGAGCGGGCAGATCAGCTGGTCCAGCAGATCGGCGGGGCGGTGCTGCGGGAGGCCCCGGAGGGGTGGCGGCGGATCGACGTCAAGGCGACGATGGCCACGATGGTCGAGGATCTGGCGATCACCGTGATCATGGCGGACGGGAGCAGCGCGCAGGTGCAGCCGCCCGACGTCGCGGCGGCTCTGCGGGAGTCCCGGCAGGCGCTCTACGAACCGGGGAAGGGGACGTGGCTGGCCATGCGGCTCATCCTCGACCCCCCGGGCTCCTTCGTCGTCCATTACAACTTCGACTTCGATCCGCTGTGGGATCCGCCGGTCCCGGCGGTCGTCTACCAGCGTGACCTGGAGGCGTTCCCGCGCGACGAGGAGAAGATCCCGGCCTGGTACCGGGCACGGATGGAAGAGCAGCAGGAAGAGGCTGATCAGACGTGACGACTCCGGCGAAGATCGGCGATGTCGACCAGGAGCGGATCCTGACCGAGATCTCCGACCAGTTGAAGTTCCAGCTGCCCCCGGGCTGGGACTACGTTCAGATCAAGTACCAGGCCATCGGAGATCACCAGGAGACCGCCGCCATCGTGCGATCGATCTCGGAGACGCTCACCCCGTGGACTCCGCCGCGGGTCATCTCGGAGCTGCTCACCGAACTGCGGTCGGCGGCCGCGGATCCCGGCCGGGGCACCTGGCTGAGCGCCGTTTTCGAAATGCGCCACCCCGGCTCGTTCAGGGCCAACTTCAACGCCACGGCGGAACCGGAGTTCCGGAACCCGCCGCCGGACGAAGCGTTCGCGGAAGAACTCCGGCGCTTCCCGCGTCCGGCCGAGAGCACCCCCGCTTGGCTGAGCCAACGCGCCGACGATGGCTCCTGACCGGGCCGAAAGCCTGAAAGAGGGGACATGACCCAGCCACCGGCGTCCTTGAACCAGCAGCAGCGACAGCAGCTCGTCTGGCAGATCGGTCATGCCCTCGCGACGCCGCTGCCGCCCGGCTGGCAGCAGATGCGTGTCGAGTACCGGGCGGCGGGCAGGCATGTCGAGGTCGACCTGCTCGTCACCGGTCAGGACGGGCTGCCACGCCCGGTCCAGCCGAGCCCCGAAGCGATGCAGCTGCTCGGGAACCTGCGGGCGGGCATGTACCAGCCCGGCCGGGGCACCTGGCTGAGCGCGATCCTGGTCTACGGCCCGGCGGAGGTGCTCGGCACTGATTTCCTCGCCGACGTCGAGCCGCCCTGGCGGCAGGCGCCGCCGCCGATCGGCTTCCAGGACGAACTCCGGTTCTTCCCGAGGGCCGAGCAGAGCATCCCGCCGTGGTTGCGGCAGCGAGCCGGGCTCGACGCCGCTCCGCCTGCCGAGCCGTCGGTGGCGACCCCGCTCGCCGAGACGCCGGAGGCGCTGAAGTCACCGCGCGTCTACGACGGCCTCGACGAGTCGGGCCGCCCGGTGGTGAACCGCGAGCCGCTGTCCCCCGCCGAACGGGACCGCGTGCTGGAGTATCTCGACGGCGCCCCGGTCGTGCTGGCGTCGCGGAGCTACGACGCCGACGCGTTCGAACCCGACCGGGAACCTTTGGTGCCGTTGAACTTCCGCACGGACGGCCGCTGGTACTGGCCGGGCGCGGTCGCCTACTACCTGCGCGAGCACGACGTGGCGCCCGATCCCGAACTGCTCGGCCACATCCGCGCGTTGCGGTTCACCCTGCCCGAGGTCGGCGAGCCGGAACGCGAACTCGCGGTCGCCGCCATCACCGGTCAATCGTCCACTTAGGACTCGCGATCGGACGGGCGTTCCAGGACCGCTCGACGTCCGGATCATGCCACCGGACGGATACGTCATGTGACCGGTTCGCCATCCGGGTACTCTTGACGGCGGCGGCTAAGGCGACCAGGGAGCTCACATGGCACGGGGGAACATCGGCAGGGTCCGGACGACCCGCTCCGCCGGGTTGCTCCCGGTCGTGCTGGCCCTCACCTCGGCCGCCCTGCTGACCGGCGCCGCCGTCTACACGGTCGACCGCGCCGGCTGCGTGGACCCGGGCCAGTACATCCGGCACGACAACCACATCGAACTCGTCGGCGGCTGCGTCGACGGCTCCGAACTGCCCGCCGCGCCGCCGGGGACCGCGCACGAGGCGGACTCGAAGAGCGGCGCGACTCCCAGCAACTTCCGCCCGTAACCGGGCGATTCCTCCCACCACACCGCGCTGACCAGCGCGAACGAAGCAAGGGACCTTTGCTGTCATTTAGTTAGCGTGGGTACGCTAACGACAGCGAAGGTCCCTTGCTCCCGTCTTGGACCGGGCGGCGGTCAGCCCAGGGCCTTGGCCAGATCGTCGACCAGGTCACTGCCGTCCTCGATGCCGACGGACAGGCGCAGCAGGTTGTCCGGCACCTCCAGGGTCGACCCGGCGGTGCTCGCGTGGGTCATCCGGCCCGGGTGCTCGATGAGCGATTCGATCCCGCCGAGCGACTCGGCGAGGATGAACAGCTTCGTCTTCGACGCGACCTCGAGCGCGGCCTGCTCGCCGTCGACATGGGTGAACGAGATCATCCCGCCGAACCGCCGCATCTGCTTCGAAGCGACCTCGTGGCCGGGGTGTTCCGGCAGGCCCGGGTAGTAGACGCGCTCGACCTTCGGGTGCTTCAGCAGCATCCGGGCGATCAGTTCGGCGTTGTCGCTGTGCCGCTCCATCCGCAGCGCGAGCGTCTTGATCCCGCGCAGCGTCAGCCACGCGTCGAACGGGCCGGGCACCGCGCCGGCCGCGTTGCGCAGGTAGAACAGCTGCTCACGGAGCTCGTCCTCGTTCGTCAGGATCGCGCCGCCGACGACGTCGGAATGCCCGCCGAGGTACTTGGTCGTCGAGTGCAGGACGACGTCGGCACCCAGCGAAAGCGGGTTCTGCAGGTACGGGGTGGCGAAGGTGTTGTCGACGACCAGGCGGGCGCCGGCGCCGTGCGCGACCTCGGCCAGCGCGGCGATGTCGGCAATCCCCAGCATCGGGTTCGTCGGCGACTCGCACCAGATCAGCTTCGTCTCCGGCCGGATCGCGGCGCGGACCTCGGCGATGTTCCCCAGGTCGGCGACCGTGTGTTCGACGCCCCACAGGCTGAGCACCTTGTCGATCAGCCGGAAGGTGCCGCCGTACGCGTCGTTGCCGAGCACGAGGTGGTCACCGGGCCGCAGGGTCGCCCGCAGCAGGACGTCGCTGGCCGCCATCCCGGACGCGTAGGCCAGACCGTGCCGGGCGCCTTCGAGCGCCGCGAGCGCGACCTCCAGCGCGGTGCGCGTGGGGTTGGCGGTGCGGGAGTACTCGTAGTCGCCTTCGCGCGTTCCGCCGACGCCGTCCTGCGCGTAAGTCGAGGTCTGGTAGATCGGCACGATGACCGCGCCGGTCCGGGGATCAGGGGTCTGCCCGGCGTGGATCGCGCGTGTCTCGAAGCCCAGCAGAGAGTAGTCGTCGGCCATACGGTCCAGGGTACGACCACACCCTCGAGATCCCATCGTCTGGGATCGAACTCACCACTGGCCGGGCGGCGGGGCCTGCTGCGGCGGCCCGGAGGCGGGTGGGTGTCCGGCTGGTGGATACCCGGGCGGATATCCGAAGTTCGGCGGCACGGCGCTCACGGACTGCTTCTTGGCCGCGATCCAGCGTCCCGTCGGCGGGATCAGCGCGAGCACGAGGGTCGGGATCGCCGGGATCAGGACCAGGATCAGAAGCCAGCCGAAACCGAAGTGCAGGAGCACCCCGCTGTACGAGAAGAAGAAAAACGCGCCGGTCGCCCGCAGCACGAAGGCCAGGGCCACACAGACGATCGCGACCCCGGTTCCGATCGCGGTGAGTACTCGCCCGGCACCCTTGCGCAGGAGCAGCAGGATCCCGCCGCTCAGCAGCGAGGCCGCGGTGACGAAGTCGAGCACCGCGCCGATGATGAGGAAATCGACGGTGAAATCGACGAGCTCGATGACGTGGAAGGCGGCTCCGGCGAGGAACCAGAGCCCGCCGAGGATCGCGAAGATCCCGGCGATGATGCCCGTGGCGCCGCTCGGTCGCCGCGCCGTCCCCGGCGGCGGGTAGGCACCGGGCGGCGGATATCCGCCCTGCGGCGGGTACTGCTGAAACGTCATGGCTCCCCCTGTCGAAATTCTCGCTTGTCTGTCCGCTCCGCTACCGGCCGGGAACCTGGTTCCGCGGCCGGAAAGGCTGGGCGGACGAAGGCCGCCGGCGCAGGTATTTCAGTGTCGGCGGGATGATCGCGAAGATCAGCGTGAACGGGACGACCGCGAACATGACCACCCGCACGATGGCGACGAACGTCTCGAACTCGAATTGCACGCGGAAGTACAGACCGTAGGAACCGTTGAACGCCAACGGTTCCAGCAGCACGGCGGTGATCACCAGCAGGGAGCCGAGCACCAGCAGCACCGCGCCGGCGACCGAGCGGAAGAACGCCGACAGCGACCCGACCAACAGGACCAGCGCGGCCAGCAGGTACAGCCCCAGCGCGGTGAGCGCGAGACCGGGCAGATCGCCGATGCTGAACCCGGACGGCAGTTCGAGGAAGAAGTAGATCGGGAGGTACCCGGCGGCGCCCGCGGCGACGAGCCCGAGCAACGCCGCGATGATCGCCGTCGCCCCGGTCGGCCGGGCCCGCGGTGCGGGATAACCGAATCCTGGCTGTCCGGGCTGTGCGGGATATCCGTCCGGACCGCTCACGTCGCCCCCATCGGCAGGTGTGGGTTAACGGCGCTCACCCTAGCCCGGCGAACCTGGCCACGGCAGGTGATTCGGCAGACCCCGGCGAAAACAGAACGCCCCCGGCCGACGGGCCGGGGGCGTTCTGCGCGAAACCGTTCAGTGGCGGCGAATCACCACTGCTGCGGGGGCTGACCGGGCTGCTGCCCCGGCTGGCCGAACCCACCGCTGGGCGGGCCGGGCTGCCCGGGCTGCTGCCCGAACCCACCGGGCTGCTGCGGCGGCTGGCCGAAGCCACCCTGCGGGGGCTGGCCCGGCTGGGCGAACCCGCCACTGGGCGGGCCCTGCTGGCCGGGCTGCTGCCCGAAACCGCCGGGCTGACCCGGCTGCGGGAAACCACCCGAGGCCGGACCCGGCTGACCGTAGGGACCCGGCTGCGGCTGGCCGTACGGACCGGGCTGGCCCGGCTGTCCAGGCTGCCCCGGCTGGCCGAAGCCACCCTGCGGCGGGCCACCGAAACCACCGGGCTGGCCGCCCTGCGGCGCGCCGAGGACCGAGCCGCCGCCACCGAGACCGACGAACTGCGCGGTCGCCGGGATCAGGCCCAGCACACCGACGATCAGGATCACGATGCCGAGAAGCAGGTGCAGCAGGCCGCCGCCGATACCGGCGCCTTCCTTCGCGTAAGACGGCAGCTTCGCCACGAAGTCCGCCGACGGGGTCGAGCCGATGAGCAGAAGCAGGCCGAACAGCGCGAGGAGCGCGCCACCGGCCGCGACGACGATCGGGGCGATCTTCTTGACCGCGCCCTGGAGCTTGCCCGCGAGGGCGAGCCCGACACCACCGGCGAGCGCGACGAGCGATCCGACCAGAAGCATGATCACGTAGAACCAGGTCGCGCCCGGACCGGCCACACCGGCCTCGTCCAGGAACTTGTCGATCTGCTCCTGGTTCGGGGCGCCGTCGAAGACCTTCGAGTAGTCGCTGGCGTCACCGAAGTAGACGAACGAGACGATCAAGGCGATCAGGCCGAGCAGCGCCACGACGCCACCGGCGATGAAGCCGAACATCGGGTTCCCGCCGCCGCCACCGGCGGGAGCGGGGCTGTACCCCTGCGGTCCGCCGAAACCGGGCTGCTGGCCGAAACCGCCCTGGGGCGGTCCGCCGAAGCCCTGCTGCGGCTGGCCGAAACCGGGCTGCTGCCCCTGCGACGGGTCGAACCCGCCCTGCGGGGGACCGCCGAAGCCCTGCTGCTGACCGAAGCCGCCACCCTGCGCGCCGTAGGCACCGGCGGCGGGGTTGTCGGCCGCGCTCGGCGGCGGAGCGTACGGGATGGCGGGCGGCTGCGAGCCCGGCGGCACGAGCTGGGTGGACTCGGCGGTGGGCGACTCCACGCCCGAGCTCACCGGCTGCACGACCTGGGTCGCGTTCGCGTCGCCCGAACCCGGCTGGACCGGCTGCACGACCTGTGTGGGCTCCGGCGTGTCGCCGAACCCGCCACCCTGGGGCTGCTCATAGGAGGGCTGCCCGTACTGCGGTTGCCCGTAGTCGGGCTGGGCCGGCGGCTGGCCGGGCTGCACCACCTGGGTCGGTTCCGGGGAACCGAACGGGTTGTCTTGCTGCGGCTGAGGGCCACTCGGGGGTCCCTGCGGTGGCTGGGCGCCACCCCAAGGCTGATTCGGTGGCTGCGGAGCACTCATTTGGGTCTTGAACCCCCTTGACGAGGACATAAAAGTTCAACTCACCCGACACGCTATCGGATAGCCGGGTGGGCCGCTCGTAACGCCCCGGCCCGACCAGCCGATGAAATGCCTCTTTACCGTCCCGCGAGAAACGCGAGCAGGTCGTGCCGGGTGACGACACCCGCCGGCTTGCCGTCGACCAGCACCAACGCGCCGTCCGCGCCCGAGAGCGCGTTCATCGCCGAACCCACCTGCTCACCGGCGCCGATGGTCGGCAGCGGCGGCGACATGTGCTGCTCCAGCCGGTCGGCCAGCTGTGCCTTGCCGGTGAAGAGGGCTTCGAGCAGATCGCGTTCGTTGACCGCGCCGACGACCTCGGCCGCCATGACCGGAGGTTCCGCGCTGACGACGGGCATCTGGCTGACGCCGAACTCGGAGAGGATCGCCACCGCTTCGGCGACGGTCTCGTTCGGGTGGCTGTGCACCAGGTTGGGCAGCGAACCGCTCTTCTTCATCAGGACGTCGCCGACGGTGGCGCCGCTGGAGTCCGGCGGCAGGAAGCCGTAGGAGGACATCCAGCTGTCGTTGAACACCTTGGTGAGGTAGCCGCGGCCGCCGTCGGGCAGGAGCACGACGACGACGTCGTCCGGGCCGAGTCCCTCGGCGAGCTTGAGCGCGGCGGCGACGGCCATGCCGCACGAGCCGCCGACGAGCAGCCCCTCTTCGAGCGCGAGGCGGCGGGTGATGTCGAAGGAGTGCGCATCCGACACCGCGATGATCTGGTCGGCGACGTCCCGGTCGTAGGTCTCCGGCCAGAAGTCCTCACCGACGCCCTCGACGAGGTACGGCCGCCCGGTCCCGCCGGAGTACACCGAACCCTCGGGGTCCGCGCCGACGACCTGGACGCGGCCGTCGCTGACCTCCTTGAGGTACTTGCCGGTGCCCGAGATGGTGCCGCCGGTGCCGACGCCCGCGACGAAATGCGTGATCTTGCCCTCGGTCTGGCGCCAGAGTTCCGGGCCGGTCGAGTGGTAGTGGCTGGCCGGGTTCTCCGGGTTGGCGTACTGGTTCGGCTTCCAGGCGCCCTCGATCTCGCGCACGAGGCGATCGGAGACGTTGTAGTAGGAGTCCGGGTGCTCCGGCGCGACCGCGGTCGGGCAGACCACGACCCGGGCGCCGTAGGCCTTGAGCACGTTGCGCTTGTCCTCGCTGACCTTGTCCGGGCAGACGAACACGCATTTGTAGCCCTTGCGCTGCGCCACCATGGCCAGTCCGACACCGGTGTTCCCGGAGGTCGGCTCGACGATGGTGCCGCCGGGCTTCAGCTCGCCGGAACGCTCCGCGGCTTCGATCATCCGCAGCGCGATGCGGTCCTTGACGCTTCCGCCGGGGTTGACGTACTCGACCTTGGCCAGGATGAGCGGTTGCAGCCCCTCCGCCAGTGCGTTCAGCTTGACCAGAGGGGTGTTGCCCACGAGGTCCACGATGTGCTCGACGTATTCCACGGAGACAGCCTAAACGCCGCAGGTCGCGATGTGTCCACTCAACCGGGCGGGGTCACGGGTCCCCGCCGGGCGGTGTCGTCGAAAAGAGTGGCGTGGATCGCGTTCGCCTTTGACCCGCACCTCTCACCGGTGGAGGATGCGGGCTGAGCAACCGCTTAGCGCGTGTCTGGATCGAGAACAAGGGAGTGTCGTTCCATGCCCGAAGCCGTCATCGTCTCCACCGCCCGATCCCCGATCGGCCGCGCCGGCAAGGGATCGCTGGTGAGCATCCGCCCCGACGACCTCGCCGCGCAGATGGTCCGCGCCGCGCTCGACAAGGTTCCCGAGCTCGACCCGGCGCAGATCGAAGACCTCATGCTGGGCTGTGGTCTCCCCGGTGGCGAGCAGGGCTTCAACATGGGCCGCGCGGTCGCCGTCGAACTCGGCTACGACCACCTGCCCGGCTGCACGATCACGCGGTACTGCTCCTCCAGCCTCCAGACCACCCGCATGGCGCTGCACGCGATCAAGGCGGGCGAAGGCGACGTGTTCATCTCCGCCGGTGTCGAGACCGTCTCCCGCTTCGCCAACGGCAGCTCGGATTCCTGGCCGAACACGCACAACCCGCTGTTCGCCGACGCCGAGGCCCGGACCGCGCAGGTGGCGGCCGAGGGCGCCGACGGCTGGACCGACCCGCGTGAGAACGGCGCGCTTCCCGACGTCTACATCGCGATGGGCCAGACCGCCGAGAACCTCGCGCGGCTGAAGAACGTGTCGCGTGAGGAGATGGACGAGTTCGGCGTCCGGTCGCAGAACCTCGCCGAGAAGGCCATCGCGGACGGCTTCTGGGCCAAGGACATCACGCCGGTCACCCTGCCGGACGGCACCGTGGTCTCGAAGGACGACGGCCCGCGCGCCGGTGTCACCCTCGAAGGCGTCTCCGGTCTCAAGCCGGTCTTCCGTCCCGACGGCCGGATCACCGCGGGCAACTGCTGCCCGCTCAACGACGGCGCCGCCGCGGTGGTCATCATGTCCGACACCAAGGCGAAGGAACTCGGCCTCACGCCGCTCGCCCGCGTCGTGTCGACCGGTGTTTCCGGGCTGTCGCCGGAGATCATGGGCTACGGCCCGGTGGAGGCGTCGAAGCAGGCGCTGGCGCGCGCCGGGATGTCGGTCGGCGACATCGACCTCGTCGAGATCAACGAGGCGTTCGCCGCGCAGGTCATCCCGTCGTACAAGGACCTCGGGATCGACCTCGACAAGCTGAACGTCAACGGCGGCGCGATCGCCGTCGGCCACCCGTTCGGCATGACCGGCGCGCGGATCACCTCGACGCTGATCAACTCGCTGCGCCACCACGACAAGCAGTTCGGCCTCGAGACGATGTGCGTCGGCGGCGGCCAGGGCATGGCGATGGTGCTGGAGCGCTTGTCCTAGTCTCGTCGGGCGCTGAGCGCCCTTTGGGAGACCTCTCGGTCACCTCGAAAGAGAGCAAGGGACCTTTGCTCACGTTCGTTAGCACGCTAACTGACGTGAGCAAAGGTCCCTTGCTTCTTCTCCGGGCCTAGTGGGTCATGATCGGCGGGGCCGCCGCGACCTCGCCGTCGGCCACGCCCTCGGGCAGGGCCGGTTTGGTCTTCGGCAGGAACGCCGCCGGGATCAGGCACAGCGCGAGCAGGATCATCGACCACAGGAACGTCGTCGAGAACGCGTCCGCGGTCAGCCCCGCGGCCGTTTCGCGGGTCGCCGGGTTCATCACCGCGGCGGTCGCGGCCAGCTGCCCCTGCGCGGTCGGCACGCCGAACTTCCCGGCCAGCAACGCCGCCAGGATGATCGACAGCACCGCCGAACCGATCGCCCCCGCGGTCTGCTGCAGGATGTTCGTCGCCGTCGACGCCTTGGCCATGTCCTGCGACTTGAGCGTCTGCAACGCGGCCGAGGTGATCGGCATCATCGTCGCGCCCATGCCGAGGCCCATCACGAACAGCGCCGAAAGCAGCAGCCAGTACGGCGTCGCCGCGGTGATCTGGGTGAAGGCGATCAACCCGGCGAGCATCAGCACGAGACCGGGCAGCACGATCTTCCGCGCGCCGATCTTGTCCGCGAACCTGCCCGCGATCGGCATGGTCAGCATCGCGCCGAACCCCTGCGGGGCGAGCAGCAGACCGGCGTTCATCGCCGATTCACCGCGCGCCAGCACGAAGTACGTCGGCAGGAGCAGCATCGCGCCGAAGAACGCGACGCAGAAGAAGGTCATCGTCACCATCGCGACGGAGAACGACCGGTTCTTGAACAGTTTCAGGTCGAGAAGCGGGTTCGTGACCCGGTTCGCCCGGAACACGAACGCCACCAGCAACGCGATCCCGGCCAGCGCGGGCAGCCAGACGTCCACCGCGCCGACACCGCCGGCCGCCGGGATGTTCGAGACGCCGAAGATCAGCGCCGCCAGACCCGGCGAGACCATCAGCATGCCGACGAAGTCGAACCGCTCACTGGGCTCCGGCCGGTCCTTCGGCAGCACCCGCCAGGCCAGCGCCATGGTGATCAGGCCGATCGGCACGTTGATGTAGAAGATCCAGCGCCAGCTCACCGCGTCGACCAGCCAGCCGCCGAGGATCGGGCCGCCGATCGGGCCGAGCAGCATCGGCACCCCGAGCACGCCCATCACGCGCCCGATCCGGTGCGGCCCCGCGGCCCTGGTCAGGATCGTCATGCCGGCGGGCATCAGCATGCCGCCGCCGAAGCCCTGCAGGACCCGGAAGACGATCAGCGATTCGACGTCCCAGGCCATGCCGGCGAGCATCGATCCGATCAGGAACAGCCCGATCGCGGTCATGTAGAGCCGTTTGGTGCCGAACCGGTCCGAAGCCCAGCCGGTGACCGGGATGACCGTGGCCAGCGCCAGCATGTAGCCGGTCGCGATCCACTGGATGGTGTCGAACGACGTCTGGAACTCGATGGTCAGTTTCTGGAGCGCGACGTTGACGACCGTCGTGTCGAGGATCGCCATGATCGCGCCGAGGATCACGACACCGGCGACCTTGAGCACGCCCGCGTCGAGTTTGTCGCCGCCCGGTGCGGCCGGGCTTTGCGTTGACATGAAAAATCCGTCCCCTGATGCTGAGTGGACGCGACAACCCCCGTGGTCGCGGCTACGGAATCGACACCCGGCGCACGCCGGGCCTTCCCCAACCGAGCTTGTGCATCAAGGCGCAAACTCGGATATGTAGCCGAGGGTAGCCGAACACGGGTTTTACCTGCCAACTTTTTCCCCGTATGCGGGCCGATAGGGCAAGCCCGCGTACGAAATGTCACGAAAAGTGATCAGCAGACGCTGTCCGTCGGGGCCGGGTTGCCGAGCCCGAACAGCGGACGCAGCTTGAGCCCGATCCAGGTGCCGCCGAGCGCGAAGACGCCCCACAACCAGCCGTGCAGGCTGCCGACCGAGATGCCGCCGAGGTAGGCGCCGATGTTGCAGCCACCGGCCATCCGGGCGCCGACGCCCATCAGGATCCCGCCGAGCACCGCGGCGAGAGCGGTCCGCCACGGGATCGAGCTGTGGATCTTCCAGGCGCCCGCCGCCGCGGCCGCGACCCCCGCGCCGATCATGATGCCGATGTCGGTGAGGCTGTTCTTGTCCTTCCAGATCGGCCCGGCCAGCGAGGCCGCGTTCGCCTTGAGCCGCCAGAACTCCCAGGTTTCAGGGTGCAGGCCGAACACCTGAAGGATCTTGGCGCCCCACAGGCTGAACGCGCTCGTGACCCCCCAGATCCCGCCGGACACCAGGAACACCGCGCCCGCGAGCACCCCGAGGACGACGGCGCCGACGAGGATCGGCCAGGAACCGCGGTAGATCCGGGCGAAGCCGCGCGCGGTCGGGACGACGTCGACCGGCGGCGGGTTACGGCGCTTCTGCACGAACCGGGTGCCCAGCACGATCGCGGTGAGGACGGCGACGGTGATCGCCCACGAACCGAACCAGCCGACGTGGTCGGCGAGCAGGATCCCCTTGAACTCGGGCCAGCCCGAAAGCAGCGGATACGCCCACGTGTAGAGGACCGAGCCGGTGATGAACCCGCCGAGCGTCAGCACGATCGTCGACTGCCCGGAGCCGACCGCGAACAGCGTTCCCGAAGCGCACGCGCCGCCCAACTGCATGCCGATGGCGAAGATCGTCGCGCCGACGAAGAGCGCGAGTCCCAGCCCGCCCGCCGTCGGATTCGGTGTGCTGCCGAACAGGCCGGATCCCGTGCCGACGATCAGCGCGATCAACGTCGCGGCCGTGCCGAGCAGCAGCGTGTGCGCCCGCAGGCCCTGGCCGTTGCCGACGGCGATCAGCTGGCGCCAGGCCGAGGTGAAACCGAAACGGGAGTGGAAGAGCGCAAGTCCGAGGAGCAGGCCGAGGATGAGCAGGACCCCGAACTTCGCCCCGTGCGCCGCCCAGACGTACCAGGTCAGGCCGACAGCGAGGACCCCCGCGACGGCCAGCGGCACGATCTTGACCGGCTCTTCCGGTTGCGGGACCGGGGCGGCGCAGGAGGTCGGGAAGTCGAGGAGTTTCTTCTCATCGGCTCGGGTTTCTGTCGTCGCCACCAGGACTCCAGATCGATCGGCGGGTTGGGGACGAGCAACGTTAGGACCGGTGACCGCCCGATCGCAGCCCGTCCCACACTGTGCGACGAACGGCGGCTCGCACACGGCCGGATGGCGGCGGCGACACCAAAGGTCCCTTGCTCCCCCGACACGCGTGAAGGCCCGCGCTTGAGACTTAGTCCGCCGTCTTGATGCAGAGCGTCGTCGGCGGCGTCGAGTACACCGCCACCTTCGTCGCTTCGGTGCCCTCACAGGTCGCCTTGTCCGCGACACCGTCGACCTTCACCATTTCCGCGTCCTTGGCGGGGTCGGTGCAGGACACCTTCTGGTAGCCGGCGGTGTCGGAGTTGAAGCCCTTGAGGCAGTCGCCCTGCTTGACGTTGACGATCAGGCACAGCTTGTACGACATCCGGCCGGTCATCGAGATGGTGTCGTAGTTGCCTTCGGGGCAGGACTCGTCGCCCGCGACGCGAGCGCCGATCTTGACGTTCGCCTCCGGCGCGCCGCAATCGATCTTCTTCGGGTCGTCGGCCGTCCTCGAGAACTCGGTCACGCTCAAGCAGTCGCCCGCCTGGGCGCTGCCCGTCCCGGTGAAGTGGTTGAAAAGGAACAAGCCGCCGCCGATCACGACGACGAGCACCGGGATGACGAAGCGCAGCCAACCGATCTTGGAGCGCTTGGGCGCCATCGGCTGACCGCCGGGCGGCGGACCGAAGGCGTCGGGCTGTCCAACCGGCATTTGGCCCCCAGGGGCCGGCTGGGAAGTGGTCACCGAGAAACCTCACAGGTGTGAAGAGGAACGAGAACCCCGGTATCAAACACTGAACGTGATCGGCCACCTGAACCGACCCCCCGAACGGGTGAAACACCCTGGTCGAGGACGCTATTTGGTGCTCTTGACGCAGACCGTCGACGGCGGCGTCGAGTAACTCTTGAGATGAGTCGCTTCGGTGTCGTCACAGGTCGCGACACTGTCGACCACCTTCAGGACCTCCGCGTCCTTCGTCGGGTCCGAGCAGTCGACCTTCTGGTACGCCACGCTGTCCGCGAGGAAGTTCTCGAGGCAGTCGCCCTGCTTCGCGTTGATCATCATGCAGAGCTTGTACGAGGCGAACGTCTTGTCGACGACGAGCTGGTCGTATTCGCCCGCCGGGCACGTGGCGCCGGCGTCGATCTTCGCTCCCGCCTTCGCGTTGGCCTCGATCGAACCGCAGTCGGCCTTGGCCGGATCCGAATCGACGTCGCCGAACGTGGTGATCGCATAGCAGTCGCCCACCTGGACGTCGTCGGTGTTCGAGAGGTACCCGACGATCCACGACGACGCGCTGAGCACCACGATCGCGACCGGCACCAGGATGCCCACCCAGAACCACTTGGATCGCCTCGGCCTGGCGGGTTCGCCGCTGTGCTCGGTCATGGGGCCAGAGTATTCACGGGAACGGAAAAGGGCGCCCCGACAGCTCGGAGCGCCCTTCCGCGGAGAACCCGCGTCAATCGTTTTGGAAGTACGACAGCAGTCGCAGGATCTCGAGGTACAGCCAGACCAGCGTGGTCATCAGGCCGAAGGCGGCGAACCACGCCCACTTCGACGGCATGCCTTCGCGGATCATCCGGTCGGCCTGGTCGAAGTCGAGCAGGAAGCTGAACGCCGCGACACCGATCACCACGAGGCTGAAGATGATCGCGATCGGCCCGCCGTCACGCAGCGGGTTGAAGCCGAAGAAGCTGGTGATGAGGTTGACCAGCATCAGGATCGCGACGCCGACGACGGCGCCGATGATCCACTTGGTCAGCTTCGGGGTGACCTTGACCGCACCGGTCTTGTAGACGACCAGCATCGCGATGAACACACCCGCGGTACCGATGATCGCCTGGATCGCGATCCCCGGGTAGAGCGCTTCGAACAGACCGCTGATCGCACCGAGGAAGACACCCTCGGCAGCCGAGTACGCGAGCGTGAGCGGGCCGCTCGGCTTCTGCTTGAAGATGATCACGAGCGAGATCACGAGGCCGACGATCATGCCGCCGACGAGCAGTCCGATGACGGCGCCCGGGATGGCGGTGATCTTGCCGGACGCCGAAACCGGGATCTGGCTGATCGCCCAGATCGCGGTGAGCACGCCGGTCACCAGCGCGGTGCCGAGGCTCAGCGCGGTCTTGATGACGACGTCGTCGACGGTCATCGGACGGTCGGCGGCGCCGGCGGAGGTCTGCGGGGGGCCGTAGCCGGGCACGCCGCCCTGGGATTGGTTAAAGCCTACGTTGGGTCCGTACTCCGCCGCGCCGCGCGGCAGGTTCCGGAACGCCGGGTTGCTACTGGATCGCACCTGATCCTCCTGGATCTACTGGCACCTGCATCGGGTTCAACGACCGCGGGGGCCGCCCGGTTCCCGTCGAAGTAAAGACGACTTTACTCACATTCGACGCGAGGCCCATCCCCCACACCGTATGCGGTGGAGATCACGACCGTTCACCGATACCCCACCTGATGCCCTATTGCCAAAACCGCTGATCACAGGACACTCTGCACGTTGCGTGTTCGGATACTCACCGAAGGCGTGTCGGGGAACCTATCGATCGTGTGGCCTGCGTCGACGTAAATGCGTCGGGGCGGAGCACGGCCAAAGGAGTCAACACACCATGGGGTGGACCACACGCCCGAGCGTGCGTTCGCGCGCCTTGACCAGCCTGATCGCGACGTGCCTGCTCGGCGCCTTGTCCGCCACCGTCGCGGCGACACCGGCCTTGGCCGAGAAGAAAGAAGGCGTCGGCTACGAGGTGACGCCCGGCCAGACGGTCAGCGGCAAACCCAGAGACCGGGACTGGCTCGGCTCGTACGTCGTCAACGGCAAGCACGTGTTCTGCGTCTCCTTTCAGCTGAAGGCGCCGGACACGAACGAGAAGTACCAGCCCGGTGACGAACTCCTCGACAAGTGGGGCGCGAAGCTCCCCGAGGACACCGCGGCCAACATCTCCTACCTGCTCCTGCGCTACGGCGGCACCCAGGACAACGCCGAGGCGGCGGCGCTCGCGCACCTGCTGCACTCGTGGACGTCCAAGCCGCGCTCCGACGCCGACCTTAATCCGGAACTCGGCCCCGACAAGATCGGCTACGACGTCCAAGGCCACCTCGACAAGCTGAAGGCGCAGAAGCCCGACGCCGCCGCGGCCGTCGAGAAGCTGACCAAGGACGCCGAGGCCAACCGGGGTCCTTGGACCACCTCGATCGCGCCGCCGAAGGAAGACCAGCACATCGGCACCGCGGACGAGTGGACGATCAGCGTCAAGAACGCCAAGGGCAAGGGCGTCTCCGGGGTGCCCGTGCAGCTCACGCCGACGAACGCGACTGTCGACGAAGGTGACAGCACCAAGCCCGCGTCGACCTCGAACGCCAAGGCCGAGAAGGCCACCACGGTGAAGACGGGCGAGGACGGCACCGTCACGGTCAAGGTCACGCCGACCGGTGACCAGCCGAAGCTGGCCAGCTCCCTTTCGGCGCCCGCGGACCGGCCGTACGTGCAGTTCCCGGTCGAGACCGGTGTGCAGAAGGTCGTCTCGACCGGCGGCGAGAAGGAACTGAAGGCCCAAGGTGTCGCGGTCGTCTCGAAGCCGGGCAAGGTCCAGGTGACCAAGGTCGACGCGAAGACCGGCAAGGGCATCGCGGGCGCCGCGCTGCGGATCACCGCCAAGGACAAGTCCGCCGCCGCCCTCGGCCAGGACGGCAAGCCGCTCAACGGCGCCGACGGCAAGCCCGCCGTCGTCACCACCGAAGGCGAGAACGGGACGGTCACCGTCGAGAACCTGCGGACCCCGCAGGAGATCTGCGTGATCGAGGTCAACGCGCCGCCGGGCTACACCAACGCGTTCGACCCGAAGAATCCGCCGTCCGCCTGCGGCGAGGTCAAGCCGGGTGAGACGCTGGCGCTCAAGGTCGCCAACACGCCCAACGAGGTACCGCGCACCATCCCCGCCGGCGACCGGCCGGTGGCGATGATGCAGGGCACCGTCGAGAACACGGCGTCGACCGCCGGGATCCTCGGCGTCGGCGCGCTCGCGCTGCTCGGTTCCGTGATGGTGGGCGTGGCCGCGCGGCGGTCCTCGCGACGCTAAAGAGGTTTCGGGAATGTCAGTACGACGCGGGTTCGCGCTGGGAGCCGTCACGGTCCTGTGCGCGGACCTCGTCGCGGCCTTGATCCTCTGGCCGCCGACGACCGTGGTGATGGGGACGGCCAAGCCCGTCTCCGTCGCCGTCGCGGGCGGCTCCCCCGCCGCGCCCGCGCAGCAGGAGGTCCCGCCTCCGCCGGAGATCGTCCCCACGACGCCGACGGCCGCTCCGCCGCCCTCGTCGAAGCCGCCCGAGGCGCCGAAACCGCAAGGTCCCGGGACGATCAGGCTGCCCGCCGGCGGAGGCGCGAAGCTGATCCGCAAGGAACTCGGGGCAGGCGCGGAGCTACCGGTGCCGGAGAACCTGGGCGAGGTCACGTGGTGGGGCGCCGAGCTGAGTTCGGCGACCGGGGCGAGCGTCTTCGCCGGGCACGTGAACTGGAAGGGCGCGACGGGTCCGTTCGCGGAACTGTGGACCGAGCGCGTCGGCGGCACCGTCACCGTGGTCGATAAGGCCGGGAAATCCTGGCAGTACAAGGTTTCCCAGCTGATCACGCTGAAGAAGAACGAACTGCCGCAGCGGGCGGACGAGCTGTTCGGCCAGTCCGGTCCACATCGGATAGTCCTCGTCACCTGCGGCGGCCGCTGGGTCGGCGGGGAGACCGGCTACGCCGAGAATCGCGTGGTCATCGCCGACCCCGCCTAGTTACCCGTGAGTAACTTCACGGGACGCGACGGTGGTCCTCACCGTGATGATGCAGCAGAATGCCTGTGGACGCGGGCGAGCACGGTGAAGGGTGAGGCAAATGGCGACTTTTCTGGTGACCGGGGCGACCGGACTGATCGGGCGCCAGTTCACCCGGCTGCTGCTCGCCAGGGAGGACGTCGACGAGGTCGCGCTCGTCGTCCGCGCGTCCTCTAGGGACAAACTGGCGAAGCTCGTGAACGCGTGGCCGCATCCGGAACGCGTCATCCTCGTCACCGGTGATCTCGGCGAACCTCTGCTCGGCGTCGGCGAGGAGGACCGGGAGAAGCTTCGCGGTGTCGATCACGTCGTGCACCTCGCCGCCCTTTACGACCTCACCGCCGACGACGAGGCCAGCATCAAGGCCAACGTCGAAGGCACCGCGCAGGTGATCGCGCTCGCCGCCGAGCTGAACGCGGGCTGCCTGCACCACGTGTCCTCGGTCGCCGTCGCCGGTGACCACGAGGGCATGTTCACCGAGGAGATGTTCGACGTCGGCCAGCGGCTCGTCACGCCGTACCACCGGACGAAGTTCGAAGCGGAGCGCCTCGTGCGCGAGCAGCACGACGTGCCGTGGCGGGTGTACCGGCCCGCGGTCGTCGTCGGGAACTCCGAGACCGGCGAGATGGACAAGATCGACGGGCCGTACTACCTGTTCCCCGCGATCAGCAGGCTGGCCGGGCTGCCCGACGTGCCGATCGTCGGCCCCGACCTCGGCGACACCAACGTCGTCCCGGTCGACTACGTCGCGGAGTCGCTGAACGCCCTGATCACCACGAAGGGCCTCGATGGACGCGCGTTCCACCTGGTCAACCCGGAGCCTCAGCCGGTCGTCTCGGTCTACAACGCCTTCGCGAAGGCGGCGGGCGCGCCGACGATCTCCGTGCAGCTCAACGAGCGCGTGTCCAAGGGCATCGTCAACCTGGTGAAGCTGAGCGAGCACATCCCCGGCTTCACGATCGCGCGCGACGCCGTGATGGAGCGGCTCGGCATCCCGCCGGTGCTGCTGGAGACCATGGCCTTCCCCTCGGTGTTCTCGTCGGCGTCGACGCGCAAGGCCCTCATCGGCTCGGGCGTCGAGGTGCCGCGGATCGAGGACTACGCGCCCACTCTGTGGCGCTACTGGCGTGAGCACCTGGACCCGTTCCGGGCCCGCAAGCACGGCCCTCGCGGCGAGCTGGACGGGCGTCGCGTGATCATCACCGGCGCGTCCTCGGGCATCGGCCGGGCGACCGCGATCAAGGTCGCGGCCGTCGGCGGGGTGCCGCTGCTCGTGGCACGACGGCAGCACGAGCTCGAAGAGGTACGGGACGAGATCATCGCCGCGGGCGGCACGGCGTCGGTGTACCCGGCCGACCTGACCGACGAGGACTCCGTGCACAAGGCCGTCGACGCGATGCTCGCCGAGCACGGCCGGATCGACATGCTCGTGAACAACGCCGGCCGGTCCATCCGCCGGTCGATAAAACTGTCGTACGACCGGTTCCACGACTACGAACGCGCGATGGCGATCAACTACTTCGGCGCGGTGCGGCTGATCCTCGCGGTCCTGCCGCATATGTCCGAGCGGAAATTCGGGCATATCGTCAACGTGTCGTCGATCGGCGTACAGGGAATCGCGCCGCGCTTTTCGGCGTACGCGGCGTCGAAGGCCGCCTTGGACTATTTCTCCCGGATCGCCGCGACCGAAACCCACGGTGACGGGATCACCTTCACGACCATCCACATGCCACTCGTGCGCACACCGATGATCCGGCCCACGAAGATCTACGACGCGTTCCCGACGAAATCCCCGGATCAAGCCGCGGACATGGTGATGAAGGCGCTGAAGGAGCGTCCGAAGCACATCGGCACACCCGCCGGGCAGGCGATCGGGCTCGCGTACACGCTCACCCCGGGACTCACGGATGCCGTGGCCTACCAAGGATTCCGCGTGTTCCCGGACTCCGCGGCCGCGGGTGGCGGCGGCGGGCTCAAAATCGGCAAGGGCGAGCAGCATCTGTCCCGTGCGGCGATGGCCCTCGCCCGGCTCAGCCGCGGCTTCCATTGGTGACACTGCGCACACGGGTGGCGGCCGTTCAGGTGAGGGAACGCGGCTGAGAGCCGACACACGTCGGTGAATCACCAAGCCTGGCCACGGCGACGCCGGGTACGCAGGTACCGTCGTGGCCATGGTTCCCGAGCGAGACAACGGCCTGTTGCCCCTGCGGCGCGAGTACACCCAGGCCTGGCATGGCTTCGACCGGAACGAAGTGCGCCAGTATCTGGATCATCTCGAAGCCCAGCTGCATCGCGTGATCACCGACCGCGACGCCGCGATCGCGCAGGCGACTTCGGCCACACGCGAACTCGAAACCGTGCGCCACGAGGTGGCGAAGCTGAACGCCAGGATCGAGGAGCTGAAGAAGCCGCCGGAGCGGCTCGAAGACCTCGACGAGCGGATGCAGCGCACAGTCACGCTCGCGCAGGCGCGCGCGGAAGAGGTCACGAAGCGTGCCGAGGTCGCGGCCGAGAAGCACTGGGCGTCGTCGAGCGAGGCCTCGAAGAAGCTCCGTGAGCGCTACACCCGGCTTGTCGCCGAGCTGGACAAGCAAGCGGACGCTCTGCACTCCGAGCACGAATCGGCGCTCGCCGAGACCCGGGCCGAGGTCCAGCGACTGACCGTCGAGGCCGCCCAGCGCCGGGAACTGCTGGACAACGAGGCCGAGCGCAAGCGCCGGAAGATCGAGCGCGAGTTCGACGCGACGATTTCGGCCCAGCGTGCTTCGCACGAGAAGCACATCGCCGACCAGCAGACGGCCAGCAAGAACCAGGCCGAACGCCGGATCGCGGAGGCCACCGCGGAGGCCAAGCGCCGTATCGACGAAGCGACGACCGAAGCCAAGCGTCGGCTCGACGAGGCCACGACGACGGCCGCCCAGCGCACGACCGCCGCCCAGCGGAAGGTCGAGCGGCTGGCGGAGATCCGCGAGCAGGCCCGCAAGAGCCTGCTGCAGGCCGACGAGGTCCTGAAGGGCAGCGAAGCGATGCTCGCGGCGCTGCCGGAGGAGTCGGTGATCCCGCACGCCTCGAAGCTCGTCGGCGGCGACAGCAAGGCCGAGGAGACGAAGCCCGCGGCCAAGCCCGCCGAGCAGCCCGCGTCGAAGGCCGCCGCTCCGGCGTCGGTCAAGCCCGCTTCTTCGGCGCCTGCCGCCGCTGCGCCGAAGAACGGACAGGGCGAGCAGAACGGCCCCAAGGCGAACGGCCAGAAGCCCTCACCGGCCAAAACCGGCTCCTGACCAGCGAGAAGTAGCAAGGGACCTTTGCTGTCACTCTCTTCTGGAGAGCGATAGCAAAGGTCCCTTGCTCTCTTTCGGACGTTGTCAGGAGACGGTGGTGCGGGGCCAGGGATTGGCCGCTTCGAGCTGGGCGGCGAGGCCGAGGAGGAGCGCTTCCCCACCGGGTGCGGCGACGAGCTGAACGCACGCGGGAATGCCCGAGGGGTGCACGCCTACCGGCACCGACATCGCCGGATAGCCCGCGAGATTCCACAGACCGGCGAAACCCGCCACCCTCACCGACGGCAGCACGTTGGCGATCCACCGGCTTTCGTGCCACCTGCGCGCCTTGAGCGGGAGAGTCGCGATCACGGGCGTGACCAGGACGTCGTGGTCGGCGAAGAACTCTTCGGCACGCGCCAGCCAACGCTCCCGGGTGCTCTCCCGGACCCGCTTGGCCATCAGCCGCCCGAGCCTGACGTGTGTGCGCGTCCGAGGCTGAAGTGCGGCGAGATCGAACTCAGCCGCTTGTTCGGCCGGGCCCGCGACCCAGCGCGCGAGCAGGCCGCCGATCGCACCGGCGTTGTACCGGGGCGTTCCAGGCGCGGCAGTGTGCCCGGCCGCCCGGAACAGGTCTCCGGCCTGCGCGACGGCCTGTTTGAAAGCGCGTGGAAGCGGCGCCCTGGTCAACGGGACCTGAGTGGACAGAGCGATGCGAGACCGCTTCGGGTCGGTGAGGTCGGCCAGGCCGGGCTGTTCGGCGAGGACGGACATCAGCACGGCCGCGTCGGCCACGGTGGTCGTCATCGGACCGTGCGTGGACAGGCCGAACCAGCCGTTCTCTCCCGGTACGCTGACCACGCCCTTGCCCGGTTTGAGACCGACGATCCCGCACATCGCGGACGGCAGCCGGATCGAGCCCAAACCGTCCGTACCGTGCGCGATGGGCACCAGTCCGGCCGCGACGGCCGCGGCACTCCCACCCGACGAACCGCCCGCGGCATAGGACGGATTGCGCGGGTTGCGCGCCGTCCCATCCGGATCGTCGCTCGACGGCCAGATGCACAGCTCCGGCACCCGGGTCAGGCCGACGATCACCGCGCCGGCCGCGCGCAGCCGCCGCGCTATCTCACCATCCTCTGTGGACGGTTGCGACGAGCCCGCACGCGATCCCCACGAGGCGTACTCGCCTTCGACGGACGCGACGTCCTTGACCGCGACCGGCACACCGGCCAGGGGCAGGTCTGCCAGGTCCGCGCGTTCGGCGACGGCGGCGGCCTCGGCGAGCGCCTCCTCCGCCCTGACCCGGCGGAACGCCCCGACCACTCCGTCCGCGGCCGCGATCCGGGACAACGCCTCACGCGTCACCTCGACCGGGTCGAGCTCCTTCGCGCGCACAGCCGCCGCGATTTCCACTGCCGTCTTGACCATTCCCGCACTGTAGAGCGGGCGGCGAAGATCAGCTGCGCGCCGAACAGGCGAACTTCGCCGAGTCCGATTCGAACGCCGGGAAGTCGGTGTAGCCGTCGAGCCGAGCGCCGTAGTAGACGTCGTGGCCCGCTCGGGCAAGCGGGGCGTGGAGCGCGAATCGGGCGGACAGGTCCGGGTTCGCGATGAACAACCTGCCGAAAGCGACCACATCGGCCAGCCCGGATTCGATCAAGGACTCACCCTCCTCCTGAGAGGTCGGTTCCTCGGAACGCAGGTTCGCGATCAGCGTCCCTGGCCACAACGGCCGCAGGTGGGACAGCGCCTCGACCTCGGGAGTGTCGATGACGTGCAGGTACGCGAGCTCGTACCGGCGTAGTTCCACGAGCAGTCGTGAGTACACCTCCTTCCAATCGTCTTCCACGATGTCGTTCTCCGGGTTGCCCGGCGAGATCCGCAAAGCGACCCTGGCCGCGCCGATCTGTTCGACCACGGCCGCCACCACTTCGAGAGGGAAGGCGAGCCGGGCGGCGACGGAACCGCCGTACCTGTCCTCCCTGCGATTGGTGTTACGAGCGAGGAACTCCTGGATGAGGTACCCGTTGGCACCGTGGAGTTCCACGCCGTCGAACCCTGCTTCGGCGGCCCGGCGTGCCGCCGCGGCGAAGTCCTGGACGACCTCGCCGATCTCTTCCTCTCCGAGCGCACGGGGCTCGACCGTGTCCGTCCAGCCTTCGGCTGTGAAAATTCGCCCGGCCTGACGGACCGCCGATGGCGCCACCGGCGTCCGGCCCGTCACCCCGTGATGGCTGACCCTGCCCGCGTGCCACAGCTGCGCGAAGATCCTGCCGCCGTTCTCGTGCACGGCGTCCGTCACCGCCCGCCAGGCCTCGGTCTGCCGCTCTGTCACCAACCCTGGAATCCCAGGGCCACTCTTACCGGTCCGGCTGACCCAGACGCCTTCGCTCACGATCAAGCCGGCGCTCGCGCGCTGCGCGTAGTACTCGGCTGTCCTCGGATGTGGCACACCTGTCGAGTCATCGGCACGCCCCCTGGTCATCGGGGCCATCGCGATGCGGTTCGGCAGCCGGATCGCGCTGCCGCGGAATGCTTCGAGCAACCTCATGGACGCGAAGCTAAACCCTGACACCGGCGTCACGGTCAATCTCGGTTCCTGCGGCTACTGTGGACTCATGCGGATCGGCGAACTGGCGGAACGGACCGGGGTGAGCGTCCGTTCGTTGCGGTACTACGAAACGGAAGGCCTGCTGCGTCCCGATCGACGCGGCAACGGCTACCGGACCTTCACCGAAGACGACATCGCCCGCGTTCTGCAGATCCAGCTCTTCTATTCGGCCGGATTGTGCAGCGGCAAGATCGCGGAGCTCCTTCCCTGTGTTTCCGGGGACCACACGCATTTGGTGCCATCACCGGGGCTGGCCGGCGAACTGGAAGTCGCCAAGACTCGGATCCAGAACCAGATCTCCTTGCTCACCACCTCTCTGTCGGTTCTGGAGCGCGTCCTGGCCGCGGCCAAGGGGACCGACACCGCGGAGGTACCGGTTCCTTCCCGGCCTGTCCGGCGGCACCGGGGGATCCACGTCTGACCCGGATCAGGCGTCCGGGTCTCGGCCCAGCAGCCCGAGCAGCCTGTCCTGCAAGGGCGCGTCTTCGGGCACCTTCACCTCGGGTCCGAAGACGACGATGCCGGGCCCGAAAGCACCGGGAATCCTCATCTGTTCGGGGATCTCCTGGGCCCCGGGCCACATCCGGGCGACCTCCTCCGGATCGATCGTGTCGTCCTGACCGGTGGCACGGGCGAGGTCCCAGCCATGGACGACCATGTCGGCACTGACGACCTGGTCGATGTGCTGTTCGACGGTCATCTTCCCCGCCGGTGTCTCGTGGTCCGTGGCCATGAGCACCGGATCGGCGAGGACGGCTTCGACATCGGCCCGAGCCGCCCGGAAGGCACCGAGCGGGTCTTCCTTCAGCGAAGGCGCCGTCCCCGATTCACGTCCGAGAGGGCGGAGGATCACGCCGTGCATGTCGACGATGTGCCCGACGACATCCCTGGCGTTCCACTCCTCGCACGGCGACCTGTTCTCCCATTGCCCGGCTCCGACGGCGGCGACCTTGCTCTCGAAGGCGTCGGCCCGGACGCGATAACGGTCCGCGATGGCGTTCATCGAGCTCACGCCCTCGCCGGGACGGCCACGGCCTCGGCCAGCTTCTCGAAGCCCTCGCCGACTCCCCGCTCCATCCCGGATTCGAGCACGGCGTCCCGGATCCGTTTCGAGCCGTACCGCACCACCTGGGTGAGCGTGGTGACCCCGCCGTGCTCGGCCAGCGTCAGGGTCGCCAGTGCCTCACCGTCCGAGGCCTCGCAGTCCTCGTTCGTCTCGCGGGAAACGAGCCTTTCCGGACGGCTAATCTCCTGGTAGACGCCCCGCAGCACCATTTCGCCCCCGTCGCTGTGGCGCATCCGATAGCGCCATCTGCCGCCGACCCGCAGGTCGATCTCGCACTCGACGACCTCCCAGTCGTGCGGGCCGAACCAGCGGCGTACCAGTTCCGGTTTGGTCCACGCGTCGAACACCAGCGCCCTCGGCGCGTCGAAGGACCTCGTCATGACGATCTCGAGATCGCCGGATTTCGTCACGCTGAGACTGTGTCCCATCGTTTTGCTCCTTTCCGCCCCTGCGGCGGTCAGTCGGTGTCGTCCCGGCTCTCCGGGTGTCGCAGTTCTCCTTCGAGGACGAGGTCCAGCTGAGAGAAGGTCTCGTCCCAGTAGCGGCGGTACCCACCGAGCCATTCGGTGGCGTCCTTCAGCGGCTCGGCCACCAGCCGGCAGGGACGGCGTTGGGCATCACGTCCCCTCACCACCAGCCCGGCCCGCTCCAGCACCTTCAGATGTTTGGAGATGGCGGGCTGGCTCATCGCGAACGGCTCGGCCAGCTCCGTCACCGTGGCCTCGCCGCGCGTCAGCCGCGCGAGGATCGCGCGACGAGTGGGGTCGGCGAGCGCGGCGAAGGTGACGTCGAGCAGATCCTGTGTCACGGTCGCCCGCCTTTCGGTTCTCACGAGTTCGAGTTCTCACGTCCGGTCATCGGCGCCTGTCAGGACCGTGGATAACCTTGTGGTTCCATAACCATGTGGTAATGTAGACTGCATCGGATCAGCCTGTCAAGTCCGACCAGCGGAAACACGGGAGAGAAAGGAGGTGAGGCCGAGGTCCGACAGATGCGGGCACGCGCAAAAGGGCACGCGATCGCGTACTAAAGGGCAACTGGGGTTACCGTCGATATCGGCATGGACGACGAACGAAACGAGCCGATGAACTCCGGGCGACCGAAGACGACGAAGCGATGGTTGGCCGTCATCCTGGGAGCGGCCACCGTACTGCTCACCAGCGTGCAATGCGGTACGACGACCGAAGAAACCGGATCGGCACAGCCCGCGGGCACCACGCCCCCACCGCGGAGCAGCACCGCTTCGAGCCCGCCGAGTTCCAGCGCCCCCGCACCCTCGCCGTCACCGAGGGCGGAGCGCTCCCCGAATCCGGGCTGCGAGGCAGTCATCGCCGGGATGAGCCCCCGGCAGCGGCTGGCCCAGCTGGTGGTGGTCGGCGTGAACGCCGGTGACCCGCAAGCCGCGGTGAAGCTGGTGCGCGATCAACAGGTCGGCGGGATCTTCCTCGGCGGCAACGAGACGGCCCTGCTGCAGAACCGCGCGCTGGACGAGGTACAGAAGGCCGCGAAGGTGCCGGTGTCGGTGGCGATCGACGAGGAAGGCGGCCGCGTCCAGCGGATCGACGCCCTCGACGGCGATATGCCCAGTGCCCGGAAGATGGCCAAGACCATGACACCGGCGCAGGTGCGGGCGAAGGCCGCCGAACGAGGTCGGCAGATGCGGGCTCGTGGCGTTACCGTGGACTACGCGCCCGACGCCGACATCACCGACCAGCCGGATCGCGACATCGTCGGTGACCGGTCGTTCGGTGCAGACCCGGAAGTCGCGCGAAAGTACGTCCTGGCGTTCGCGCAGGGTCTGCGGGACGCCGGGGTGCAGCCGGTGCTGAAACACTTCCCCGGACACGGGCACGCCACCGGGGACTCCCACAAGGGGCTGGTTCGGACGCCGCCGCTGGCCTCACTGCGGAAGGTCGACCTGGTGCCGTACCGCGACCTCGACGAGTACGGCGAGGTCGGCGTGATGGTCGGACATCTGGACGTGCCCGACCTGACCGGCGGTACGCCGTCCACCCTGGCGGCGCCGGCGTACCGACTGCTTCGGAAGGACTACGCGTTCGACGGCCCGGTGATCACCGACGATCTCGGGGCGATGAAGGCGATCACGTCGCAGTATCCGCTGCCGACGGCGGTGCTCAAGGCCTTGCAGGCGGGAGCGGATCAGGCGTTGTGGTCCTCCGGAGGCAACGTCGGCACGGTGCTGGCCACGCTGGAGCAAGCGCTTGCGTCCGGCGATCTCCCGGCCGCGCGAGTCGATGAGGCCTTGACCCGGGTGCTCACGGCGAAACGGGCCTGCGGCTGATCGACGGCGGGCCCGGCGAGGCGGTCGGACTGACCGCCCGACGGGGTGAAGGAACAAGCGGTCCGAAAACTCAATGAACACAATGCTGACCAGGCTCGAGCCGAGGGTGACCCTGATCACCGCCCCGCCGCCCGATCAAGGAGGATCGCGTGCCTGGTCCCACGAAACACCTGCGCCGTCTCGCGCTGGCGGTCGCCGCCGCTGTCGGCTTGAGCCTGCTCGCCGTACCCGCGGCTTCGGCCGCGCCGTCACCGATCGATCAACCGGTGCGGACCACCGGCTGCGGTCGTCCGTCCCCGGTTCCCGCCGGGACGACGACGCTGCGGACTTTGACCTCCGGTGGTCTGGTCCGCGAGTACACGGTGCACGTTCCCGCTCGCTACCAGCCATCACGGCCGTACCCGCTGGTGTTGTCGTTCCACGGACACAAGCGGACGTCGCAGTATCAGGAGGAGTTATCCGGGTTTTCCGCGTATGACGCGATTTCCGTCTACCCGCAAGGTCTGGTCGGCACCGACGGCGAATCGGCCTGGACCGGCGCGCCGTACTCGGCGGCCGCCGACGACGTGCTCTTCACCAGCGATCTGCTGAACACACTTCAGCGGGAACTGTGCGTCGACTCCCGCCGGATCTACGCGACGGGCAAGTCGAACGGCGGCGGATTCGTCGGCGTGCTCGCCTGCCGGATGCCGGGCCGGATCGCGGCGTTCGCCCCGGTCGCCGGCGCGTTCTACCCGCAGGGCGGCGAGTGCCACCCGTCTCGGCCCGCTCCGATTCTCGACTTCCACGGAACGGCCGACACGACGATTCCCTACACCGGGAACCCGGCGAAGGGCCTGCCGACGCTGCCGGACTGGCTCGCCGGGTGGGCGGACCGGAACGGCTGTTTCTCTCGCCCGATCGAGTACTCGCCGAAGGCCGGCGTCACGGTCCAGCGCTGGCTCGGTTGCTCACTCCAGCACTACCGGGTCGAAGGTGCCGGGCACGTCTGGCCGAGCACGGCACCGAACAACGACTCCGCCACTCCGACCGTCATCGACGCGACGCCGGTCATCTGGAAGTTCCTGCTGGCCCACCGTCTGCGTTAAGAACCCGTCGATTTCCTTGCCGGACCCGTCCCCACGGCGCTACCGTCGAACTGACCGGATGACCAGATAAGCAAATCTGGTCATGAAGTCAGAGACTGGGAGCGCATGTGGCAGAACGTCCGGACCGCACCGCCGGTCGCGCCGATCGCATCCTCGACGCGGCCGGCGTCCTGCTGTCGCGGCTGGGCTATCGCAAGGTGACCATCGAGGACATCGCGAGTCAGGCGGGCATCGGGAAGGGCACGGTCTACCTGCACTGGCCCACCAAGGAAAACCTCTTCCACGCGTTGCTCCTGCGCGAATCCCTCCGGGCCGCCGCGAATCTTCTCGATCTGCTGGAAGAGGATCCGGCGGAAGTGGTCCCGCATCGGTTCCAGCGGGCCGCGTTCCTGTTCACCCAGCGCAATCCGTTGCTCGGCGCGCTCATCACCGGCAACACCGAACTGCTGGGCCGGTTGAAGAAACATCCTTTGCAGGATCAGGACGCCGTCGTCACCGAGCGGTATCTGAAGACGATGACCGACCGGGGTCTGTTGCGCGACGACATCCCGAATCTGCTCTATTCCCTGCGCGCCTCGGCGCTGGGGTTCTACCTGATGGACAGCTTCACCACCGACGGCACCGGCCTCACACCCGAGGCGAAGGCCGACGCTCTCGCGCACATCATCCGGACGGCGTACGAGCCGCCGGAGCCACCGTCCACGGCGAATCTGGCCGGCGCCGCGGCCGAAGTGATCGAAGCGTTCCGGGACCTGATCTCGTCCTATGACGCCTGGATCTACCGAAAGGACGGTGCCGAGGAGTCTGCGTGATCCGAGCTCCTCCACCACGAGAAGAAGGGGGCAAGCCATGACCACGATCGCCGAAAACTGGGGCGTGCACAAAGACCAGTTCTGGCTTCGAGGTGAATTCCCGGACGAACCGGTCGGTTTCGAATCCGAAACGGGCGTGTGGAACGTCTACGGCCACGCCGAGTCACTGAAGACCCTGAGCGACCCCAAGGTGTTTTCCTCCGACACCGCCCGCCTGATCCCCAAGGAGATGTCGCCGGAGAAAGACCAGTTCACCGAGGGCAATCTGCTCCAGATGGATCCGCCGGACCACAAGAAGCTGCGCACGCTGGTCAGCCACGCCTTCACGCCGAAGGTCGTCGCGGACCTCGAACCGCGCATCGCCGCGCTGACGAACGAACTCCTCGACGCCGTCGACGGCGAGGACTCGATGGAGCTGGTGACCCACCTGGCCTACCCGCTGCCGGTGATCGTCATCGCGGAACTCCTCGGCATCCCGGCGAGCGATCGCGACCTGTTCAAGGAATGGGTCGACACGTTGCTGCGGAACAGCCAGAAGCGATCGCTCATCGAACAGACCGAGCAAGACAAGAAAGCCGCCGAAGAAACGCGTGAGCAGATCACGAACCTCGTCAACTATCTGGGCGAGCACGTGAACGACCGACGGAAGAACCCGCGCGAAGACTTGCTGACCAAACTCGTCGAAGCCGAGGTCGACGGCGCGAAACTCACGCAGAACGAAGTCGTCAACTTCGCGAACGTGCTGCTGCTCGCCGGGCACATCACCACCACGATGCTGCTCGGGAACACGGTGCTGTGCCTGGATTCCCATCCGGACGAGTACCGGCGTGTCCGCAAGGACCGTTCGCTGCTGCCCGCCACCATCGAGGAATCGCTGCGTTTCCTCAGTCCGTTCGCCCTCGTCGCCCGCGCCACGACGACCGAGGTCGAACTGGGCGGACGGACGATCCCGGCGGACAGCATGGTGTTCACCTGGGTCGCGGCGGCGAACCGGGATCCGCGCACGTTCACGGATCCCGGCACCTTCGACCCGGCGAGGGCGCACAACCCGCATCTCGCCTTCGGCCGCGGGATCCATTTCTGCATCGGCGCCCCGCTCGCCCGGTTGGAAGGCAAGACCGCGCTCGACATCCTGCTGAACCGGTTCCCGGATCTGCGCACCGATCCGGCCGTTCCGCCGGCGTTCATCCCCAGCCCGCACATGACCGGGGTGAGCGAGCTCCAGCTGCTGCTGAAGCGCTAGCGGTCGGCGAACCGGGAGGCGAGCGGGACCACTACCCGCGGAATCCGTTTGCCGGGCGTGTACCGAAGTTCGGTGATGTTGCCGTTCGGCACGAGGTAGGTGTCGGCGAACGTGCGGAATCCGCGCATGGCCTCGCTGTCCGGAGTGGTGATCCCGGTCAGCAGTGACCACATGACCGCGCGGATGAAGAGCCCGTGCGTGAAGACGGCGATCGGCCCGGGTTCCCGCTCTCCCAGCCTCGCCAGGAATTCCTGGGTCCGGGTGAAGAGAGCGGCGAAGGATTCCGCGCCGTTCACCGCGTGGTGTGGATCGGCCCGCTCCCAGTAGGTCTCCGTGTACGGCTTGCGGATCGCGGTGGTGGTGACCTGTCCATGGAGTTCGCCGAGAAAGGTGAACTCCTGGACAGGCCACTCCTCACGTTCCGCGCCGGGATACCGCTCGATCGTCGGCTCGGCGGTCTGCCGCGCCCGCAGGAACGGCGACGTCACGATCAACCGAGGCGGTTCGGCCAGTGATTCCGCGACTTCGAGGGCCTGCCGTCTGCCGAGTTCGGTCAGGGCCGACGCCCCCGGCTCGCCGCCGGGAAGGCCCGCGTTGCTCTCGCTTTCCCCGTGCCTGATCAGCCACACCCGTGCCACGATCGCCTCCTAGACCCCGTGTGCTCTCGACGATCGCACCGGGCGGAGTTGATCGCGACTTCCAGGATGCCCTAATCGTCACGGAAGCGGCGCGGCTCTCAGCTGTCGAACTGCCCCGGCGCGCGACCCTCTCCCGCGGGACCGCGGTACGCCTGCGCGATGTCCAGCCAGTGGTCCGCGAGCGCGCCTTCGGCACGGACGTCGAGGTCGTCGCGGTGACGGCGCCGCGTGACCAGGAGGCAGAAGTCCTCCGCGCTCCCGGTGACCCGCTGGCGGGAGTCCTCGGGCCCGAACGCCCACAGCTGCCCGGAGGGAGCAGTGATCTCGAAGCGGAACTCCTGCTCCGGCGGGGTCAGGCCACGCGCCTCGTAGCCGAAGTCCCGGACCCGGACGGCGAACCCGACGAGGTACGCGAGCCGGTCGGTCCGCTCCGGCCGCACGCCCAGCGCGTCCGCGACGTCCTGGCCGTGGGCGAACAGTTCCATCATCCCGGCGCAGGCCAGGATGGCCGGCGGCAGCGGGTTGACCAGCCACGGCACGACCTGGTCCGCCGGGACGGCCGCGAGCGCCTTGATACCGGCGTCGCGCTCGGCACGCCAGCGGTTCAGCAGGACCTCGTTGGGGTCACCGAGGTAGTCGTCGAGGGCCGCGTTGACCGCGGCGTCGAATCCGCGCGCCATCGAGGTCTTCGCGAGCTCGGCGAACTTCTGCGGCTCGGCCGCGGACAATCCGGCGATCTTGAAAATGAAGGAGAGATGCGCGATCTGGTGCTTGACCGACCAGCCGACCGCGGGGGTGGGCAGATCCCATCCCGCGTCGTCCAGATCGGACACCAGGGCGTCGACCTGTTCACCCTCCGTGGTGAGGTCCCTGATCACGTTCCGGAAGTCAGTCACCGTGCCGTCCTCTCGCCGTTTCCACCCTCTCGAATGATGCGGACGCGCCGAGCCGTCGTCTTCTCCTCGCGAGCCCCGGTCGAAATTCGGACTTGATTCTGGAGCCGGGTCCAAGTTCTACGCTCGGGGCATGCGAACCGAAGCGGCTACGGCGTTGACGATGTCCCAGGTGACCTCTCGCGCCGGGGTCCGGCCGGACACCGTGCGCTATTACGAGCGCATCGGCCTCCTGCCCGTCCCGGCACGGACGAGCGGGGCGCACCGGCGCTACGACGAGAACGTCATCGACAGGCTGCGGTTCATCCGCGGCACCCAGCGGCTCGGACTGACGCTGACGGAGATCGGGGATCTGCTGAGCGTGCGCGACACCGGGGTGTGCCCGTGTGAACCCGCCGAAACCATGCTGGAACGCCACCTGGCCGAGATCGAAGCGGAGATGGCGCGGCTCGGCGAACTGCGTGCCGAACTGACTTCCCTGCTGTCCGGGATGGCCGGCGCCGACTGCGCCGATCCGCTTCCCGGCGCATGGTGCCCGCCTGCCCGCGAACCCGAGGGAGGAGGTGGATGACCATGCGGTACGACGACTGGTGCGACTGCGACTGCTGCGGCACACGGGCTGGGCGTCAACGTGACGATCCTGCTCGACGACGCGGGCGGCGCGCCGGCGCTGCTCGGCACGACCGCGTACCGGATCGTCCAGGAGTCGATGACCAACATCCTGAAGCACGCGCCGGGCGCGGCGGCCGAGGTTTCGGTTCGCGGAGGGCCGGGCAACGGGCTGACCGTCGAAGTCGTCAATCCGCTGCCCATGACGGCCGCCGCCGGGAGGTCTCCGGGCGCCGGGACCGGGCTGACCGGGATCGGCGAACGCGTCACCCTGATCGGCGGGAACGTCGGCGCCGGCCCCGCCGAGGACCGCACATTCGCCGTTCGGGCATGGCTACCGTGGGGACACCACTAACCTGTCCGAGTGAACCAGCGCCCACTGCGAGTGCTGCTCGTCGACGACGACCCGCTCGTGCGAACCGGCTTGTCGATGATCCTGTCCAGCACGGAAGACATCCAGGTCGTCGCGGAAGCGGGCGACGGGGACGAGGCCGTGCCGAAGGTGGGCATGCACGCCCCCGACATCGTGCTGATGGACATCAGGATGCGGCGGATGAACGGCCTCGCCGCGACCGCGGCCGTCATCGCGCTGCCCAACCCGCCGAAAGTCCTCGTGCTGACCACGTACGACCTCGACGAATACGTCTTCGACGCGCTCGGCGCGGGCGCCAGCGGGTTCCTGCTGAAGGAGGGCTCGCCGCAGGAGATCATCGACGCGGTGCGCGTGGTCGCGGCGGGCGAGGCGATGCTGTCGCCGCGGACGACGCGGAAACCTCATCGGGCATTTCGTCGCGACTCGGGTGAGCCCTCGCCGCCATCGGGCCCGGGCCGGGCTGAGCACCCTGACCGAACGGGAACGGGAGATCGTCACCGCCGTCGCCCAGGGCGGGACCAACGCCGAGATCGGCGTGGAACTGCACTTGAGCGAAGCGACGGTGAAGACCCACATCACCCGGATCTTCGCGAAACTCGACGCGACCAACCGGGTCCAGCTGACGATCTTCGCCTACGAAGCCGGGCTCGTCGCTCCCTGACGATCCGTCCCGAGCAACCCGGCGACGACGGTCGCCCAGAGCACCACGGCACCACCGAAGCCCGGCACGAGCTGCCAGGCCGCCGTCCAGCCTGCGACCGCGAGCACGGCGGCCAGCACCGCGACGGCGCACAGCAAAGCGCTCAGCACCAGGAAACGCCGCGAACCGAACAGCTTCGCGAACGGCAAGAAGTGCAAGCCGACCACGAAGAGCACCCACGCGGGCACGGCTTCCGGAAGATCGAAGACCCCCGAGAGCACTCTCGCCCCGGCGAAGATCCCCACCAGCATGAGCAGCACGGCGATCCCGTACTGCTTGCCGAACGGGCTTTCCTCCCTGCCGCCGCCCGCGGGCAGCCCGGCGCCTCGGCGCGCCGTCAGCACGAGCCAGCCCGCCAGCCCCAGCACCGCGGCGACCCCCACGACGACCAGCGCCGTCGATCCTCCGGAGACGGAGGAGGCGCCGAAGAACCACCAAGCGGCCCCGAATCCCACTCCGATCGCGGAACTGATCAGCAACGTGATCAGGTGCCCCTTGGTGAACTGTCCGTCTGTCATCGCTTCCGGGTCTCCTCCTCCCCCCGGCGGAACAGTACCCGCGGACTACGCGAGCCCGGCGAGGATGGTGGCCGCTTCCCGCGGGTGCATGAGGAAACGGACGTGGCTGCTGTCGAGCGACCGCACGTCGGTCGGGTTGTCCGGGGTGAGCGCGTCCGCCTCCTTGATGAAACGGTCCTGCAGCGCGAGCGGCATCGACCGGTCTCCGGTGAGCCTGATGTAGGTGCGCGGGATCCGGCCCCACGTCGCGGCGTCGGCACGCTCGGTACCCGCGTCGAGGCTCTCGTCCGGTTCGAGGGTGTTGAGGTAGGCGAAGAACTCCTGGTCGGTGCCATCGTCGAGGATCGCGGTCTTCAGCGCGGCCAGCAGTGTGGGATCGGCGGTGCGCCAGTTCATCCGGAGCGCGCCGAGCGCGGCCGGGTCGGCGAGGACGACACCGCCGACGTCGTTGAGCGCGCTGCTCGCGTTCTCCGGTCCCTGCATGTACTCGCCCACCGTCGCGTCGACGCAGCACCACGCGGAGATGTAGACGAGCCGGTCGATCAGGTCCGGGACGGCGTTGCCGGCGCCGGTGAGCGGGATCCCGCCGCGGCTGTGCCCGACCAGGATGACCGGTCCGTGCTCGGCGACCTTGCGCACGGCGTCCACCACCACGTCGACGACTTCGGCGGCGGTGACGCCGGCCTGGTTCGACGGTGCCGTGGCCAGCGCTCCCAGATCCTGCGGCGCCTGGTAGGCCGCGTGGAAACCGGCGTCGAAACCGTGTCCGGGAAGGTCGACGGCCAGCGTGCGGTGGCCGAGCAGCGCGAGCTCGCGCTGCAGCGGGTTCCAGGTGAACGAGTTGCTGCTGGAGCCGTGCACGAAAACGTAAGTGGGAGTCACGTTTCGTATCCTGACATCCCCGCTTTGCCCACGTGCCGATCTTGAGTGGACGGTCACTCAGTCCGCGATGAGCACCTGGCCCGCCCCGTCGAACCGGTAGCCGACCCCGCGCACCGTCGTGATCGGCGTCAGCGCGGGCTCCAGCTTGCCGCGGATCTTCCGGACGTGGACGTCCACGGTCCGCCCGTTGCCGCCGGACAGCCCCCACACCTGCGCCATCAGCGTGACGCGGTCGAAGACGCGGTCCGGATTCCGGCTCAGGAACAGCAGGAGGTCGAACTCCAGCCTGGTGAACTCCAGCACCTCGCCGCGCAGCAGCACTCGCCGCGAATCCGGTTCGATCCGCAGTGGCGGCACGGACTCGCCCTGCCGACGACGTCGGCCGGCCAGTTCGACGACCTGACCGGAATTCGCTTCGCCTGCCGGGAAAGTCCGCGCCGTCAGCGTCACACCGACAGTGTCCTCAAAGGACTCAAGTAGCCGCGCGGCGATCGCGGCGGCGTGCTCCGAGTCGGTGCTCACCCGCAACGCCAGGGTCAGTTCGACGGTCGGCTCCCCGCTCACCGCGACCGACTGGGTCATCTCACACCACCCGGACCGGATGCCGGACGACGGCGTCGAACAGGTAGCCCTGGGTGTTGTGCGGTGTGACGTCGGGCTGGGTGACCCCGGTGATGTCCGTGGCCCGTGCCCGCAGTGTGCGAGCGCCGGGGACTCCGGCGCGCCAAGGGATTTCCCAGCGTTGCCACCCGCGATCCGCCGCCGCGCCCACGAACTTCGCCTGCTGCCAGCCATCGCCCGCGTCGACCTCGACCCGCCGGATCCGGCCGTTGCCCGACCACGACCGGCCGCGCAGCACGTGCCTGCCGACCGCGAATTCGGCGTTCCAGGGCAGTTCGAAGGCGCTCTTGACCACCTGACGGGTCACGACCGTGCCTTCCGCCGGATAGTCCGGCCCGAGCAGCCGGTAGTACTGCGTGTTCCACGGCGACACCAGTGGCGTCTCCGAAACCTCGATCCGTCCCAGCCATTTGATCGACGCGATCCCGATCCAGGACGGCACGACGAGCCGGACCGGATGGCCGTGGTCCGGCGGGAGCGGGCGCCCGTTCATCTCGTAAGCCAGCAAGACGTCCTGAAGTGCTTTCGCGACCGGAAGCGGACGCCGCACCTTCCCCAGGTTGCCCCCGCCGGTGACGTAATCGGCGTCCAGTCCCTCCGGCAGGACGTCCACCGCGTGCCGGGTCAGCCCCGCCTTGGCGAGCACGGCGGAAAGCCGGACACCGCGCCAGCGCGCGACTCCGATCGCGCCGAGCTTCCACGCCGTGCCGGACACCGTCTGCCCTTGCTGGCCGGTGAAATAGCTCCGGCCGTTGCCCGCGCATTCGATGGCGGAGGTGATCGTCTCCGAAGGCAGGCGGCGGAGATCGTGATAGGTGAATTCGACGGGCCTGTCCGCCGTCGGCGCGCCGCGCAGCCCGGTTCCGAACAGCTTCAAACGCCACGTGCCGACGTCGATCGCCGGGGTGGCGGTGTGGTTCCGCACGAAGAACCGCTCGACCGGCGTCAGGTAACCCTGCCCGCTCAACGCCTCCCAGCGCGTCTCCGCGTTGGTGCCGTAGACCTCGAAGATCTCCGGCGGCAGTGGCTTCACGATCGGCGCGGCGGCCGACGCCGTCCCGGCCGGAAACGTTCCGAGCGCCGTCAGCGCGAGCGAGCCACCGGCGGCCAGCCGAAGCATCCCGCGCCGCGATATCCCGTCGGCACGCGCCTCTCCCGCACGCCACTGCGCGAGCCGAGTGCGGTCATAGGTGGCTTCGTCGGTCAGGCCGGTTCCGGTCATGCGAGTCATTGTCGGCAGCGGCCGTCCACACGGACCACCACGTCCACAGAGCGGAACGTGTGGTGCCCCGGACGGGGATCGAACCCGCACTGTGTCGATTTTAAGTCGACTGCCTCTGCCAATTGGGCTACCGGGGCACAGGCAAGCCTAGGCGATGCCCTTCGCCGGTGATGACCTAGTTCGCCTTGTCGGCTTGGCGATACTTCAGCCAGCTGTTGCCGACGAGGTCCCAGATCGCCTGGTACTGGTCGAACCTCTCGCGCAGCACGGCCGGATCCAGTTCCTCCGGCGGCGTCGAAGCGATGTAGTAGGTCAGTTCGTCGCGCAGCCGGTAGAACTTGTACTGCCCCTCTTCCATCAGCACCCACAGCGAGCGCCACGCGAAGAACGGTTCGAACACGTTCACCACGGTCACGACGGCGACCAGCGCGAACGCCGTTCCCGTCCACGGGTTCAGGTTCTGCAGGCCGAGGATGACCGTCGAGGTCGCGGACAAGAGCAGCGCCAGGATCCGCAGGATGACCGATCGTGTACGGAACCGGCGTTTGCGGACCCGCGCGTACTTCGTCCCCTGCTCGATCCGCTCCACGAGGTCGTGGGCGAGTTCGAGCGGGGTCAGTCCCGGCCGGGGAAGGGCGGATTGGATGGGCGGCTTCAGTCTCCGGAATGCCTGCACCGAAACACCCTAAACGCCGTGAAGGCCTCCTTCCCTACGCTCAAGGTAGGGAAGGAGGCCTTCACGGCGTTCCACGGCTCAGGACTTCGACAGCCTGTCGAACTCCTCGCGCGGGTTGTTGATCTGGCCGAGCGAGATGACCTCGCGGCGGAACAGGCCACCGAGCATCCAGTCGAACAGGATGCGGATCTTGCGGTTCCACGTCGGCATCGCCTTGAGGTGGTACGCGCGGTGGAAGAGCCAGGCCGGGAAGCCCTTGATCTTCAGGTTCAGCGCGTCGGCGACACCCTTGTGCAGGCCGAGGCTGGCCACCGCACCCAGGTTCTTGTGGTAGTAGTCCTTCGGCTTGCCGCCGCGGATCACCTTGATGATGTTCTTCGACAGCAGACGCGCCTGGCGAACGGCGTGCTGCGCGTTCGGCGGGCAGGTCGCGGTCGGGTCCTGCTCGGTGCGCGAAAGGTCCGGCACGGCGGCGTTGTCGCCGGCGGTCCAGACGTCGGGGTGCCCGACGACCTGCATCGCGGCGGTGGCCTCGACGCGGCCGCGCTTGTCCAGCGGCAGGTCCGAGCTCGCGAGCACCGGGTTCGCCTTCACGCCGGCGGTCCAGATGATCGTGTCGGTGTCGAACTCGGTGCCGTCCGAGAGCACGACGTGGCCGTTCTCGAACGACTTCGCCGCTGTCGACAAATAGACTTCGATGCCGCGCTTCTCGAGCTGCTCGACGGTGTACACACCGAGCGTCTCGCGCACCTCGGGGAGGATCCGCCCGGCCGCCTCGACGAGCACCCAGCGGATGTCCTTGACCTTGAGGTTCGGGTAGTAGTTCTCCACCGCGAAGCGGGTCATGTCCTCGAGCTCGGCGAGCGCCTCGATACCGGCGAACCCGCCGCCGACGACGGTGAACGTCAACAGGCGCTTGCGCTGCTCGGGGTCGAGCGTGCTGGCGGCCTCGTCCAGCTTCGTCATGACGTGGTTGCGCAGGTAGATCGCCTCGCCGATGGTCTTGAAGGCGATGCCTTCCTCGACCAGGCCCGGGATCGGCAGGATGCGAGCCACCGCGCCGAGCGCGACCACGAGGACGTCGTAGTTCAGCTGCTCGACGTGCCCATCGGCGGCCTCGACCGTGACGGCCTTGCGCTCGTGCTCGATCTTCGTCACGCGCGCGGTGAGCACGTGGCAGCGCTTGAGCACGCGCCGCAGCGGCACGACCACGTGCCGCGGTTCGATCGCACCGGCCGCCGCCTCGGGCAGGAAAGGGGCATAGGTCATGTGCGGCTGCGGATCAACGACCGTCACGGACGCTTCGTTGGCCCGGAGCATCTTTTGGAGCCCGTACGCCGTGTAGAGCCCGACGTACCCACCACCGAGGACGAGGATCCGTGTCGGTTCCGACTTAACACCAGCCATATTCCTATAGTCGCACCCATCAGCTGAGATCGCTCGTGTACCCCATCTCGCTGTGACCAGCGTCGCCACGGCTTCCGCACCGATTCAGTTCAGACCGGCCACCGAGGTCGCGGAGGCCAGGACGTCGCACACCATGTCAAGCGTCAGCCTGCCGGTCTGGACATTGCGCTGCGACACGTGGTAACAGCCGAAAAGGCGCAGGTCGCCGAGTTCCACCTCGGTCCCGTGGCCGAACTTCGGGCGTGGCGTGGGCACCGTCCAACCCGCCTCGGCGAGCACCGGCAGGAGCGCTTGCCAGCCGAACGCGCCGAGCACCACGACGGCCTTCAGGGTCGGCTTCAGCAACCGGAGCTCGTCCGCGAGCCAGGATCGGCAGGTGTCCCGTTCCTCAGGTGTGGGCTTGTTGGCGGGTGGCGCGCATCTCACCGGGGCGACCATCCGGGTCCCCCGCAGTTCGAGGCCGTCACCTATCCGGGTCGACGTCGGCTGCGAGGCGACACCGACCCGGTGAAGCGCCTTGAACAGGACGTCACCGGACGGGTCGCCGGTGAACATCCGGCCGGTCCTGTTCGCACCATGTGCCGACGGCGCCAAGCCGACGATCGCCAGCGAGGCGTCCGGCGGGCCGAATCCGGGCACCGGCCGGGCCCAATAGGTCTCACCGGCGAAGGCCGCGCGTTTGACCTGGGCGATCTCCTCTCGCCACGCGACCAGCCGCGGACAGGCGCGGCAGCCGACGACCTCGGCGTCGAGCTCGGCGAGGGAACGGAACCTCATAACGCCTCCTTCAACGCGTCGCGGGCGAGACGATCGGCGTGCCGGGTCGTCTCCGGCTGACGGAACGCGGGACACAACCGCAGCACCTGGCGGCACGCGTTGTCCAGCGAGATCCGGTGGCCGACGGAGACGTAAACGGGTTTCACGCCGTCCCGGGTCCGCAAGACGGCGCCGACGACCTCGCCGTCGTCCAGCAGCGGCGCGCGTGAACCGCGTTCCGCTCCGGGCTCGTCGTGCTCACCGATGAACCGCGTCTTGCCCACCCCGATGGACGGCAGACCGGTCACGACTCCGACGTGGCACGCCAGCCCGAACCGGCGCGGGTGCGCCAGTCCGTGCCCGTCGCAGACCAGGAGATCCGGGACGTGATCGAGCGCGCGGAGGGCGTCGAGCAGCGGGGGCAGCTCACGGAAGGCGAAAAGGCCCGGTTCGTACGGGAACGAGACCTCGGAGACCACGGTGCGTTTTTCCACGACACGGAATCCGGAGGTTTCGAGCGTGACCGCGGCGGCGGCGATGAGGCCGCTGCCCTCGTCGTAGGCGACGTCCAGGCCGGTGACCGTGACGATCTCTTGTGGACACCGATCCTCGAGATCGACAAGGCCACGCAGGGTTTCCTGGATCTCGATCGCCTGGCCGGGCGTGTTCGGGCGATCATGCGCCGTGACGATGTCCACCCGTACAGACTGCCAGTAAGTTGGAGTCATGCCGGACACCAATCCCGATGCGAAGGCCGCCGACGAGCAGGACACCCCGTCGGTGGAAACCAAGGTCGAGCCGACCGACGACCTGGTCACCACGAAGCACACGCTGACGCTCAAGCGGCGCAAGCTCGCCTACACCGCCCGGACCGGACGGATCGTGCTGCGGAAGGAGGTCGTCACCGACGGGAAGTCCGAGGGCCACAAGGCCAAGGCCGAGGTGTTCGTGACCGCCTACACGCTCGACGACGCGGAACCCGGCACGCGCCCGGTCACCTTCGCGTTCAACGGCGGGCCCGGCTCGGCGAGCGTCTGGCTGCACATGGGCCTGCTCGGCCCGCGCCGTGTGCTGTCCGGCGACGTCGACGACCCGGTCGCGCCGCCCTACGGCCTGACCGACAACCAGGAAACCCTGCTGGCGCACAGCGACCTGGTGTTCATCGACCCGGTGTCGACCGGCTATTCGCGTGCCGTGGACGGCGAGAAGGCCAAGGAGTACCACGGGTTCACCGCCGACATCGAGTCCATCGGCGAGGTCATCCGACTGTGGGTGTCGCGGGAAAAGCGCTGGCTCTCGCCGAAGTTCCTCGCCGGCGAGTCGTACGGCACGCTCCGCGCCGCCGGGCTGGCGTCGCACCTGCAGGAACGCCACGGGATGTACCTGAACGGGCTCCTGCTGATCTCCTCGGTGCTGGACCTGGGCACCCTGCGGTTCACCGAGGGCAACGACCTGCCGTACTCGCTGTACGTGCCGACGTACGCGGCGATCGCGCACTACCACGGCCTGCACGGCGACCGCCCGCTCGACGACGTCCTCGCGGACGCCGAGGACTTCGCCGCCAAGGAACTCCCTTGGGCTCTCGCACGCGGCGCGCGTCTGTCCACACAGGACCGCACCGAAGCGGTGGCGACCCTCGCCTCCCTGACGGGACTGAGCGAGTCCTATGTGGACCGGGTCAACCTGCGGATCGAGCACGTCCGGTACTTCACCGAGCTGCTGCGGGACAAGAGACGCGTCGTCGGCCGGATGGACGGCCGGTTCACCACCTGGGAACCGGACGGCGGCCGTGAGCACATGAGCGACGACCCGTCGATCTCGCGGATCATCGGCGCCTACACCGGCGGGCTCAACCACTACGTGCGCGCCGAACTCGGCTACGAGAACGACCTGCCGTACGAGATCCTCTCGACGGAGGTCTTCAAAGCCTGGTCGTACTCGGACTTCGAGGGCCGCTCGGTGTCCTCTGTGGACTCGCTCGCCTCGGCGATGCGGGCGAACCCGCACCTTCGGGTGCATGTCGCCTTCGGCCACTACGACGGCGCTACGCCTTACTTCGCTTCGGAGCACGTGTTGGCACGTTTGCAGATTCCGGAGGAACTGCGGGAGAACATCGACACGGCTTACTACCCGGCCGGGCACATGATGTACGTGCACGAGGAGACCCGGGTGCGGCAGTCGAAGGACCTGGCGAAGTTCATCAAGGCGGCCACCGAGAAGTAGCTCCTCAGAGCCCTGCGGTCGGCTCCAAAGAGTGTCATGAAAGGGTCGTTCAGGACGTTTTTCGTCCTGAACGACCCTTTCATGACATGTCCGGGGCGGATTCTGTCGGGGTCCGGGGCGACGATCCCGCCCATGACCGCAACTAAGCTCGTCCGAGCCCAATCCCTACTACTCGAGCACAGCAGCCACGGCGTCATCACGGCTTGGCGGCTCGAACAGCTGGGCGTGCCTCAGCGCACGACCTATCGCAGATGCCAGCCCGGCGGTCCGTGGACACATCTGCTGCCGGGCATCGTCCTCTTGTCCCGAACACCGCCGACGACTCGTCAGCGCATCGAAGCTGCGCTGATGCATTGTGATCGCCGAGGCATGGTGACCGGCTTCGAAGCGCTCCGCTTTTACGGGCTGGCGCCGGCGCCCAAGACCAGAGCGGTTCATGTACTCGTTCCCGAAGACCACAAATTCACCAGCGCGAACTTCACCATCGTTGAGCGGACCAAACACTTCCCCGCACCGGTCTCCCTCGACGGTGTACCTCTCGCTCCGCCCCATCGGGCGGTTCTCGACGGGCTCCGCCGGGTTCGGGATTTCGATCTCGTGAGCGCGACCCTGCTCGAAGCTCTCGAATCAGGCTTGTGCACGCACCATGATCTGGTGGCCGAGCTGGATTCCGGCAGCCGCAGGGGCACCGCACTGCCGAGGTCGGTGCTGCGCAGGCTCGTGGACGACGTTCGATCCGTACCGGAGCTGGACGCCGTCGCACTCTGGCGCAGCGCGGGTCTTCCGGATCCCTTGTGCAACGTCAAACTCTTCGATCGAGACGGCCGGTTCATCGCCATGGCCGATCTCTGGGACGACGAAGTCGCCCTGGCCTGGGAGATCGACTCCTGGGAGTTCCATCAGAAGGGTGAGCTCTTCAAGAAGACCATCGAACGGAACAATCGCTACGCGGCGAGCGGAATCGTCGTCGTGCAGACCTTGCCGAGCAAACTGCGTTCCGATCCCAAGGCGGTTGTCAGTGAACTTCGTGCGGCCCGCAAATGGGCCGCGTCCCGGCCGAGACCGGCGGTAACCGTCGTCCCAGCCCGAAAACGCTCCGCCTGACCTTCTCCCCAGTGTCATGAAAGGGTCGTTCAGGACAAGAAACGTCCTGAACGACCCTTTCATGACACTCCCGCGGCGCCGCAGCCGGACAGCAGACCGAAGCGGCTCCAGAGGGACCGAACGATCAGCCTCGCAGGAACTCCGAGCCGCGAGTGACGGCCGACCAGGCGTCCACGGCGCCATGGCCGTAGAAGCCGTTGAACGAAGCGTCACCGGTGCAGGTCGCGGTGAACGACGCGTCCCGGCCTTCCTTCAGGTAGTCGACGGTCCGCGGCACCGGGCAGGCGATGTCCGAAGCCGTGCCTTCGAGTACCCGCTGCACGGCGTCCGGGTCCATCCCGAAGTCGCGCGAGCCCTTGCCGTACTGCGAAACGATGAGCGCCGCGACACCGGTCGCGTGCGGCGACGCCATCGACGTCCCCTGCAGCCACTGGTAGTAGCCGACGCGGCCGTCGGCGGCGGTCGCCTTCTGGACACCCGCGGTGACACCGGCGGGCGTGATGTTCCCGGCCGCGTCGATGTTGCCTTCCGCGACGCCGACGTTGCGCGGGTACGTCGAGAGGATCTCGTTCTCGACCGTGCGGTACCACGGGGTGCCGAAGTAGTCGCGGAAGTATCCGCCGGGAGCGGAGACCGAGATCTGCTCAACACCGTAGTTCGAGTAGTCCGCCTTCGCCTGCGAAGGACCGAAGGACGAGACACCGATCGTGTGCGGGCCTTCGATGGGCATCGAGAGGCAGCTGTTGTCGATCTGCCGCGGGTGCGTGCTGTTCGACGGGAAGCCCGGGCTCGACGCGTCCGGCTGCGGGGCGGCGAGGTCGCTGTGCTGGTTGCCCAGCGAGACGACCTGGGTGACGCCCTTGCGGTGCGCGTAGTTCAGCGCGCGGGTCGTCGCCTCGATGATGGTGCGCTGCTCGGCCTGCTGCGCGGGCGTATCCGCGGGGTTCGCGGCACAGTTGTACAGCCAGGGGTCCGTGTAGAAGGACATGTTGACGACGTCGATACCGGCGTCACCGGCGTAGGTGATCGCGTCCACGGTCGACTGCAGGAAGAAGAAGCCCGAGTCCTGCCCGGCGCGGATGTTCACCAGCGTCACGTTCGGCGCGACGCCCGAGACACCGAAACCGTTCGCGGCGGCGCCGATGGTGCCGGCGACGTGCGTGCCGTGCCCGTTGTCGTCGTGGTCCACCGGGTCGACACAGCCGCGGAATTCACACGGCCCGTCGACGACGGTGCCGTTGACGTCGGCGACGATGTCCTTCGTGAAGTTCCGCGACGCCGCGCGGTCGAAATTCGGCGCGATGTCCGGGTGACTCGCGTCGACACCGGTGTCGATGATGCCGACCTTCACGCGCTTGTCACCGGGCTGCTTGGTGCGCGAGAGGTCCGAGCGGACCGACTTGAGGCCCCAGAGCTGATCGTCGAGCGGGTCCATGCCGACGGCCGACGGCTGGGCCGGTTTCTTGGCCGACTTGGCGCCGCGGCTCTCCTTCTCGACGACGTTCGGCTTGGGCTTCGCCTTGTCGTCCTTCGGCGCGGTGCCGATCGGCTTCGCTTTGGCCGCGCCGAAAACCGAGCGGTCCGTGGAGACCCGCTCGGTGAAACCGTTGGCGGGCGCGGTCGCGGTGACGAGACCGACCGCGGCGTTGCTGGTCACGACGGACCCACCGGCGGCGCGGATCGCCCGCTCCACCGAAGCGACGCTTTGACCTTCGCGCGCCAGGACGGAGAATTCGGTCGCCGCACCGGAAAGCGCGGGTTGCGCGGACGCCACCGGAGCAGCGACGATCGCTCCGAACAGCGGTACCGCCAGCGCGACCACGAGAGATCTGGGCTTTTTCACTTCCTGCCTCCTGAAGAAACTATTCACGCAAACTACGTCAGCGTTCTCCGGTTATCAACGAAGTCCCTACGAAAGTCAGGGGACGACCGTTTTCTCCTCCGCGAAATGACAGGCGGACAAATGGCCACCTGCCCGCGTGATCAATTCGGGTTCCTGATCCGCGCAGATGTCCTGCGCCTTCCAGCACCGGGTGCGGAACCGGCAGCCGGACGGCGGGTCCAGCGGGCTGGGCACGTCACCTTCCAGGCGGATCACCTGCCGCTGCCCGCGTAACGCCGGATCCGCGACCGGAACCGCGGACAGCAGCGCCTGCGTGTACGGATGCGACGGGTGTTCGTAGATCTCCTCTTCCGTTCCCATTTCCACGATCTTGCCGAGATACATCACCGCGACCCGGGTGGAAAGGTGACGGACAACGGACAGATCGTGTGCGATGAAAACGTAGGAGAGACCGAATTCCTTTTGCAGTTCGCCGAGCAGGTTCATCACCTGCGCCTGGATCGAGACGTCCAGCGCGGAAACCGGTTCGTCGCAGATGATGACCTTCGGCCGCAACGCCAGCGCCCGCGCGATCCCGATGCGCTGCCGCTGCCCGCCGGAGAACTGGTGCGGATAGCGGTTGATGTGCTCGGGATTCAGCCCGACGACGTCGAGCAGCTCCCGCACCTTCGCCGCCCGCGATCCCTTCGGCGCCACCTCGGTGTGGATCTCGAACGGTTCGCCGACGATGTCGCCGACCGTCATCCTCGGGTTCAGCGAGGTGTACGGATCCTGCAGCACGATCTGGATCTCGCGCCGCAGCTTCCGGAGTTCGGCTCCCCGCAAGGCGAAGATGTCGCGGCCTTCGAAGGTCGCGAGCCCGCCCGTGGGTTCCTCCAGGCGCATCAGCACCTGGGCCAGCGTGGACTTGCCACAGCCGGATTCGCCCACCACACCGAGGGTCTCCCCCGGCATGAGATCGAAGGAGACGCCGTCGACGGCCTTCACCTGGCCGATCGTGCGCTTGAAGAGGATCCCGGCCCGCACCGGGAAGTACTTCACCAGGTTCTCGACCCGCAGGATGGGCTCAGACACGGCCGCTCACCACCTCGTCGGCGAAATGGCAGGCGCTGACCCGGCCGAAGCCGAGGGTGTGCAGGGCCGGCCGTTCGGTCTCGCATCGGCTCTCCGCCCGCGGACAGCGCGGATGGAACGGGCAGCCGGGCGGCACGTTCAGCAGGCTCGGCGGCAGGCCCTTGATGGTCTCCAGCGTCTGTCCTTTGAGGTCGAGCCGCGGCAGCGAGGCCATCAGCGCTTCGGTGTAGGGATGCCCCGGCGAGCGGAACAGCTCGGTGACGTCGGCCTGCTCGACGATCCGGCCCGCGTACATCACGGCGATCCGGTCAGCGACCTCGGCGACGACCGCCAGGTCGTGGGTGATGAGGATCAGCCCCATCCGCCGTTCCGCCTGGATCTCGGCCAGCAGGTCCATGATCTGGGCCTGCACGGTGACGTCGAGCGCGGTCGTCGGCTCGTCCGCGATCAGCAGATCGGGGTCGAGCGCGAGCGACATCGCGATCATCGCGCGCTGCCGCATCCCACCCGAGAACTGGTGCGGGTACTCGCGGACCCGGCGCGCGGCGGCGGGGATGCGCACGATGTCGAGCAGTTCGATCGCCCGTTTACGAGCGTCCTTTTTGGACATCCCGAGCCGGACCCGCAACTGCTCTTCGATCTGGAAACCCACGGTGAAGACGGGGTTCAGCGCGGAGAGCGCGTCCTGGAAGATCATCGCGATCTCCCCGCCCCGCACTTCACGACGCCGTTCTTCCGTGGCGGTGAGCAGATCCTCGCCGCGGTAACGGACGGCGCCGCCGGTGACGACGGCGGGCGGGCTGTCGAGGATGCCCATCACCGTCTGCGCGGTCACGCTCTTGCCCGAACCCGATTCTCCCAGCACGGCAAGGGTTTCCCCGGCGTGCACGGAGTAGTCGACGCCGTTCAGCACGGTCGCGACACCGTCCGAGGTCCGGAATTCGACGTGGAGGTCTTCCACTTCCAGCAGCAATTCGTCGGTCACAGCCGATCACCGGGCCTTCGGGTCGAGCGCGTCGCGGATCCCGTCACCGAGCATGACGAACGCGAGCACGGTGATGGTGACGAAACCGGCCGGGAACAGCAGCATGTGCGGGTTCACCCGGAAGTAGTCCCGCGCGTCGCTGATCATCACGCCCCACGACACGACCGGCGGCCGCACGCCGACGCCTAGGTACGCCAGGGTCGCCTCCGCGCCGATGAACGCGCCGAGCGCGATGGTCCCGTAGACGAGCACCGGCGCGACCGTGTTGGGCAGCAGATGCCGGAACACGATGCGCGGGGTGCTCGCACCGAGCCCGCGCGCGGCCTTGACGTAGTCGAGTTGCTTGGCCACCAGCGTCGCCGACCGCATGATGCGCATCGCCACCGGCCAGCTCAGCGCCGCGATCGAGACGACCACCTGCACGATGATCGTGACCGCGCCGGGGTTCGAGCCGGGGGCGTTGAACGTGGTCAGGATGACGATCGCGCCGAGCACGAACGGCAGCGCCGCGAAGATGTCGCCCACCCGCGAGAACAGGCTGTCGACGAGACGGCCGTAGTAGCCCGCGACGATCCCGACCACCGAGCCGATCAGGATCGTCAGCACCGTCGCGAAGATCCCGACCAGCAGCGAAGCCCGCGCGCCGTGGATGGTCCGCGCGTAGACGTCGTAGCCCTGGTTGTCGTATCCGAACCAGGCGTCCGCGGACGGTCCTTCGTTGGCGTGGAGCAGATCGCTGAACCCGGCGGGCCGGGAACTGAACAGGTCGGGCGCGATCGCGATGAGCACGACGAGCGCGATGATGGCGGCGGAGACGATGAACGACGGCCGCTTGCGCAGCATCCGCCACGCGTCGCCGCCGAGACTGCGCGGCTTGTGCGCCACCGCGGAATCGTCGGCGACGCCGGCGCTCGCGACGTCCACGGAGGACACGCCGCCGGCCACATTGGGGTCAGTCATAACGGATCCTCGGGTCGAGAACGGCGTAGAGCAGGTCGACGATGAGACTCACCAACAGGTAGACCATCACCAGCAGGACAACGACGCCGGTGACGGTGGCGCCCTCCCGGTTCTGGATGCCGCGGAAGATGAGCCCGCCGATGCCGTTGATGTTGAACACGCCTTCGGTGACGATGGCCCCGCCCATGAGCGCGCCGATGTCGGTGCCGATGAAGGTCAGCACCGGGATCACCGAGTTCCGGAGCAGGTGCACACCGACGACCCGGCTGCGCGGCTGTCCTTTCGCGACGGCCGTGCGGACGTAGTCGGCGTGCCGGTTCTCGGCGATGCTCGTTCTGGTCAAGCGGGCGATGTAGGCCATGGACAGGCTGCCGAGCGCGATTCCGGGCACGATCAGTTCGCCGATCGTGGCGTCCTCGGACACGCTCGCGTCGATGAGTCCCAGTTCCGAACCGAGGACGATCTGGAGCACGATCGCGGTGACGAACACCGGGATCGAGATCAGGAACGTGGTGGACATCAGCACGAGGTTGTCGAGGAAACCCTTGCCGCGCAGGCCGGTCAGGATACCGGCGGACAGGCCGATGATCGCTTCGATGGCCACCGCGATGAGGGCGAGCCGGACGGTCACCGGATAGGCGTTCCCGATCAGCTCGCCGACCGAGACGCCGTTGAAGGTCTCGCCCCAGTCGCCGGTGAACAGGTTGCCGAGGTACTTGAAGTACTGGACGAAGATCGAATCGTCGAGGTTGAACTTGTCGGTCATCATCTCGATGTAGGCGGGCGGGCAGGCGACCTGACCGCATTTGCCGGCGAACGGGTCACCGGGCACCGCCCACACGAGGGCGTAGATGAGGAAAGTCGTACCGAAGAAGACCGGGACGAGTTGGAGTAGGCGTCGAAGGATGTACTGGGGCATGGGCGTGCCGTCCTGGGGGATCGCGTGGTGGGAGCCGGGGTCCGGCCGGCCGGGAGCGGGGCGCTCCCGGCCGGCACGACCACGCGATTACTTCGCCGCGACCTCGATGGACGAGTAGTCCGCGAGACGACCGAAGTCGAGCTTCGCGGTCTTCAGGCGGTTCGACTTGCCGCCGACGCCCTTCTCTTCCCACACGGGGATCTGCGGCAGATCCTTCGCGATCAGATCCTCGGCCTGCTGGTACAGCTTGATCGCGGCCGTCTTGTCGGCGGTCTGGTCGGCCTGGTTCAGCAGCGCGTCCACGGCCGGGTTCTTGTACGTGGAGTCGTTCGACGAACCGGTGCTCTTGTAGCGCGGGTTCAAGTAGTTCTCGATCGACGGGTAGTCGGCCGACCAGTCGGAGCGGCCCATGCCGGTCAGCTGGCGGTTGTTGACGATGCTGCGCCACTGGCCGAAGTCGGTCGCCGGGACGAAGTCGCATTCGACGCCGAGCGCGTTCTTGATGCTGTTGCACGCCGCGACCAGCGGCTCCTTGCGGCCGCCGTCGGCGTTCGAAGCGATGGTCAGCTTGCCGGTGAAGCCGGACTTCGCGAAGAGCTCCTTGGCCTTGGCCGGATCGAACTTGCAGAACTCGCAGACACCGGGCCGGTATCCCTCGATACCACGCGAAACATAGCCGTCGGCCGGAACGTAGGTGTCGTTCATGACGGTCTTGACGATCTGCTCGCGGTCGATCGCCATCGAGATCGCCTTGCGCAGGTCCAGGTTGTCGTAGCCCGGGACGTAGTACGGGAGCGCGAGCGCGCTGATGCCGAGCAGGTTCCCTTCGACCAGGCGCTGACCGAGGTCAGCCTTGTATTTACCGCCTGCCTTCGCCGATGGCGGGAGCGCCTCCATGAAGTCGAGGCGGTTGCTCAGCAGATCCTGGTACGCGGTCTCCTGGCTGGTGTAGATGCGGACTTCCAGGTCCTTGAACTTGACCTTGTCCTCGCCCTGGTACTCGTCGAAGCGGGTGAGCTTCATGTTCTGGTTGGGCGTGCGCGAAACGAACTTCAGCGGCCCGTTTCCGATGGGGGCCTTGGCGAACGCCTCCGGGTCGGCGAAGAACTTGTCCGGCAGCGGCGCGAAAGCGAGGTAGCCGATCTTGGTGGCGAACACCGAGAACGGGCCCTTGAGGGTGACCTGGAACTCGTAGTCGTTCATGACCTTGAGCCCGGACATCTCCTTGACCGTCGGCTCTTTGGCGCTGATCTCGTCGTAGCCCTGGATCTGCTCGAAGAACGACGCGTTCTGCATGCCGTTCTTGCCGTTCGCGCTGTAGTTCCAGGCGTCGACGAAGTTCTTGGCCTTGACCTCGGTCCCGTCGTGGAACTTCCAGCCCTTTTTGATCTTGATGTCGAAGACCTTCGAATCCGACGTCGTGATCGATTCGGCCATCAGGTTGTACGGCTCGGCGGTGTCGGATTTGTAGCCGACCAGCGCCGAGAAGACCGGCTTGAGCGCCTTGGACCCACCGAGTTCGTTGGTGTTGGCGGGAATCAGCGAGTTCTCCGGCTCGGTGCCGTAGACCGAGACCGCCGCGTTGGCGTCAGCGGCGCCGGATCCCTTGTCGTCCTTGGATCCACCACCCCCACAGGCCGTCAGCAGCAGGGCCGCCGTGGCCACCACCGCCGTCGCTCCCCAGAACCCGCGTGAAGCCCGCATGTCCCCTCCAACTCTCGTCGTCGGATAGTCCGGCGAGCGCTGGTCGCGCCCCACCGCCCAGAAGGTGAGACGACGCTATGGGACAGGTGAAGGCGATCACAGTGCGTTGGTGTTGCAAATGGGTGACGGTATCCGGGACCACCCGGTCAGAGCACAACCTTGGTAGGAACCGGGCTGCGCCGAATGGTCTAATCCGGACTGGAGGTCACCACTTGATCACCGAAAGAAATGGCTTCACGCAACAGAAAACCCCGTTCTCACGCCAGTGACAACGCGATCCCGTCGAGGATGTCGTGCTCGGAGATCACCAGTTCGCCGGGACCACCGCGCGTGGCGAACTGCTCCGCCAGCACCTGCACGATCACCGAGCCGCCGCCGATCACGTCGACCCGGCCGGGGTGGATCACCGGGTTCGCGGCGCGGGTCGCGTGGTCGGCCGTGAGGAGCGACTGCGCGACGCGGTCGATGTCGGCGTGGGACAGCTTCGAAAGGTGGGTTCGCTCGGAGTCGTACTCCGACAGTCCCTGTGCCACGGCAGTCAGGGTCGTGACCGTCCCGGCGACACCGATCCACGTCTTGGCGGTGGACACGTCCACGACGTCGAAGGCCTCGGCGAGCACCTTGGCGGCCAGCTCGCGGGCTTCGGCGATCTCGCCCGCGGTCGGCGGGTCGGATTTCAGCGCGCGTTCGGTGATCCGCACGCAGCCGATGTCGACCGACTTGGCCGCGATCACCTCGGCCTGACGGCCGTCCCAGGTCCCGACCACGAGCTCGGTCGAGCCACCGCCGATGTCGACCACCACGAAGGGACCGTCGTCGGGATCCTGCTCGCCGACGGCGCCGGTGAAGGACAGCCGCGCCTCTTCGTCGCCGCTGATGACTTCGGCCTCGGTGCCGAGCACCTCGCGGGTCATCGCGAAGAACTCGTCGCGGTTGCTCGCGTCGCGGGTCGCCGACGTCGCGACCATGCGGACCTTCTCCACGCCCTTGCGGCGCGCGGCGATCGTGTAGTCGGCCAGCGCCTTCCGGGTGCGTTCGAGCGCCTCGGGGGCCAGCTTCCCGGTGGCGTCCACACCCTGGCCGAGGCGGACGATCCGCATCTCGCGGTGCAGGTCGCGCAGGTCGACCGTCCCGTCGTGACGGGGCGTCAGCTCGGCGACGAGCAGGCGGATGGAGTTGGTCCCACAGTCGATCGCGGCAACACGAGGCATGCGTTCAGCCTAGTCAATGCCGATCAGGTGGGTTTGGTGCTGGCTGACTCGTCCGAGCTGGGCGGCGGCGTACACGTCGGCGTCGGGTTGGGGCTCGTCGATGTGCTCGGCGAGGTCGAAGTCGGGCTCCCTGTCGGGCAGGGTGGCAGCGAAGTCGACGTCGGGGGCGTCGACGTGTTCGAAGTGGTCCCCGGCTTCGACGAAGGCGAGTTCGATTTCGAACCCGAATTGGTCGGTGGCAGCGAACTCGACGGCGGCGGTGTCACCGAACCGGGCGGCGTCGACGGCAACGGAGGCGGCGGCACCGAAGTGGGCGGCGGGGCGGCGGCCGCGTTCGGGGCGCCGACGGGCACCTTGCTGTCCGGCGTCGGCATCACTCCCGTGCGGTAGGCCTCGGCCCAGATCAGCACGGTGTTCACATAGGTCTCGGAGTTGTTGTAGCGGAACACGGCCGCGCGCAACTGGTCCGGTTTGGACAGATCGAGGCCGCCGGAGCACAGGTACCGGCCGGTGCCCAGCGCCGCGTCGAAGATGTTGTTCGGATTGGACTCGCCGTCGCCGTTGCCGTCGGAGGCGTAGCGGGCCCAGGTCGACGGGATGAACTGCGTCGGGCCGACGGCGCGGTCCCACACCGTGTCGCCGTCGTATTTCCCGCCGTCGGTGTCCGGGATGGCCGCGAACGGTCCGGCTCCGTTGAGCTGCGGGCCGAGGATCGGTTCGAGGGTGTTGCCCTTCGCGTCGACGTAACCGCCGCGCGCGTGGTTGGACTCGATCCGGCCGATGCTGGCGATCAGCGCCCAGTCGATGTGACAGCCGGGCTGTTCGGCGGTGAGGATGTCGGCGGCGTTGCGGTACGCGGCGAGCGCGGTGACCGGGATGCCGAGCGGACCGTTGGGGAGTTCGTCCGCGGGGAGCGGGAGCGGGGTGGGCGCGTTCGGCAGGCTGCCGTCGACGCCGATCTGCTGGACGAGCGGGTTCTTCGGGTCATAGCCGCCGACGAGGGCGACGTTGTCGGTATGGACCGTGCTCGCCGTCGCGGCCCAGCTGCCGGCACCCACGACCGCGGCACCGGCCGGGACGATGGCGAGGACACCTCCGGTCACCGCGGCGATCGTGCGGTGCCGGAGACAGAGTCTCCGGACATGACCGGTCACCGCGCCTGGCACGTGCCTCACGCGCATACCTCAGAACCCTCCCGGCGGATCGCGGCTCGGCGATCCGGTACTTCCCCACCCCGACAACGCTCGACCGTGCCCAGCCTGCCGCATACGGTGACCGGTTTCACCCCATAGGGGAGGACGAGTTGGCCGACGAAGAGGGAATTAACCCACCTGGAGGAACTATCTGTACACCGGGCGTCGGCGTTACCCCTGGCAGTCGCCCGACGGCCAGCCGTTGGCCTTGAGCAGCGCGAGGGTCTCGTCGCCGAACGGGTTCACGCCGGGGCCGGCGGCGAGCGTGTGCGCGAGGTGGACGTGGAGGCATTTGACGCGGCCGGGCATCCCGCCCGCGCTGACCTCGTGGCCGAGCGAGTCGATGGCGTCGCGTTCGGCGAGGTAGCTCTCGTGGGTCTTCTGGTAGGCGGCCGCCAGCTCGGGGTCCTCCGCGAGCCGGTCGGTCATCTCTTTCATCAGCCCGGACGCCTCGAGTGTGCCGACCATCGACGTCAGCTTCGGGCAGGTCAAGTAGTAGAGCGTCGGGAACGGGGTGCCGTCGTCGAGGCGGGGGCTGGTCTGCACGACCGACGGGTGGCCGCTCGGGCAGCGCGCGGCGACGGCGCGCAGCGCACGGGGTGCCCGGCCGAGCTGTTCCGCGATGATCTCGCGGTCGGCGTCGGTCACAGGCTCGTATGAAGACTTTTCCGTGCTGTTCACACCCCTAAGGCTAAAGGGGGTGGTTCAGCCGCCCGCGACCTGATCCCACAGCTTCTCGTACCAGGAGCCCGCGGGCACCGGCTGCTGGCCTTGCGGCTCGCCTTGCTCGGGCGGCTTGTCCTCGGGGAGCTGCACGATGTAAGGCGTCTCGCCGGGTTTCACGAAACCGAAGCGCTTGCGAGCCTCGGCCTCGATCTGCGCGGGGTCGCTCAGCTCGGCCTTGCGGCCTTCCAGCTGGGCGACGCTCCGCTGCAGTTCGGACTGCAACTGCTGCTGCTCGTTCACCTCGGACTTCTGGCTGAGGTACGTGCGCAGCGGGACGGCGATGGTGAACGCGAGCGCGCACACCACGATCGCCACCACCGCGGCCCGGCGGGTGGTGGACATGCCGAGCACCTTCGCGGCGCCCGATGCCCTTTTCGCCGCCAGGCTGCGGCGCAGCCGGGTTCGGGCGCGGACCTCGTTGGTCGTCGTGCGGCGGGCACTCTCCGGCCGGCGGCCCCTGCCGGAGCCACCACCGTCCGCACGCCCGCTACGACGGGTCCGCGCCCTCCCCCGGTCTGCCATGGCTGACTATCCCTCGGCGCTGAACCGCGGGAACGCGAGGTCGCCGGCGTAGCGCGCCGCGTCGGCGAGGGTCTCCTCGATGCGGAGCAGCTGGTTGTACTTGGCGATCCGCTCGCCGCGCGCCGGGGCGCCGGTCTTGATCTGGCCGACACCGGTCGCGACGGCCAGGTCCGCGATGAAGGTGTCCTCGGTCTCGCCGGACCGGTGGCTCATCATCGACTTGTAGCCGTACGAGGTGGCGAGCGAGATCGCGTCGAGGGTCTCCGACAGCGTGCCGATCTGGTTGACCTTCACCAGCAGCGCGTTGGCGGCGCGGCGGGTGATGCCCTCTTCGAGGCGGTCCGGGTTGGTGACGAACAGGTCGTCGCCGACCAGCTGGACCTTCTCGCCGATCTCGGTGGTCAGCTGGACCCAGCCGTCCCAGTCGTCCTCGCTCAGCGGGTCCTCGATGGACACGAGCGGGTAGTCGCGGACGAGCTCGCCGTAGTAGGCGGACATCTGCTCGGCGCTCTTCTTCGTGCCTTCGAAGGTGTACGCGCCGTCGGAGAAGAACTCGGTCGCGGCGACGTCGAGCGCGAGCGCGACGTCACGGCCCGGGGCGTACCCGGCCTTCTCGATCGCCTGAAGGATCAGGTCGAGCGCTTCGCGGTTGTTCTTCAGGCTGGGCGCGAAGCCGCCTTCGTCGCCCAGGCCGGTGGCCAGGCCGCGGCCCTTCAGGACCGACTTCAGCGAGTGGTAGACCTCGGTGCCCCAGCGCAGGGCCTCGCGGAACGACTCGGCGCCGATCGGCGCGATCATGAATTCCTGGATGTCCACATCGGTGTCGGCGTGCGCGCCACCGTTGAGGATGTTCAGCATCGGCACCGGCAGCACGTGCGCGTTCGGCCCGCCGAGGTAGCGGAACAGCTCCAGCTCGGCCGACTCCGCGGCGGCCTTCGCGACGGCGAGCGAAACGCCGAGGATGGCGTTCGCGCCGAGGCGGGACTTCGCCGGGGTGCCGTCGAGGTCGACGAGCTTCTGATCGACGATGCGCTGGTCGACGGCTTCGGTGCCGACCAGGTCCGGGCCGATCTCGTCCAGGACGGCCGAGACCGCGCGCTCGACACCCTTGCCGTTGTACCGGCCGGTGTCGCCGTCACGCAGCTCGACGGCTTCGTGTTCGCCGGTGGACGCACCCGAGGGGACCGCGGCCCGCGCCAGCGTGCCGTCGTCGAGAGCCACCTCCACTTCGACCGTCGGGTTGCCTCGCGAGTCCAGAATCTCGCGAGCGCCTACCTGCTCGATGAGCGCCACGCCATGCTCCTCATGTGGGTCGTGCCTGCGGTGACGGGGCCCAGCCTAGCCGTCGGCGCCGTTCACCCGTTGGAGGCACGCGCCACATCGGTCGTCGAGAGGACCTACTCCGTGGCTGGTTCACCTGCGCGGACTTCCCGCCAGCCCGACGGAAGCTCCACCGTGTCGGAGAACTGCTGCCAGAAGGTCCAGCTGTTGCCGCCGATGTCGGAGACGGTGAACACGCGGGCGCCGTAGGGCTGGTCCTGGGGCGCGTCGAGGTCGGCGTCGTCGCCGAGCGCGGCGCGGACCCGCTCGTACTGCGCGTCGGCGTCGTCGACGTAGACGATGTTCAGCTGCCCGACCGGGCCGTCGACACCCTTGGCCTGCCAATATTCGGGACCGACCCCGGCCAGCTGGATCTTGGCCGGTCCGGCGCACAGGGTGGCCTGGAACACCTCACCGGAGGCGTCGGCGAAGCGCACCTCCTCGGTGAACCCGAACACTCTGACCAGCCACGCGACCGCCTCGGTGGCGTCGGCGTAGTAGAGGTACGGCGCGAGCCCGAGGTAACCGGGCTCGTTCTCGGGCCTATCCGCTTCGGCACTGCTCATGGCAGGACAGTCCATCATGACCGTTTCAGCAGTCGAGATCGGCCCTGCCCCGGCGTATCGTGGAGCGGACCATGATGGATGCCGAACCCGCCCCAGAACCCGGTCAGGACTCGTCCGGCGAGTCTCGGTTCCGTGCCTTCCGCCAGGCGGAGGCGCTGGTCGAAAGCCGCAGGCCGCTCGACGCCCTCAAAGCCCTCGAGCCCTTGCTGGAGGAAGAAACCGACAAACCGAGTGTGCAGTTGCTGGCAGGCCGCGCGTACTTCCACTCCGCGCAGTTGCGGCGGGCCGAACGCGCCTTCACCCGGGTGCTGGAACTGGATCCGACCGATCATTACGCGCGGTTCGTGCTCGGGCGGACCCTCCAGCGCCTCGGCCGGTTGACCGAGGCGCTCGCGCAGATGCGGATCGCGTCCGCGATGCATCCGATCCCGGAGTATCTGGAAGCGATCAGCGAGGTCAGCGCGCGGATCGCGTTGCGCGACTGACCCGCCGGCCGTCGCCGGGGGAGCAAGGGACCTTTGCTCTCATTTGGACCTGGCCCGCAGGTGGGCGCGCTCGCCCTGCTTGCCGAACAGCACCAGCAGCTCCACCGGCCCCGGTCCGGCGCTCCCGAACCAGTGCGGCACCCGCGTGTCGAACTCCGCGGCCTCGCCGGGCCCCATCGTGAAGTCACGGGCGCCGAGCAGCGCCCGCAGCCGTCCACTGAGGACGTACATCCACTCGTAGCCCTCGTGCGTCCGCTGCACCGGCTCGATGTCCTCCACCGGGATCAGCAGTTTGAACGCCTGCGGCTGGCCCGGCTGCGCGGTCAGCGCCCAGGCGGTGAACCTGCCGAACTTCTGCGGTTTCATCCGGACCCGCGGGTCGGACGGCTCGGGCTCGCCGACCAGTTCGTCGAGCGGGACCTGATGTGCCGCCGACAACGTCAGCAGCAGCTCCAGGGTCGCCTTCCGGGTTCCCGATTCGAGCCGCGAGAGCGTGCTGGCCGAGATCCCCGTCGTCTCCGAAAGCGCGGACAGGGTGGTACCGCGTTCCTTGCGCAGCCGCTTGAGCTTCGGGCCGACCTCGGCGAGCCGCCGTTCGATGTCCTCCATGCCCCCAGCTTGCCAAATCGGCAACGAACTTTGCCAGATTTCGACCAGATACGGATGCTCGGGAACATGAACAGCGAATTCGACGTGGTGATCATCGGCGGTGGTGTCGCGGGCCTGAGCGCGGCGCTGGTCCTGGGCAGGGCGCGGCGCAAGGTCGTCGTGATCGACGGCGGCACCCCGCGCAACGCCCCGGCCGCGCACGCGCACGGTTTCCTGACCAGGGATGGGATTCCACCCAAAGAACTACTGGAGACAGGCCGTGACGAAGTCCGCGGCTACGGCGTCGAGATCATCGACGACGTCGTGCACCGGCTGCGGCACGACAAGGCGGTGGAGCTGGCGGGCGGCCGGGTGGTCAGCGGGCGCCGGATCGTCGTGACCACCGGGCTCGCGGACGAGCTGCCGGACGTCCCCGGCGTCGCGGAGCGCTTCGGCACCGACGTGCTGCACTGCCCGTACTGCCACGGCTGGGAGGTGCGTGATCAGCGCTTCGGCGTACTCGCCACCTCCGACAAGGCGGTCCACCAGGCGCTGATCGTCTGGCAGTGGAGCAAGGACTTGACGTTCTTCACGCACACGCAGCAGATCTCCGCCGAAGACAGGGCGAAGCTGACCGGGCTGGGCATCCGGATCGTCGACGGGAAGGTGTCCGAACTCGCCGTCGAGAACGATCGGCTGACCGGTGTCCGGCTGGTCGACGGCGACGTCGTCGAACGCGACGTCGTGTTCGTCGGCCCGAAGTTCGTCCCGCACGACGAGCTGCTCGCCCAGGTCGGCTGCGCGCGCACCGAAACCGGCGCGATCGCGGTGGACGCGCAGGGCCGGACGAACGTGGACGGCGTCTGGGCGGCGGGGAACGTCGTCGATCCGATGGCGCAGCTGGTCGTCGCGGCCGGCGACGCCTACCGGATGGCGACGGTGCTCAATTTCGATCTGGTGCAGGAGGATCAGGGCGCGACACTGGCGTCCGCGTAGGCGTCGGCCGCGCTGAAGACTTCCTGGCTGTAGGGAACGGCCGGGTCGAACGTCCGCATCGACTTCCACCAGCCTTCGGGAGTGGCGACGTCGTCGCCGGCGGCGCACAGGTAGCGGGCCGTGGTGAAGGCGGCGTCGTCGAGGTCCTTCGGATCCGGCTGCTTCCCGTCGCTTCTGGCGCGGGCGGCGTGTTTGGCCCAGACGTCGTGAGGGAGCGTGATCGGGCCAGGCCTGCCCTGCGCCGACTCGACGTGAGAGATGCCGGCAAGGGTCGCCCACGACAGGTGACAGCCCGGCTTCTGCCGCCGGAGCCACATCTCGGCCCGGCCGTAAGCGGACAGATCGGTGGCGGAGAGCCGGGTCTTGGCGGCCACCCGGTTCGCCCAGGTTTCGAGTTCGGCCGCGTCGGAAACGGTCGGCCGGTCGGGCGGCGCGGCGAGCCCGGCCCGCGGCGTCGCCACCCCCGGCTGCGGCTTCTGGTCCGGAACCGCGAGCGCGGGCTGGGGCTGCGGCGGTGGAGGCGGCGGCTCCTCCCCCTCCGGCCGGTTCACCCCGACGGTCATGATCAGGATCACGCCCGTGAGTACGAGCCCGCCCGCGAAAGCGAGTCTGGGGACGTACGGCGGCAGAGGGCGCGCTGGATGCTCCGGGGCTTCGGTGCTCTCGGCGGTTTCGGCCACCCGGTCAGGTTACTTCGCCACGCTTCCGGGCGATGACCCATTCGGATTAAGAAGCCAACTGACGGTAAAGCGGGTCGCCGACCGGTGCTCGGCGGCCGATTCGTTATGTGAAGGACGCAGGTCTCGCTGACCTGCGGATGCTTCCAGGCACCCCGTCCGATCAAGACCTCTTCGAACGTTTCGTCCACTTCCGGACCGCGTCACTCCCCCTGGACTTTCAGGGAAGCCTTACCTAAAACCAGGAGGTTCAGTCAGACGACCAGGGAGAACGACGTGTGGTTCGCGAGTGCGCTCATCGGCCTGCGTGAGGGCCTGGAAGCGGCCCTCGTCGTCAGCATCCTCGTCGCGTTCCTGGTCAAGACCGAGCGACGGCACGCGCTGCGCTGGGTGTGGCTGGGTGTCAGCGTCGCGATCCTGCTGTCGGTCGGGGTCGGCGCGATCCTCACCTACTCCACTGCCCAGCTGACCTTCGAACAGCAGGAACTGCTCGGCGGGACCCTGTCGATCGTGGCGGTCGGGTTCGTGACGGCGATGATCTTCTGGATGCGCAAGGCGTCGAGGACGATCGCCGCGGAATTGCGCGGAAAGCTGGACGAAGCGCTCGACGTGGGCCCTGTCGCGGTGCTCGTCCTGTCGTTCTTCGCCGTCGGCCGCGAAGGCCTGGAGACGGCGGTGTTCTTCTACTCCACCGTGCAGACCGCGCAAGGTGGGACGACCGAACCGCTGATCGGCTTCACCGCGGGCATCCTCGTCGCGATCGTCCTGGCGTACCTGATCTACCGCGGCGCCGTCCGGTTCGACCTCGGCAAGTTCTTCACGATCACCGGCGTGCTGCTCGTGTTCGTGGCGGCGGGCGTGCTCGGCTACGGCCTGCACGACCTGCAGGAGGCCGCGTTCCTGCCCGGTCTGACCACGCTCGCGTTCGACGCGTCGGCCGTCCTGCCGGAGACCAGCTGGTACGGCGCGCTGCTCAAGGGGATCTTCAACTATTCGCAGCAGACGACGGTCCTGCAGGCCGTCGCGTGGGTCGCGTACGTGGCGATCGTGCTGCCGCTGTTCCTCAGGCCCAAGAAGAAGGCCGTGGCGACTCCCGCCGCGGCCGCGATCAAGGAGTGACCCCCGTGTCTCGTCGATTCCCGCTCGCCGCGCTCGCCGGCGTCGGCGCCCTGGTGCTCACCGCCTGTGGCGGTGGCGAGGAAACGCCCGCCGCGGCCGGTGGCCCGATCAAGGTCGAAGCGTCCGACAGCGCCTGCGCGGTCTCGGTGAACACCGCGAACGCGGGCAACGTGACCTTCGAGATCACCAACAAGGGCACCAAGGTCACCGAGTTCTACCTCTACGCCGAGGGCGACCGGATCATGGGCGAGGTCGAGAACATCGCGCCGGGGCTGAACCGGCGGCTCATCGTCGAGGTCGCCGAGGCGGGCAAGTACCAGACCGCGTGCAAGCCGGGGATGACCGGCAACGGCATCCGGGGCGAGTTCACCGTCACCGGTGGCGGCGCCAAACAGAACGACCCGAACTCGCAGAAGGCGCAGGCGGTCAAGAGCTACGCGGAGTACGTCGCCAACAACACCAAGGCGCTCGACGAGGAGACCACCAAGTTCGTCGCGCTGGTGAAGGCGGGCAAGGTCGACGAGGCGAAGGCCGCGTACGCCCGCACTCGTGTCTATTTCGAGCGTGTCGAGCCCGTGGCCGAGAAGTTCGGCGACCTCGACCCGAAGATCGACGCGCGCGAGGCCGATCTCGAACCGGGCCAGAAGTTCACCGGATTCCACCGGCTGGAGAAGGACCTTTGGGTGTCCGGGCTCCAATCCGACGCCGGTCAGATCGCCGACCAGCTGCTCACCGATGTCAAGGAACTGGTCACCAAATCCGCGACGATCGAGCTGAACGCGCTCGATCTGGCCAACGGCGCCAAGGGACTGCTCGACGAGATCGCCACCGGCAAGATCACCGGCGAGGAAGAAGCGTTCTCGCACACCGACCTCTCGGACTTCCAGGGCAACCTCGACGGTTCGAAGGCCGCGATCGCCTCGCTGCGCCCGCTCCTGCAGACCAAGGACGCGGCCCTCGTGTCTACTTTGGACAAGGAGTTCGGCAATGTGCAGGCACTGCTGGACAAGCAGCGCGAAGGCGACGGCTTCAAGCCGTACACCTCGCTGAGCCAGGACCAGATCAAGGAATTCGCGTCGGCGGTGGACGCGCTGAGCGAACCGCTGAGCAAGGTCGCGGAGGTCGCGGCGCAATGACCGGGACGGAGCACACCTCGGTCTCCCGCCGGAAGCTGTTCGGCATGGCGGGAGCGGGTGCCGCTCTCGTCGGAACCGGTGCGGCGGCAGGGATCGGCGCGAACCGGCTCCTCGGCGGGGACAGCCCTGCGCAGGCGGCGCAGAGCGTGGTCGAGTTCCACGGCGAGCACCAGGCCGGGATCGTCACGCCGGTGCAGGAGAACTTGCATTTCGTCGCGCTGGACGTGACGACGAAGGATCGCGAAAAGCTGGTCAAGCTGCTGCGCACGTGGACGGACGCGGCGCGGCGGATGACCGCGGGCCAGGAGGTCGGGACGGGCGGCGCCGTCGGTGGCGCCCCCGCCGCCCCGCCGAGCGACACCGGCGAGGCACTCGACCTCGCGGCGTCGTCGCTCACGCTGACCATCGGTTTCGGCCCTTCGCTGTTCGACGACCGGTTCGGGCTCGCCTCGAAACGGCCCGCCGCGCTGATCGACCTCCCCCTGTTCCCGCAGGACAAACTCGACCCGGCGCGCGGCGGCGGCGACGTCTGCGTCCAGGCGTGCGCGGACGATCCGCAGGTCGCGGTGCACGCGATCCGGAACCTGGTGCGGCTGGGCTTCGGCGTCACCGCGGTGCGCTGGTCGCAGCTCGGCTTCGGCCGCAGTTCGTCGACGTCGCGGGCGCAGTCCACGCCGCGGAACCTGTTCGGGTTCAAGGACGGGACGCGCAACGTCAAGGCCGAGGAGACCGACGTCCTGCACGACCAGGTGTGGGCGACGGCCGAAGACGGCCAGCCGTGGATGGCGGGCGGCTCGTACCTGGTGGCCCGGCGGATCCGGATGCACATCGAGACCTGGGACCGGGAATCGCTGAAGGGCCAGGAAGGGATTATCGGCCGGTCGAAGGGCGCGGGCGCGCCGCTGGGCCAGGCCGCCGAGTTCGACACCCCCGACTTCCAGGTCGGCGGCGCGGGCGGCGAAAAGCTGATCCCGGCGGACTCGCACGTCCGGCTGGCGTCGCACGAAAACCTGAACGGGGCGCGGATCCTGCGTCGCGGCTACAACTTCGTCGACGGCTCCGACGGTGTCGGGCACCTGGAAGCGGGGCTGTTCTTCCTCGCTTTCAACCGGGACACGCGCAAGCAGTTCGTGCCGATGCAGGAGGCGCTGTCGTCGAAGGACGCGATGATGGAGTACGTGCAGCACACCGGATCCGCCCATTTCGCGGTGCCGCCGGGCGTGCGCGAAGGCGGCTTCTGGGGCGAGGGCCTGTTCGCTTGACCTCCAGTTCAGTGGAGATCGCACACTGGTTCCATGTTCAGTGAAGCGGAACTCGACTACCTCGCCACCCAGGGCCTCGGACGGCTGGCGACGGCGCGGCCGGACGGGACGCTGCAGGTCAGCCCGGTCGGCTACGCCTACAACGTCGAGACCCGGACGATCGACATCACCGGCTACGGACTGGCGAAGAGCAAGAAGTTCCGGAACATCGCCGCCAACGGGCAGGCCGCGTTCGTGGTGGACGACATGCCTTCACAGGACCCGCCGAGGATCCGCTGCCTGGAGATCCGGGGCCGGGCCGAGGCGCTGACAGGCGCCTGCACGCCCGACGGCCCCTTCGACGGCGCGGTGATCCGGATCCATCCGTCGCGGATCATCAGTCTCGGCATCGACGACCCGGACCACGATCCGCTCGACCTGGTCCCGCACAACCGGGACGTCTGACTCCCGGATGTCATGAAAGGGTCGTGGCTGATAAATATATTGAGGGAACAAACTGTAAGTCGAGACCAATTAGAATAACCAAAAACAAAAATATTG
>NZ_JBFBGL010000010.1:44633-163910 GCF_040684635.1 Amycolatopsis sp. NPDC089917 | reverse complement strand
GGACCGCGCATCCGATGGGGCCGTTGCGGCTGACGGATCTGATCGGCCTCGACACGGTCGCCGCGATCGCCGACTCGCTCTACGCCGAACTCGCCCACGAGGCCGGAGAACCGGCCCAGCGTCTCCTCTCGCCCCAGCGCCTGGGTGATCGAGTGCAGGTCCGGGCTCCGGGTCGAGCCCGTGATCGCGATCCGGATGATCTGCGAAGCCTCGCGAATGGACCCGGGGAAGCCCTCGGGGTCCTTCTTGAATTCCTTGGCGTTCTTGGCGAAACCGTGCTTCGCCGCGACCTCGCGGATCTGCTGGAACCACTCCTGGCCGTCGTCGAGCTGCTGGTAGTTCCCGACGAAGTCCCGCGCCACGGCCCGGACGACCTCGCGGTCGACACCGAGGGCGGCGATCCGCTCGTCGTCCGGACCGGCGACGGCGGCGTGCAGCTGGGGGAAGAAGAAGCCGTAGACGGTGCGGAACTCGCTCCACTTCTTCAGGTCCTTGCGCGGGTTCTCGGCACCGTCGCGCTCGACGGCGAGCGCCCGCAGCGCGAGGTCCGGCTCGGCGTCGAGGACGGCGAGCAGCGCGGGGTCGAAACGCTCCGCCCAGGTGCGGACCTCCGCGAGGATCTCGGCGCCGGACAGCGTGGCGATGTGGTCGGCCGAGATGTCGTCGAGTTTGACGAGGTCGACCAGCGGGCCGGCGACACCGCATTCGTCCAGGTTGATCGGCTCGGCCAGCGCCTGGTCGAGCGGCAGTTCGGCGAGCCGTCCGTTGGCGAGGCCGCGCAGGTAGTAGAGGACGGCCTTGGTGGGGTAGCCGGACTCGATGTAGAAGTCGACGCTCGCTTCCGGGTCCTTGCGCTTCGACAGCTTGCGCTTGCTGCCGCCCTCCTGCTTCATCAGCGGCGCGATGTGGGCGTAAGTGATCGGCTCGAAGGCGAGCGCCTCGAACAGCTGCTGGTGCACCGGCACCGACGAGATCCACTCGTCGCCGCGGATGACCAGGTTGACGCGCATGAGGTGGTCGTCGACGGCGTGCGCGAAGTGGTAGGTCGGCAGCCGCGGGCTCTGGTCGGAGCTCTTGAGGATGACGACGTCGTTGCGGTTGGCCTCGGCCTCCAGCGGGCCGCGGATGGCGTCGGTGAACCGGGCGCGGGCGCCGGTGTCGTCCGGTGCGCGGAACCGCACGACGTACGGGTCGCCGGCGTCGAGCTTGGCCTGGACGTCGGCGGGGTCGGCGTCGCGCCAGATGGCCCACGAGCCGTAGTAGCCGGTCGGCAGCTTCGTCGCCTGCTGCCGGGCGGTGATCGCCGCCAGTTCGTCCTTGGTGGCGAAGTCGAGGTACGCGCGGCCGAGGCGGAGCAGGTGACGGACGTAGGTCAGGTAGATCTGCTCGCGCTCGGACTGCTGGTACGGCCCGTAGTCGCCGCCGCGGTGGATGTCCTCGTCGGCGGCGAGGCCGAAGTAGGCGAAGCCGCGCTCGAACTGGTCGATGGCGCCCTCGACCTCGCGGGACCGGTCGGTGTCCTCGACGCGGACGAGGTAACGGCCGGCGCTGCGGCGGGCGACGTCCTGGTCGATGGTGGCGACGTAGACGCCGCCGATGTGGACGAACCCGGTCGGCGACGGGCCGAAACGGGTGACCTTGGCGTCCTCGGGCAGCTCTCGGGCGGGGTAACGCTGTTCCCAGTGCTCGGGCTCGGGCAGGTCGGCGGGGAAGAGGGCGTCGATGACTGCTCGGTCCAGCATGGCGGTTCAGATCTCCCGGCGTCGTGGTGCATGGCGGTTTTCGCCACCGAAGAGCCTAACCGCCCGGTCTCCCGGCCTGGTGAGGGCGGGTCCCGAAGCAGAATCGAGACGTGCTTTTCCGTCGGTGGTCCCCGGTAGCTCGCTTCGTGAAGAACCCCAGCTCACCATCGGACCCAAACCTTCGGCGTTCTTTCTGCGCCGCCGTTTTCCCCGCACTTTCGGGCCCGCGCTCGCCCTCGCCGTGAGCGGCCTGATCGTCCTGCTCCTGAGCGGGACGGTCGTGGTGCCCTTCCAGCAGACACTGGTCCTGCGCGGCAAGATGGGCTCCAAATCGGATCGCTTCGAGGACGCGAAGGTCCAGGAAATCCTGATGCGCGCCAAGGGAATCCGGCGTGCACACGTACATCGTCCGGTTCGGTGAGGCGAACGCCGCCGAGCTGTCCCGTGCGGCCGCGGCCACCGGTGGCCGCATGGTCGACGCGAACGCGACATCCCTGCTCGACGCCTTCAAGGAGATCCGTGGCTGCCGATGATCTGTGGTGGGAAGTCTGGGGAATGTGGCTCGCGGTCTGGGTGCTGACCCTCGCCGCCTTCCTCGTCGCGGTCGTCGTGTTCGTCGAACACTGGCGCCGCGCGCGATCCGACGGCGATCAGGGGATGATCCGGGGCATCGGCTTCTACCTGCACACGAAGTCCGTGATGGGCCTCTACCAGTTGCATCGTTACAACGAGGCGCTGGAACAGGAGGTGGAGAAGCGGCGGAGCCGGGGCTGGCGGTTCGGGGGATCGGGTGGAATCGGCTCGCTGAAAGGGGAATCGGAGCGCACCGACACCGACGAGGAGTTCCGGCGGTACATCCGCAAGGCCGAGCCGATCACGGTGATCGGCATCGTGATGAAGGTGCTGGAGAAGCACCACGACATCGTCTACGTCGATCTGGCGAACCAGGAGCTGGCCCACAATCGCGCGCTGGTCAAGGAACTCGGCTGGTCCGACGGTCACGAGAGCACCCGTCAGCTCAAGACCCGGCTGCGCGGCGTCGAGGCGTTCGTCTCGGTGAAGGGCCTGTTCCGCAAGCGCTCGGAGACCGAAGACGAGACGGTCTTCTTCGCACCGTACGGAAATCCGGCCGACCCGGCGCGGAGCAGGCGGATCCGGTTCACCTGCCTGACCAGTGACCTGCGGGATTCCGTTCCCTCGGGCGCTTTCCGGGCGCGGTGTCTCGGCAAAGTGGAGGACTGGGATCCCGAAACCGGTGAACTCGTCGTTCATCCCATCGCCATCTTCAAGTGACGTTCCCTGCTCCACTTGGAGCAGTCGAAAGCCACACGTCGTCCATGGTGCTTCGCACTGTCGGCCGGCAGGGGCGAACCTGCACGATTTCGGTGTCCAAAACCGCAGGCTCGCTAGGGAGATCTCCCATGAAGACCGTTGTTTCCGACGACCTCCGCCGCTTCTTCGCCGACTCCGGTGTCGACGTCGCCGCTGCCGGTCAGACCGAAGTGGACGTCGTCATCGATCACTTCGACAACTGGAAGAACACCTCAAGCGGTGGCGCCTTCGGCTGTTTCACCGGCGCCTGCTGTCTCATGGCCTGAGTGGTCCGCGCAGAAGCAGCCGACGCCTTTCGCGATCCAGTCCCGGCCCTCCCATTCGGGGTGGCGTTCGATCATCAGCGCTTCGACCTCCGCGGCGATGGTCTCTTCGGGGAGAGCCGAGTCGCGCCGCCTCCAGGTCTCGTCGCGCAGCAGTTCGAGATACTCGCGGACGTCGGCCAGGATCCGGCGTCCGGAGACGTCGCCATGGCCGGGGACGACGATGTCCGGGCCGGTGGCGGCCAACCGGCGCAGCACTTCGATCCAGCGCAGCCCCGAGACGTCGGTGTCGTACGGCGGGAACCACGGGAAGATCGAGAACTGGCCGGCCTCCACCAGGTCCCCGGTGAACAGCACGCCCGCGTCGGGCACGGTCACCACCTGATCGCCCTTGCTGTGGGCGCGTCCGGTCGCCTCCAGCCAGACGACCCGTCCGCCGAGATCGAGGTCGTACGCGTCGTCGTAGACCACGTCCGGGGCGATCAGTTCGGCACCCTCCAGAGCGCGGGCCACCGGAGTCCCGAGACCGCGGAACATCTCGAGGTAGCCCGGTCCTTTGTGGACCAGGTCCGCGGCCTGCGCGCCGTTGACGAGATAGGTCGCCTCGTCCGCGAAGACCTGCGCGCCGAAAGCGTGCTCGGGGTGGAAATGCGTCGTCGTCAAGTACAGCTTGCGGCCGCGGGCGTATTCGGTCGCGAACGCGAGCACCTTCTCGGCGTTGCGAGGTCCCAGCCCGGTGTCGACGACGAGCACCGAGTGTTCGCCGCCGATGACCCCGATATTGGGGACGAGGTCGACGCCGACGTTCGGGATCACCACGAGGTCGCGGGCGATTTCGCGGGCCAGCCCGGGATCGACGACCGGCTCGTGGGTGAGTGGTTCGAAAGGCATGACCTCACTGTCGTGCCGCTCTCCGCCCGTCGTCCAAGACCGATCTCCACGGCCCGATACCGGATGGGTATCATTGCTGGTGATGGAGCTTCGTCTGCTGCGCTACTTCGTGGCCGTCGCCGAGGAGAGACACTTCGGCCGGGCCGCCGCGCGACTGCACATGACCCAGCCGCCGCTGAGCCGGGCGATCCGGCAGCTGGAGAACGACCTGGGGGTCGTCCTGCTGCTGCGGTCGGCCGCCGGCGTCGAACCCACCGCGGCCGGAACCACCCTGTACGCCGAGGCCCGCACCCTGCTGGACCAGGCAGACCGCGCCCGAGCTCGCGTGACGGCCGCCGCCGGTCCCGCGACGCTCACCGTCGGCACCCTCGCCGACGGGGCGGGGGAGGCGGGCACCCGGCTGGCTTCGGCGTTCCGGCGACGCCATCCCGAGGTCTCGATCCGGTTCCGCGAGGCGGACTTCACCGATCCCACCACCGGCCTGCGCGCCGGGCTGGCCGACGTCGCGCTGACCCGGTCGCCGTTCGACGAGACCGGGATCAGCGTCCGGGTCCTGCGTTCGGATCCGGTCGGGGTCGTGCTGCGCGGCGGCGATCCGCTCGCCGGTCGTGAGTCGCTCCGGCTGGCCGACGTCGCCGACCGGCCCTGGTTCCAGCTGCCGGAGGGGACGGATCCACTGTGGCGCGAGTACTGGAACGGGGCCGTGCCCCTGGGTGAGCGGCCCGCCGGTCCGGTGGTGCGCACGGTCAGCGAGTGCCTTCAAGCCGTCCTGTGGAACGGCTCGGCCGGCATCGCACCCCTCGGGCACGCCCTTCCCGACGGGCTCACCTGGGTCCCCCTGGCCGACATGCCTCCGAGCCCGCTGGTCGTCGCGTGGGTGACCGGGCAGGAGAGCCCGCTGATCCGTTCCTTCGCCCGGATCGCCGTCGAAAGTCACCGATGAGGGTGGTGTGGAACCGCCGGTTCCGGGGAATTCACCGGCATGCCGGAATCACGTTCGGAACCCGACGGCGCGACCGTCGACGCCGTCGGAAAGCTGGTCGCCGCCCTCGAAACGGTGGAGCAGGCGCGAGGGCATCTGTACACCTTCCACCATTTGACGGGAAGCGCGGACTTCGCGCTCGACGAGGCCGCCGAGGAGCTGGAGAAGGCCGGTCACCCCGAATGGGCCGAGCGGATCCGGACCGAGCTGATCGGGCTCAACGTGCTGCCGGAGCGGTGGACCTTCCAGCTGATCGAGGAGTATGACGACGGCTACTACACGGCCTTCCGCGAGATGACGCGGGCCGTCACCGGTGACCTGACCGGGGGACGGCGGCATCCGCACGAAGAACGCGTCAAACGGCGTCGGCGTACCGAGGGGCGGCCAGGGCACGAGATGGGCGAGCCCAGCACCTGAAGCTCAGAAGATCGACCAGCCGGTCAGGGTGGTGAACCGGTCGAGCGCCGCGACGCCCGCGACGGAGTTGCCCCGTGCGTCCAGGCAAGGGCTCCACACGCAGACCGCGCACCGGCCGGGGACGATCGCGACGATGCCGCCGCCGACCCCGCTCTTGCCGGGAAGCCCGACGCGATAGGCGAATTCGCCGGCCGCGTCGTAGGTGCCGCAGGTCAGCATCACGGCGTTGATCCGCTTGGCCGCGCTCAGCCCGAGCAGCCTGGTGCCGTCGTTGCGCACGCCGTGACGGGCGAGGAACACCGCCGAGCGCGCGACGTCCGCACAGGTCATCGCGATCGAGCACTGGCGCACGTACTGGTCGAGGACCGCGGGTACCGGATGGAGCATGTTCCGGTAGGACGCCATGAAGTACGCGAGCGCGCGATTGCGGTCGGCGTTCTCGGCCTCCGACGCGGCGACCTCGGCGTCGATCCCGATGCCCGCACGGCCGCTTTCCTCTTGGAAGAAGCGCAGCAGTTTCTCCGCCGCGTCGCCGTGGTGCGCCAATTCGTCGGTCACCACGAGCGCGCCCGCGTTGATGAAGGGATTGCGGGGGATCCCGTCCTCGTTCTCCAGCTGTACGAGCGAATTGAACGGGTTGCCGGACGGCTCGCGGCCCACCCGCGCCCACAGTCCGTCGCCGTGGGAGAGCGCGAGTGCCAGGGTGAAGACCTTCGACATGCTCTGGATGGAGAACGGCACTTCCCAGTCGCCGACCCCGTGCACCCCACCGTCCACTTCGGCCACCGCCATGCCGAACCGCCGGGGCTCGACCCTGGCCAGCGCGGGAATGTAGTCCGCGACGGCGCCGCGGCCGATCTCCGGGGCGACGTCGTCGGCGATCCGGTCCAGCAACGCTGCGAAGTCCACGCGCCGAGCGTAGGAGGCCGCTCGCGCGCGCGAAGATCGGGGTCGGCGCGTGAATTTGTCAAATCGAAAAGGGAAATTCCAGTAAAACCACCAGAGTGACGTCCCGCACACCTTAAGTCTTCCTTAGCAGTGTTGGTGACCTGACGCACACGCTCTAGCGTCTGGCAACCATGGATTCCTCGCTGATCACCGAAAAAGGTGAAAGCTACTCAAAAGCGCTGGGCAACCGCCAAGTGCAGATGATCGCCATCGGCGGCGCGATCGGCGTCGGGCTGTTCCTCGGTGCCGGTGGCAAGCTCCACCAGGTCGGGCCCTCGCTCGTCCTGTCGTACGCGCTCTGCGGCATCGCCGCGTACTTCGTGATGCGCGCCCTCGGCGAACTCGTGCTGCATCAGCCGACTTCCGGCAGTTTCGTCACCTACGCCCGCAAGTTCATCGGTCCGTGGGCGGGGTTCGCCTCCGGCTGGATGTACTGGGTGAACTGGGCGATGACCGGCATCGCGGAGATCACCGCGGTGGCGATCTACGTGCACAAGTGGCTGCCCGACGTTCCACAGTGGATCACCGCGCTGGTCGCCCTCGGCGTGCTGCTGGCGGTGAACCTGCTTTCGGTGAAGCTGTTCGGCGAGCTGGAATTCTGGTTCTCGGTGGTCAAGGTGCTGGCCATCGTGGTCTTCCTGATCACCGCCCTCGGGCTGGTGTTCACCAGTGCCGACATCGGCGGCACCACGGCCGGGGTGCACAACCTGACCGCCCACGACGGATTCTTCCCGGCGGGCATCGGCATCGCCCTGATGACGCTGCAGGCGGTCATCTTCGCGTACTCGGCGATCGAGGTCGTCGGCATCGCCGCCGGTGAGACCAAGGACGCCCGCAAGGTGCTGCCGAAGGCGATCAACGGCGTGGTCTGGCGGATCGGCGTGTTCTACGTCGGATCCGTGCTGCTGCTCGCGATGCTGCTGCCGTGGCCGTTCTACAACGGCGGCGAGAGCCCGTTCGTCACCGTCTTCACCCGCCTCGGAATCCCGGGTATCGGCGACGTGATGAACGCGGTCGTGCTCACCGCCGCGCTGTCGAGCTGCAACTCCGGCCTGTACTCGACCGGCCGCATCCTGCGGGCGCTGGCGGAGAAGGGCGAGGCGCCGAAGTTCGTCGGCAAGATGAGCAGCCGTCACGTGCCCTACGGCGGCATCCTGTTCACCTCCGGCGCCTACGTGCTGGGCGTGGTGCTGAACTACCTGGTGCCCAAGGACGCCTTCGACATCGCGATCGCGATCGCCTCGCTCGGCGTGATCACCACCTGGGCGACGCTGATCTTCTGCCAGATGCGGCTGCGTCAGGCGGCGCTGCGCGGGGAGCTGGAACGGCCGTCCTACCGGATGCCGTGGGCGCCCTACAGCGGCTGGGCCACGCTGGGCTTCCTCGCGCTGGTCGTGGTCCTGATGGGCTTCTCCGACGGCGCCGAGAAGATCGCGTTCTACTCGATCCCGGTGCTGGTCGTGGTGCTGGCGGTCGGCTGGCGGGTCATCGGGAAGCGGCAACGGCAAGAGGTGGGCTGACCCGCCGCCACCGGATGTCATGAAAGGGTCGTTCCTGACGAAAAACGTCAGGAACGACCCTTTCATGACACTCGAGCGAGGACCGGCCGTCAGCTCGAAGTGGGGAAGTTGAAACCGGCGGCGGACTGCGGCCATCGCGTCGTGACGACCTTCGCCCTGGTGTAGAACCGGACGCCCGCCGGGCCGTGGATCGGGCTGTCCCCGATGAGGGAGTCCTTCCACCCGCCGAAGGAGTAGTACGACATCGGCACCGGGATGGGCACGTTCACGCCGATCATCCCCACCTTCACCTCCCGCTGGAACCGCCGCGCGGCTTCACCACCGCCGGTGAAGACGGCGGTCCCGTTGCCGTAGGGGTTCGCGTTGATCAGCGCGATCGCCTCGTCCAGGGTGTCCACCCGCACGATCCCGAGCACCGGACCGAAGATCTCTTCGCGGTAGGCGGACATCTCGGTGGTGACGTTGTCCAAAAGGGACGGTCCGACGAAGAAGCCGCCCTCGTGTCCGGCGACGCGCAGCTCCCGGCCGTCGACCACCACGGTCGCGCCCTGCTCCGCGCCGAGGGCGACGGAGTCGATCACCCGCTGCCGGGCGGCTTCGGTGACGACGGGACCCATGTCGTTGCCGGCCTCGTCGCCGGGCCCGACCTTGATCTCCGCCGCCTTGCGCTTGAGGATCTCGACCAGTCCGTCGCCCGCCGAACCGACGGCGACCCCGATGGAGATCGCCATGCACCGCTGCCCGGCGGAACCGAACGCGGCCGCCGTGAGGTGGTTCGCGGCGTATTCGAGATCGGCGTCGGGCAGGACGACGGCGTGGTTCTTGGCCCCGCCCAGCGCCTGCACGCGTTTCCCGGTGGCCGTCGCGCGTTCGTGGACGTACTTGGCGATCGGGGTGGACCCGACGAACGACACCGCGGCGATGCCGGGATGCTCCAGGATCGCGTCGACGGCGACCTTGTCCCCGTTGACCACAGTGAACACACCGTCGGGAAGCCCCGCTTCGGCGTACAGCTCGGCGACCAGCCGGGACGCGGACGGGACCCGTTCGCTGGGCTTGAGCACGAACGTGTTGCCCGCCGCGATGGCGATCGGGTGCATCCACAGCGGGACCATGATCGGGAAGTTGAACGGCGTGATCCCGGCGACGACCCCGAGCGGCTGCCGGAAGTCGTGCACGTCGACGTCCCGCGAGACCTGGTCGGAGAAGCCGCCCTTCAGCGCGTCGGCGATGCCGCAGGCGTACTCGACGATCTCGCGGCCGCGGACGATTTCCCCCCGCGCGTCGTCGAGCACCTTGCCGTGTTCGGAGGAGATGATCCTGGCGAGTTCGTCCTCGTGTTCCACCAGCAGCTCGCGGAAGGCGAACATCACCCTGGTCCGCTGCGACAGCGACGAATCGCCCCACGACTCGAAAGCCTTGCCTGCGGCGGCCACCGCGGTGTCCACATCAGACGGCTCCGCGAGGAGCACCTGAGCCCGCGTCCGCCCCGTGGCCGGGTCGAACACCGGAGCGGTGCGGGTGGAACCAGCCGTCGTCGCGGCGCCGTTGATCCAGTGGTCGATGGTCTTCACGCGTTGTCCTCCACGGTGTTCACAGCAGTCCGACGGCCGTGTCGACGGCCTTGGCGACGTCGCCGTCGTGCGGGTAGAGCAGGGAGCGGCCGACCACGAGTCCCTGCACGGTCGGCAGCGCGAGCGCGTGCTGCCAGGCGGCGAACGCGGCGTCGGGATCCTTCACCTCGCCGCCCAGCAGGACGGCGGGCAGCGTCGAAGCCGCCAGCACGCGCTCCATGTCCTTCACCACGGGGAGTTTCAGCCAGGTGTAGGCCGACGAGCGGCCCAGGGCGGAGGCGATGGTGATGGAGCGGATCACGGCTTCGGGGGAGAGGTCGTTGCGCAGGCGCCCGTCGACCCAGTCCGCGACGAACGGCTCGACCATCGCGATCAGTTTCCGGTCGGCGAGGTCGTTGACCGCCCGCGCGGTGTTTTCCAGGGCGCTCGGCGTCGCCGGGTCGGTCAGGCAGATCCGGGTGAGCGTCTTGCCACCGTCGAAGCGCATCCGCTCGATGGTTTCGGCGTCGTAGCAGGCGAAACGGTCGTCGATCTCGAAGCTCGACCCCGCGAGGCCGGTGCGGTTCATCGAGCCGATCACGGTCTTGCCTTCGAGGGCGCCGAGGAGCAGCAGGTCGTCGATGATGTCCGGCGTCGCCAGCACTCCGGTGACGCCAGGCCGCTCCAGCGCTAGACAGAGGCGGTCCAGCAGTTCACCGCGGTCGGCCATCGCGAGCGGGTCCGAGCCGACGCCGTTCGCGCCCCGCGCCGGATGGTCCGCGGCGATGATCATCGTGCGGCCCTTGTCGTTGAACGGCGATTTCGCCCGGACCCGGGTGGTCGCGGCCGCCGCGACGGCCTCCGGATCGCGCACCCTCGCGGCGACTATCCGCCGCACTGTGTCCGACACCTTTCGCACCTCCCGGCTCGCGTGGTCCCTCGACCATCGCAAGAGGCCGGAGACTTTGTCAAGACATACGGACATAAGGTCATAGTGGTGGTCGCGGTAGGCTCCGCGCATGAAACCGTGGGCGCCCGGCGAGATCGTGGTGGATCCGAACGGCCCGGAGCCGCTGTATTCCCAGGTCGCCCGCCAGATCGGCGCCGCGATCGAAGACGGCAGGCTGCCGAACGGTGCCAGGCTGGACAACGAGCTGGACCTGGCCGCGCGGCTGCACCTGTCGCGCCCGACCATCCGCCAGGCGATCCAGTCGCTGGTCAACCAGGGGCTACTCGTCCGCAAACGCGGGGTCGGTACACAGGTCGTGCGCACCAAGGTCGCCCGCCCGCTGCGGTTGAGCAGCCTCTTCGACGACCTCAGCGAACTCGGGGACAGGCCGGAGTCGGTCGTCCTGATCAACCGGGTCGAGCCCGCGGACGACGAGGCGATCGAGCACCTCGAGACGGCGGGCCTGACCCATGTCCGGCGGCTGAAGCGGGTGCGGTCGACCGGCGGCGAACCGCTGGCGATCATGAACAACTACCTGCCCGACGGCCTCATCGACCCGACCGACGACGAGCTGCGGGACAGAGGGCTTTACCAGTTACTGCGCTCGGCGGGCGTCCGGTTGCACGCCGCGCAGCAGAACGTCGGTGCCCGGCAGGCGACCGAGGAGGACGCCGAGCTGCTGGACGAGAAGCCCGGCGCGGCGCTGCTCACCATGCGCCGCACCACCTACGACGACTCCGGCAAGGTCGTCGAACACGGCTGGCACGTCTACCGGGCCTCGCGCTACTCCTTCAATCTCTCACTGACCAACAACGTCTGACGGTTCGCGTTCCAAGTCGTCCTCCAGCGCCGCGTACACCGAGGGACGGAACCGGCGCAGCCAGGCGGCGAGCGCGAGCCCGGCCAGCGCGACGATCAGGAGCAGCCACGGCAGATGCGGGACGACGCCGTTGCTCGACCCGGCGAGCGTCGGGAAGTTGAGGATCGCCAGCGTCACGATGATCCCGAGTCCCACCGCGCCCAGCCCGGGCGCGATCAGCGTCTTGACGACGCGGCGGTCCCGGGTCCGGCGGAAGTAGACCAGGATCGCCACCGCCGCGAACAGCTGCAGGGTGAGGATGCCGAGCGTGCCGAAGCCGGTCATGCTCGCGGTGAGGTCGGCGACCGGGTCGAGTCCGGAGAGCCGGAAGGCCAGCGCCACCACCGAACCGAAGACCAGCTGGACGATCGAGGCGTAGCGCGGCGCACCGTTGCGCGGGCTCGTCCTGCCCAGCAGGCGCGGCAGCACGCCGACCCGGCCCAGCGCGTACAGGTACCGGGTGGCCGAGTTGTGGAGCGCCAGCAGCGCCGCGAACAGGCTGACCACCAGCAGCAGCAACATCACCTTGGTCAGCGGGCCGCCGAGGTACTCCTGGGCGACCGACAGCACGAGATCCCCGCTCGACAGGTGCGCCGCTGCCACGTCTTGCGCCTGCTCCGCGCCGATCGCGCTGACCACGGCCCACGTCGTGAACGCGGCGAACACGCCGATGAACCCGATGGCGATGTAGGTCGCCCGCGGGATCGTCCGCTTGGGATCCTTCGCCTCCTCGCCGAACAACGCCGTCGCCTCGAACCCGATGAAAGCGTTGGCGGCGAACAACAACGCCAGACCGCCAGCGCCCTGGAACAGGACGGACGGACTGAACGCGGCGAAGGAGAACCCGTGCCGGAACAGCACGCTGAAGTCCATGATCAGCAGGATCGACACTTCGAGGATCAGCGAGGCGCCCAGCACCTTCGCGCTGACCGCGATGCCACGGCGGCTGAGAAGAAGGACCAGCACGACCGAAAGCGCGCTCCAGAACAGCCAATCGAGTTTCAGGCCGAAGACGTCGTCGATCGCCGTGGAAGTGAAGAACCCGCTCGTGCCGATCGCGCCCGCCACGAAACAGTTGTAGCCGAGCATCGCGACGAAACCGGCTACGAGCCCCGGAGTCCGGCCCAACCCCTTGACCACGAAGGCGTAGAAGCCGCCCGCGCTGGTGAGCACCCGCGACATCTGCGCGTAGCCGACCGCGAACAACAGCAACACGACCGTGGCCAGCAGGAAGGCCGCGACCATGCCGCCGCCGTTGCCCACCGCGATGCCGATGGCCGCGATCACGATCATCCCGGTCAGGGGAGCGACCGCGGCGAGCACGAGGAACACGATGCCTGGCACGCCCAGGACATTCTTCGCGAGCGACGTGTCGTCTCGGCTCATGTGGTGCTCCTCATCTCGGCTGGAGGGCCAGTATGGGAGCGGCCGGGGGTGCGGCCTTTGGCTCTGCGCGCTCGGTGCTTGTTCGCCCGCGCCCGGCCGCGGGTTCTCGGTCGGGGCGGTCGTGAGTGGTCAGTGCCGTTAGGGCGGTGGCAGATGAGGTGACGGGGGAGGATTCCGGACGTTCGACGGCCGGAATCTTCCCCGCTCGACCGCGCCGGCATCCAACACAAGCGTCACCCCGAGCCGTGTGGAGGATCTGGGACACTGAACGTCCCAAATCCTCCGCACACGATCGCCAGTCACCCAGTGGGTAGGCAAACACGAGTTCGTTAGAACGACACTGACCACTCACGACCACCCCGACCCGGCGAGGTCCGGCGCTTCTAGCTTTTGGGGGCGGGGAAGGAAGGCCATCCGTGCGGCTTGTCCAGGATCTCGATGGTCGCTTGATCGACCAGGAAGTACTGCCCGCCGTCCTCGCGAGGATTCGTATAGGCGGCCGTCGCGACGAGGCGCTCGAAGTCCGCCATCACGGCGATGGGATAGCCGCCGTCGAAGACCTCGCCGTGCGCGGCCGTCGCGACGGTCCCGGTCTCGTACCAGGTCACGAAGTACTGGGCGGGACCGACCGCGAACACGCGCAGCGTCTTCTCCTTCTGCCGGACGCCGGTGAAATCGCCGGACACGCCGGTCCAGATCATCGTCGTCCTGTCCGCGTAATGCTGCTCCAGCACGTTCCCCGAACCGTAGTGGAAGTTCGCGCGCAGCCCGACGAGATCGGTGCTGAGCTGATGGGTGCCGGTCACGGGGAAGAAGCGGACGTCGAGTTCCACGGGCTGAACCTCCGGAGGATCGCTGTTTCCGAAGGTTTAGCACCGGGAATGTCCAGAATCGTTGTCCGGCAAGGCAACTCTCTTGTCGGTGAACGCGGGGCTCAGCCGAACATGCCGGGCTGGTAGTCGCCGGCCGGGGTCCCCGCGATGACGTTGAGCCGGTTGTACGCGTTGATCGTGGCCACCAGGGAGATCAGCGCGCCGATCTCGTCGTCGTCGTAGTTCTTGCGCACCTGTGCCCAGGTCTCCTCACTGACACCGCCGTGCGCGTCGGAGATGCGGGTGCCCTCCTCGGTGAGCGCCAGGGCGGCGCGCTCCGCCTCGGTGAACACCTTCGCTTCCCGCCAGGCGGCGACGAGGTTGAGCCGCACGGAGGTTTCGCCGGCGTGCGCGGCGTCCTTGCTGTGCATGTCGGTGCAGAAGCCGCAGCCGTTGATCTGGCTGGCGCGCAGCTTCACCAGTTCCTGGGTCGCGTGCGGCAGCGAAGACTCCTCGATCGGGCGGCTCGCTGCGCCGAGGCGCTTGACGAACTTGACGGCGACCTCGTTCTCGAACAGGTTGAATCGCGCTTCCATGATCTTTCCTCTCCGTCGGTTTCTGCACACATGACGCCCCGGGCGGAGAGGTTGTGACAGCTTGCGAAGTGACGCCGGTCACGCCGGGTTCATGGGCAACCGTCCGGCCAGCGCCGTCTCGCTGTTCACCGCCGTCGGAACGGGACTCTGCCTGATCGTGGGACTCGTCGCCCTGATCCGGCACTGGTCCCCGGGCTACCTGGTGATCTGGTGTGTCGCGCTGGCCGTGGCCGTCGTCTTCAATCTGTGGGCCGCCAAGGGCTCGGGCGGTCGTGAATGACGTCCGCGAGGATCTCGGCGCCGTCGACGACGCGGGGACCCGGCCGGTTGAAGTAGGCCGGGCCGTCCAGGACGTGTACGGCCGGGATGTCGTCCCAGCCGGGCAGGCCGGTCAGCGACGGGAGTTCCGCCTCGGTCCGTTCGGGCGGGAAGCCGCAGGGAATGAGCACCAGCACGTCGGGTCGTGCCTCGACGACGGCGTCCCACGTGATCGGGCGGGTGTGCTCGCCCGCGGCGGCCAGCAGCGGAACGCCACCGGCGGCCTCGATCTGCTCCGGGACCCAGTGGCCGGCGGGCCAGAGCGGGTCGAGCCATTCGATGGCCGCCACGCGCGGGCGGGGCCGCCCCGCGACCCGGGCACGGACCGCGTCCAAGCGTTCCCGGAGACGGCGGGTCTCGGCGGCCGCTCGTTCGGGGACGCCCAGTACCTCGCCGAGCGTGGTCAGGCAGGTGAAGACGCCCTCCAGGGTTCGCGGTTCGAGGCTGACGATCCGGGTGTCGCCGTCCATGGCGCGCACGGTGTCCGAGACCTGCCGATAGGACACCGCGCAGACGTCGCAGAGGTCCTGTGTGAGGACGACGTCGGGCCTGGCGGCCGCGAGCAGGCCGGTGTCGAGTGAGTACAGGCCCGAACCGCGATGCTCGCCGCCGACAGCCGTGGAGATCTCCCGGCTGGACAGCACATCGTGGTCGATCGCGCTGCTCGTGACCACCGGGACGTCGCCGAGGGCGCCGGGTGGCCAGTCGCATTCGTGGGTCCGGCCGGTCAGTGACCCGAGGAGCCCGAGGGTCGCGACGAAGTCCGTGGCGGCAGGGAGCAGCGAGACGATCCGCATCAGTCCACGGTAGGTGACCTGCACATCCTGCACATCTGAGCGGGTCAATTGCGTGAAAGTGCGCTAACAGAGCATTGACGTTGCATAAAACTGCACCTAACGTGACAGCTATTGCGCACAACTGGCACGGATGGGGAGTTCATGAGCGGGACCTTCATGGCGGCGGAGATCGCGAGCCAGCCCGGATGCTGGCGGGACGCGGCGGCGCTGGCCTCGGCGAACAGTGATCTGCTGCCGCCGCCGGGCGCGCGGGTCGCGATCGTCGGCTGCGGCACGTCGTGGTTCATCGGCCAGGCGTACGCCGTCCTTCGCGAGTCCGCGGGGCTCGGCGAGACCGACGCCTTCGCCGCGTCGGAATTCCCGGAGGGACGCGGTTACGACCACGTCGTGGCGCTGACCCGGTCGGGGACGACGACCGAGGTCCACGCCCTCCTGGCGAAACTGCGGGGCAAGACGCCGACCATCGCGATCACCGGCGTGCCGCGCGAGATCGAGAACGCCGCGGACACGATCGTCGACCTTTCCGTCGTGGACGAGCGCTCGGTCGTGCAGACCCGGTTCGCCACGACGGCGCTGGCGATGCTGCGCGCGCACCTCGGCGAGGACCTGACCACGGTCGCCGACCAGGCCGAACGCGTGCTCGCCGAACCGCTGCCCGACGAGCTGCTCAGCGCCGAGCAGTTCAGCTTCCTCGGCACCGGCTGGTCCGTGGGCATCGCGAACGAAGCGGCGCTCAAGTTCCGCGAGGCGTGTCTACTGTGGACGGAGTCCTACCCGGCGTGGGACTACCGGCACGGCCCGATCAGCATCAGCGAACCCGGCCGCGTGACCTGGATGTTCGGGCAGGCGCCGGAAGGCCTGGCCGACGACGTCGCCCGCGCGGGCGGCCTGTTCGTCGAAAGCGGCCTGGACCCGCTCGCCGACCTGGTCCGCGCGCAGCGCGTCGCCGGCGCGATCGCCGCCCGCAAGGGGCTCGACCCGGACAACCCCCGCAGTCTCACCCGTTCCGTCGTCCTGACCTGAGCCTGTCGTGATAGTCACCGTCACGCCGAACACCGCGCTGGACGTCACGTACACGGTGGACGGTCTCCGGCCCGGTGGGGTGCACCGGATGAGGGACGTACGGCACCGGGCGGGCGGCAAGGGCGTCAACGTCGCCCGTGTACTGCGCACGCTCGGTGCCGACGTCCACGCGATCCTCACGGCGGGCGGAGCGACGGGAGCCCTCGTCGAGAGCGACCTCGCGGCGGCCGGTATCCCGGCCGACGTCGTCCCGATCGGCGGGGAAACCCGGCGTACCACCACGGTCCTGGCGGACGACGGATCGGTCACGCTGCTGAACGAACCCGGTCCCCGGCTCACCGAAGACGAGTGGCAAACGCTTGCGGCGGCCGTTCGAACCCGGAAACCGGACGTGCTCGTCTGTTCGGGCAGCCTCCCGCCGGGAGCCGGGGGATACGCGGGCCTCATCGGAAACCCGAAGTCCATTTTGGACACATCCGGCCAAGCCCTGCTCGACGGCTTGGCCGCGAAGCCGTCCGTCATCAAGCCGAACGCCGAAGAACTGCGCGAGGTCACCGGCCTGCGGGATCCGGTGGCCGCCGCGCACGAACTCCGCAGGGCCGGGGCGGACGCGGTCGTCGTCTCGCTGGGCCCCGAGGGGCTGCTCGCGGTGACCGGCTCCGGTACCTGGCAGGCGGCACCGTCCACTGTGCTCACCGGCAACACCACCGGCGCGGGCGACGCCGTCGTCGCGGCGCTCGCGCTGGGACTGAGCCGCGCCGAAGCCTGGCCGGACATCCTGCGCCGGGCCGTCGCGCTCTCCGGGGCGGCCGTGCTCGGCCCGCTCGCCGGCGACGTCGACCTCGCGCACTACCAAGCGGAACAGGGGCTGGTCGCCGTGCGCGCCCACCCGGATTAGGAGAAACAGTCATGCCTCTGGTGGGAACCGGGGAGATCGTCGGAGCCGCCGCGGCGGCCCGGCACGGCTGTGGCGCGTTCAACGCGATCCAGCTCGAACACATCACCGCGATCGTCGACGGCGCCGCCGCGGCGGAAGCGCCGGTGATCGTGCAGCTCAGCCAGAACGCCGTGAAGTACCACGGGTCACTGGCGCCGATCGGCACGGCGGCGCTCGCCGCGGCCAGGGAGGCCGCGATACCGGTCGCGGTGCATCTCGACCACGCCGAATCGGCCGACCTCGTCCGCGAGGCGGTCACACTCGGCTTCGGATCCGTCATGTTCGACGCGTCCAAACTGGACTACACCGACAACGTGCGCGCGACCCGTGAAGTCGCCGCGTACTGCCACGACCACGGAGTGTGGGTCGAGGCCGAACTCGGCGAGGTCGGGGGCAAGGACGGCGTCCACGCGCCCGGCGCGCGCACCGATCCGGACGAGGCGGCGGAATTCGTCGCGTCCACCGGCGTCGACGCGCTGGCCGTCGCGGTGGGCAGTTCGCACGCCATGCTCACCCGGGACGCCGCACTGGACTTCGAGCTCATAGCGCGGCTCCGGGAACGCGTGCCGGTGCCACTGGTGCTGCACGGCTCTTCGGGCGTGCCCGACGACGGGCTGGCCGAAGCGGTGCGAGCGGGGATGACGAAGATCAATATCGCCACCCAGCTCAATAAGGTGTTCACCGCGGCCGTCGCGGACGATTGGCGTGCGCATCCCGGGCGCGTGGACCCGCGGAAGTACCTCGGCGCCGGACGTGCCGCGGTCGCCGTCGAGGTGCGGCGGCTCTTGGGAGTGCTCAAGCTTGATCATGTTGAACCGGTCAAGGTGACGATTGAGCAGACTTTGCGCGATTGAGTGTTGACATGTGCGTGAAACCTCACAAAACTGCGCAAGAACAAGCAGAACTTGTGTGATCTTCGATCCAGGTGGTGGCGGATGCGGGTAGGCAGGCTCACGACAGTGATGTCAGCGACAGCAGGGGTGGCGCTCCTGCTCGCGGGATGCGGCGGCGGTGACGCGGCCGGAGGCACCGGCGAGAACGCGCTTCCGGGCGTCGACCAGTTCCTCAACGCGCCCTGTCCGGAAGCGGGCGTGAAACCCGCTGCCGACAAGGAATTCAAGTACTGGTCCATGTGGACGGCCGACGAGCCGCAGGGCAAGGTCCTGCAGAAGGCCTTCAAATGCTTCCAGGAGAAGACCGGCGTCAAGGTCGACGTGCAGTGGCTGGGCCGCAAGGCCTACACGCAGAACCTGGTGCCCGCGCTGAACACCGACGCGGTGCCGGACCTGTTCGACCAGGACGTCAGCAAGGTCGGCGCCGCGATCATGACGCCCGGTGGCACGCAGAGCGTCGACGACGTGTTCGCGATGAAGGTCGGTGAAGGCGACAAGACCGTCAAGGACGTGCTTTCGCCCAGCTCGTACGACTTCCCGCAGAACAAGGACCGCGAGGGCCACAACTTCATGGTCCCGTACACGATCCAGTCGAGCGCCTGGTGGTTCAACAAGGACACCGCCGGCGACATCCAGCAGCCGAAGACGATGGACGAGATGGTCGGCCTGTTCGACAAGGCCAAGTCCGACGGCAAGGCCGCGATCAGCCTCGACGGCGACATCCCGTTCTACAACATGTACTTCTACACCCAGCTCGCCGAGCGTTACGTCGGCGCGGGCGGCATCTACAAGGCGGCGACCGACAAGACCGGTCAGGCGTGGAAGACCGAGCCCGGTTTCCTCAAGGCCGCCACCGAAACCGCGAAGCTGCCCAAGTACTTCATCGACGGCTGGGACGCGGCGAAGTTCCCGCAGGTGCAGCAGCGCTGGGCCGACGGCGACTCCCGGTTCCTCTACGTCGGCAGCTGGGCGCCGAGCGAGACCCGCGAATACCTGGACAAGCAGGGCGCCGGGACGAAGATCAACTACGGCTCCTTCCAGTTCCCGATGCCCGAGGGCGCCACGCACGACACCGTCGAGCAGATGTCGATCGGGTTCTCGGTGACCAAGAAGGCCAAGCACGCCGAGGCGGCCAAGGCGTTCATCGCCTACTTCCTCAACAAGGACCTGCTTTCCGGGATCCCCGCGGTGGCCGACAACCTCGTCCCGCGCGCCGACCTCGCCGTGCCGGACGACCTCAAGCAGGTCAAGGCCGCGCTGGACGACCCGAAGAAGGAACACGTCCTGCAGTACGACGGGATCGACGGCATCGCCGGCGGCAAATGGCAGACCGACGTCTTCGACCCCGCCGACATCGCGCTGCTGAAGGGGCAGATCACCCCGCAGCAGTTCGTCGAGCAGCTCGCCACCAAGGGCGCCGAGTTCTGGAAGAACCAGGGCTGATGGCGACAGTCACGACTCCGGCGAAACCGCCGGTGCGGGCCGTGAAGGCCGGGGCGCACCTGAGTCGCAAGAAACGGCTGTTCTGGCCGTTCGCCGCGCCGGCGCTGGTGCTGTACCTGGCCTTCCTGGTCCTGCCGACGATCGCGACCGTCGTGCTGAGCTTCACCAGCTGGGCCGGGGCGGGGGACACGCCGGAACCCAACGGCGTCACCAACTACACGCAGATGGTGTCGAGCGACTCGTTCCAGTACGCCTTCCGCAACACGCTGATCTACGTGTTCCTCGGCGGGATCGGCACGTTCGCGCTCGCGTTCCTGTTCACCATGGTGCTGCGGGACATGAAGGGCGGCAAGATCGTCCGCGCCATCCTGTTCTTCCCGAACATCGTGGCCCCGGTGGCGCTCGGCATGTTCCTCGGCTTCGTCTTCAAGTACCAGCCGGGGAAACAGGGCCTGGCGAACTACGTGCTGGAAGGCCTCGGCGCGGACGCGGCGAAGTTCCTCGCACCGTCCAATGTGACCGGTGTGGTGACGGCTTCGCTGATCTGGGCCAGCTCGGGCTTCTACATCACCATCCTGATGGCCGCGGTCGACCGCATCCCGCCGTACCTCTACGAGGACGCGGAACTGGGCGGCGCTTCGCCGTGGCAGAAGTTCAAGAACATCACGCTGCCGATGACCTGGGACGTCGTCGGTGTCGCGGGGGTTCTGTGGACGATCAACGCGCTCAAGATCTTCGAGCTGGTGTTCGTGCTGGCCGGGCCGGGCACCTACGCCCCGCCCAACGAGGCGTGGACGCTGGGGATCTACGTGTTCGACCGGACCTTCGGCTCGAACGGCACCCCGGACTTCGGCGCCGCCTGCGCCTGCGCGGTGGCGATGATCGCGCTGGTGTCCGTGCTCGTCGTCCTGCTCCGTCGTTTGATGCGCCGTGACGCGATCCAGTTCTGAGGGAGACCCCATGTCCGTCACCGACGTCGAGGCGCCCGCGCGGCGAGCGGCGAAACCGGTGCGCAAGCCGCCGCGCAAACCGCGGCCGGCGCCCGGCTCGAAACGGTTCAGTCCGTTGCGCGTCGTGGGTTCCACGATCGTGTGGTTGTTCACCGCCGGCAACATCCTGGTGCTGTACTGGCTGCTCACGGCGTCGTTCAAGACGCCGGTGGAGATCTTCACCAAGCCGTTCGACCTGCCGTACCAGTGGTTCAAGGTCGGCAAGCCGTTCCGGAACTTCATCTACGCCTGGAACAACGCCGGCTTCGGCGACGCCGTGCTCACCACGGTGGTCCTGGTCGGGCTGGCGACGGTCGTGACGGTCGCCGTCTCGGCGCCGTGCGCGTACGCCCTGACCAGGCTCGGGGTCCGCGGCGCCGGGCCGATGACGAACGTCGTCGCGATCGGCATGGGCGTGCCGTTCCAGACCGTGATCATCCCGCTGTTCGTGGTGCTCAGCAAGATCCACCTGGACAACGAGTACGGCCTGTTCGTGCTGTACGTGGCGCTGTCGATCCCGTTCACGGTGTTCCTGATGACCGGCTTCTTCCGGTCGCTGCCGGACGAACTGGAGGAGGCCGCCGCGCTCGACGGCGCGTCGCCGATGCGCACGTTCTTCTCGGTCATGCTGCCGCTGACGCGCGGCGGGATGATCACCGCGCTGACGCTGAACGCCATCGGCCTGTGGAACGAGACGCTGCTCGCGATCGTGTTCCTCAAGGACCAGGCGCATTTCACGCTCTCCCGCGCGCTCTTCACCTTCTACGGGGCGGCGAGCTACCAGTCGGAGTACGGCGGACTGATCGCCGGTGTGGCGATCGTCGTGCTCCCAATGCTCGTGCTCTACCTCGTGCTCGCCCGCCGGATCATCACCGGCCTGACCCTCGGCGCCGGAAAGTAGGACCTGATGGCCACCGTGACCTTCTCCGACACCACCCGGTTCTACGCCGGGGTGGAACGCCCGGCCGTGGACGGCCTCGACCTCGAAGTCGCCGACGGCGAGTTCCTGGTGCTGGTCGGCCCGTCCGGCTGCGGGAAGTCGACCACGCTGCGGATGCTGGCCGGGCTGGAAGGCGTCGACGACGGCTCCATCCACATCGGCGACCGCGACGTCACCGAGCTGCCGCCGAAGGACCGGGACATCGCGATGGTGTTCCAGAACTACGCGCTCTACCCGCATATGACGGTGGGGGAGAACATCGGCTTCCACCTGAAGCTGGCGAAGATGCCCAAGGCCGAACGCGAACGCAAGGTGGCGGAGGCCGCGGCCGTGCTCGACCTGACCGAGTACCTGGACCGCAAGCCCGCGAAGCTGTCCGGCGGTCAGCGGCAGCGCGTCGCGATGGGGCGGGCGATCGTGCGCGAGCCCAGCGTGTTCCTGATGGACGAGCCACTGTCCAATCTGGACGCCAAACTCCGCGTGCAGACCCGGACGCAGATCGCTTCCCTGCAACGGCGGCTGGGCATCACCACGCTCTACGTCACGCACGACCAGGTCGAGGCGATGACGATGGGGGACCGGGTCGCCGTGCTGAAGGACGGGATCCTGCAGCAGTGCGACACCCCCGTCGGCCTGTTCGCCAAGCCGGTCAACGTGTTCGTCGCCGGGTTCATCGGCTCGCCCGCGATGAACCTGCTGGAGACCACTGTGGACAGTGACGGCGCTGTCGCCGGTGGCACGCGGCTGCCGCTGACCCCGGCGCAGCGTTCGGCGCTGACCGGTCCCGGCATCGTCGTCGGCGTCCGGCCCGAAGGCTGGACGATCGGGGACGGCGGATTCGAAGCCGTCGTCGAGGTCGTCGAGGAACTCGGCAGCGACCAGTACCTCTACTGCCGGGACGGCGACCGCGTGCTGACGGTCCGCACGCCGGGGATGGCCCCGTGGCAGCGCGGCGAGCCGATCTCCCTGACGCCGCAACCGGGCGCGGTGCACCTGTTCGACGCGGCGACCGGCGATCGGCTCCCGGACGCATGACCCGCCTGTACCGCACCGGGCTGGTGCTCCCGGCCGCCGAGCTGGGCCCGGAGAACCCGCTGCCGCCGCTCCGGAAACCCGAAGCGGTGGCGAAAGTGTCCAATGTGGACGAACTGCCGCCGGATCTGGCGGAGAACGTCGGGTACGGCCGCCTGGACACCACGCTGCCCTGCCTGCTGCAGGACGGCTACACCCGGGAGCGCACGGAACGCGAGCTCCCGGCGATGGTTCTGGAGAACGACAACCTCCGCGCCACGGTGCTGCCGTCGTTGGGCGGGCGGTTGTATTCACTGGTCCACAAGCCGACCGGCCGCGAGCTGCTCTACCGCAACCCGGTGTTCCAGCCCGCGAACCTCGCCCTGCGGGACGCCTGGTTCGCCGGCGGCGTCGAGTGGAACCTCGGGAGCACCGGTCACACGACGCTGACCTGCGAACCGATGTTCGCCGCGGAGATCGAGGGCCCGGACGGGACCCCGGTGCTGCGGCTGTGGGAATGGGAACGCACCCGCGATCTGCCGTACCAGGTCGATTTCTGGCTGCCCGAAGGGTCGGAGCACCTGCTCGTGGCGGTGCGGGTGCGGAACCCGCATCCCTACGACGTCCCGGTGTACTGGTGGTCGAACATCGCGGTGCCGCAGAACGAAGGCACCCGGGTGCTGGCGCCCGCCACCCAGGCCTGGCACTACGGCTATTCGGGACGCCTCGACCTGGTCGACGTCCCCGGCGAGCTGACGTATCCGGCTCGCGCCGAGGCCGCGGCGGACTACTTCTTCGAGGTGGCCGGAAAGCCGTGGGTCGCGGCCGTCGAAAGCGACGGGACGGGACTCGCGCAGCTGTCCACCGCCCGGTTGCGCGGGCGGAAACTGTTCCTGTGGGGCGAGTCCGCGGGTGGGCGTCGCTGGCAGGAGTGGCTGGCGCCCGGAGCGGACGGCTACCTGGAGATCCAGGCCGGTCTGGCCCGCACGCAGCTGGAACATCTGCGGCTGCCGCCAGGGGAGAGCTGGGACTGGCTGGAGGCTTACGGCCCGGTCACCGCGGATCCCGTGGCGGTGCACGGGGACGACTGGACGGCGGCGTGCGAGGCCGTCGCCGCCGGTCTGCCTTCGGCCGAGACCCTGGACGAGTACCACGACGCTTGGCGCAAGATCGCCGACGTCACCCCGGAATCCTTCCTGGCCACCGGCTCCGGCTGGGGAGCGCTGGAGAACCGGCGGGCACCGATGTGCCTGCCCGGCACACCGTTCCCGGACGATTCGCTCGGCCCGGACCAGGAGCCGTGGCTCGCGTTGCTCGACGGGACGCCGCCGGACGGCGATCCGCTCGCCGTGCCGCCGCCGACACTGGTGAACCGGTACTGGGCGGATCTCCTGGAGTACGCCCCGAAGAACTGGCTGACCTGGTACCACCGCGGCGTCGCGCACTGGGCGTCCGGACGGCAGTCGGACGCGGTCCGTGCCTGGCGCGAGTCCGTTTCGGCGGACGAGAATCCTTGGGCACTGCGGAATCTCGCGGTCGCCACGTCCGGGCACGAGGCCGCATGGCTGTACCGTCGAGCGGTCGCGCTCGCGCCGTCGTTGCGGCCTTTGGTGGTCGAGGCGATCGCGGCACAACTCGCCGCGGGGCTTCCGGACGAGGCGAGCGCACTGCTGGACGGGCTGCCCGTGGAAGGGCGGCTCGCCTTGCTGACCGCCCGCACCCGGCTCGCCCGAGGCGATCTCGCCGGGGCCAAGGCCGTGTACGACACCGGTTTCGAGGTCGCGAACATCAGGGAAGGGGAAACGTCTTTGTCGGACACCTGGGCCGCGGTTTCGGACGAACCACTGCCCGGGCACCACGACTTCCGAATGAAGTGACCGGCTGGGCCACTCGACCGGCGTGCCGCTCGCGGCGGACAACCGCGATGCAGCATACTGCTCGAAACAGTGGCCAACAGCGCAACGCCATGCGCGATAGGCCGCAGCGAGCTAGGAGTGGCGCGGATGGCCCGGCACGAACGGCTGAGCACCCTGCTGGACCTGCTGGGGCAGCGGGAGAAAATCGACGTCGAGGACGTGGCCGAGGAGTTGAACGTCTCCGCGGCCACGATCCGGCGCGACCTCGATCATCTGGCGGAGCAGCAGTTGCTGACCCGCACCCGGGGCGGCGCGGTGGCCAACGACCTCGCCTACGACCTGCCGTTGCGGTACAAGACCGCCCGGCACGTCCCCGAGAAGCAACGGATCAGTGTCGCCGCGGCGTCGCTCGTGGCCCAGGGCATGGTGGTCGGCCTCAACGGCGGGACCACCACGGCCGGGGTCGCGCGATCCCTGGCCACCCGGTCGGATCTGGCCGGACGCGGTGATTCGCCGGGGCTGACGGTGGTCACCAACGCGCTGAACATCGCGCACGAACTCGCGGTGCGGCCGCATGTGAAGATCGTGGTCACCGGCGGCGTCGCGCGCCCGCAGTCGTTCGAGCTCAGCGGCCCGCTGGCCACGCGCGTGCTCAGCGAACTGACGATCGACCTGCTGTTCCTCGGTGTGGACGCGTTCGACGCCGAGGCCGGGGCCTTCGCCCACCACGAGGGCGAAGCGAGTATCAACCGGCTGATGGTCGAGCGCGCGGAACGCGTCGTCGCCGTCGCCGACGGTTCGAAACTGGGACGGCGCGCGTTCGCGCGGATCTGCGCGACGCCGCAGGTGCACGCCCTGGTCACGGACTCCAATGCCGATCCGAAGGCGTTGCGGGCCTTCGAAGCCGCGGGGGTCGAGGTCCAGGCGGTCTGACCGCTCCGCTCCCTAGTGTCATGAAAGGGTCGTTCAGGACAAAAAACGTCCTGAACGACCCTTTCATGACATCCGGGGCACGGACACTCCTTGCCCTATAAGGATCTTCGTCCGACCCGACGAAAGTCGGCAGCACCGCTTCGGCGGATGACTTTGCGCGAACCGTGCGCTATACAGAGACCCTATTGCGTATTCATGCGCGAAAGGTGTCTCGAATGAGCAGAGTTGCGCAATCCCTGAGTAGTTTGGCCGCAGTGGCCCTGCTCGGGCTTTCCCCGGTCGCCGCCCACGCCGATCCGGCTGCGGCCGCGGCGGGCAAACTGGGCGATCTGACCGGGATCTCCGCCGACGGCCCCACGGTCACCCTGAATTCGGGGAGCGACGCGGTCCGTGTCAGCTTCCCGGCCGAAGGCGCCGTCCGGGTCTGGCTCGGGCCGGACGGCAAGTTCACCGATCCGGCCGGGAGCAAGATCGTGCTGCCGCGCACCGGCGAGGTCACGCCGAAGAAGACCGACAAGGGGGATTACTGGGCGGTTTCCACGGCCAAGGCGACGCTGCGGGCGTACAAGCACCCGATGCGGCTCGCGCTGTACGACGGCGCGGATCGCAAGCGGCTCTGGGAGGAATCGGCGCCGCTGTCCTGGACCGACAAGCAGACCACGCAGACCCTGGCGCGGACGGCGACCGAGCAGTTCGTCGGCGGTGGTGAGCAGAACGGCCGGTTCAGCCACCGCGACCAGACCATCCGGATCTTCGCGGACTACAACTGGAACGACGGCGGGGCCCCGAATTCGCAGCCGTTCTACGCCTCCACGGCGGGATACGGCGTGCTGCGCAACACCTTCGCGCAGGGCACCTACGCCTTCACCGAGCCGGTGCGCACCACTCACGACGAGCGCCGCTTCGACGCGACGTACGTCGTCGGCGACGGGCTCAAGGACGTCATCACCGGCTACACCGACCTGGTCGGAAAGCCTTTCCTGCCGCCGCTCTACGGTCTCGAACACGGTGACGCCGACTGCTATCTGCACAACGCCAACCGCGGGGAGCGGCACACGCTGGACGCGGTGAAGGTCGCGGAGGGCTACACCGAACACGGGATGCCCAACGGCTGGATGCTCGTCAACGACGGCTACGGCTGTGGCTACGAAAACCTCCAGCAGACCGGCGAAGGCCTCCGCAAGAACAACATGCAACTCGGGCTCTGGACCGAGAACGGCGTGCCGAACCAGGTCGAAGAGGTCAAGGCCGGGGTCCGGGTCCGCAAACTCGACGTCGCCTGGGTCGGCCCGGGTTACCAGTTCGCGCTGGACGCGTGCGACACCGCGCACAAGGGCATCGAGGACAACAGCGACGCCCGCGGGTTCGTCTGGACGCCGGTCAGCTGGGCGGGCGCGCAGCGCTGCGGCGTGCTGTGGAGCGGCGACCAGGCCGGTTCCTACGACTACATCAAGTGGCAGATCCCGACCTACGCCGGCGCGACGACGTCCGGGATCGCGTACAACACCGGCGACATCGACGGCATCTTCGGTGGCAGCCCGCAGACCTACGTCCGCGACCTGCAGTGGAAGGCGTTCCTGCCGGTCTCGATGACGATGGACGGCTGGGCCGCGTCGGACAAGCAGCCGTGGAAGTACGGCGAGCCGTTCACCTCGATCAACCGCAAGTATCTGCTGCTCAAGGAGCGGCTGCTGCCCTACACGTACAGCCATTCGGTGGAAGCGCACAAAACCGGCGTCGGCCAGGTCCGTCCGCTGGCGCTCGAATACCCCGGCGACCCGAACGTCTGGGGCGAGAAGGCGAAGTACGAGTTCCTGTCCGGCAAGGACTTCCTGGTCGCACCGGTGTACGAGAACTCGACCGTCCGCAACGGCATCTACCTGCCGAAGGGCACCTGGGTCGACTACTGGAGCGGCAAGACCTACACCGGACCGACCACTGTGGACGGTTACGACGCGCCGCTCGACACGCTGCCGCTGTTCGTCCGCGCCGGAGCCGTGGTGCCGATGTGGGCCGAGGGCACGAAGTCGTGGCAGACGCGAGACAAGGGCGTGCTCGACCTCGACGTCTACCCGCAGGGCAAGGGCTCGTTCACGCTCACCGAAGACGACGGCGTGACCAGGTCGTACAAGAACGGTGACCAGTCGAAGCAGACCTTCACCGTCGACGCGCCGACGTCCGGGCTGGGCACGGTGACGGTCGGGATCGGGGCGAGTTCCGGTTCCTACGCCGGAAAGCCCGCGTCGCGGAACTACCAGCTGACCGTCCACACGGGAAGCAAGCCCGCGACCGTGCTGGCCGGGAACTCGGTCCTGCGGCAGTACGGCAGCAAGGCCGAACTGGACGCGGCTCAGTCGGGCTGGTGGTTCGATCCGGCCACGGGCGGGGTCGCGCGGGTCAAGACCGGCAAGGTCGGTGCCGCCGACCGCCAGGACGTCCGGCTGTTCGGCACGAGCGCGGTCGGCGGGATCTTCCCCGAGGACCGCAACGGGTCGGTCACGCTGTCCGTGCCGGCGGTCGCCGGTCCCGGGCAGACCGCGACGGGCACGCTGAGCTTCACCAACGGCACGCCGCTGCCGGTCCGTGACGTCAGGTTCTCTTTGCCCGCCAACGGCTTCCGCGTCGAGGTGCCCGCCGGGCCGCGACTGGTGATGCCCGGCAAGACCGTCCAGGTCCCGGTGAAGGTGACTCCTGACGCGGGGATCAAGCCGGACGACTACCAGCTCACCGCGTCGGCGTCGTACCAGGCGCGGCTCGGGGAGAACCGGGTCACCGACTCGGTGACGGTCACCGTCCCGCACGGTTCGCTGGCCGCGGCGTACGGCAACGTCGGTGTCACCGACGCGGCCCACGTCGTGGTGGGGGACATCGACGGCGGCGGCAGCAGTCTCCGGGCCGAAGGACTCGCCGAAGCCGGTCTCAAACCCGGTGCGGGCTTCACCGCCCTCGGCGCTCAGCTGACCTGGCCGGAGACCGGCGCCGGGCAGAAGGACAACGTCCTCGCGTCCGGGCAGACCATCGCGGTGCGGGGGATGGGCGCGAAGCTGGTGCTGACGGGAACCGGCACGGGTACGGCGAAGGGCACTGTCGTCGTCCGCTACGCCGACGGCACCACGAGCCAGGCCGAACTCGGCTTCCCCAACTGGTGCTGCGCCGATCCCGCCCAGTACGGCGCGACGACGGTGGCGACCGTGATGGGCAAGAACACCCGCGCCGGGGCGGCCTACCCGACCACGCCGTACCGGGTGTTCGCGAACTCCGTCCCGCTGACCGCGGGGAAGGAGGTCGTCGCTGTGACGCTTCCGTCCAACACCGCGATGCACGTTTTCGCGGCGGGAATCGGCTGAGTCAGTAGTCCGTGAAGGCCTCCTTGAGGGACCCAGGGTCCCTCAAGGAGGCCTTCACGGACTTCAAGCCGCGACGGGCGTCCACAGAGCGTCGATGGCGCGCTCGGCCTCGGCCTGGCTCGCCTCGGCAAGGGGGATCAGGTCCGCCATCGCCGGGTTGACCTTCGCCATGGTCAGCTCGGCGGTGACGAACCGCGGTTCGAGCCCGGTCAGCGAGACGCCGTGGGGGATCCAGGACTGCGCGTGGTCCCAGCCTTCGCGGGGCGTGCCTTCGCCGTAACCGCCGCCGCGCGAGGCCAGGACGATGAAGTCGCGTCCGCCCAGCAGACCCTGGTTGGTCTCGGGGTCGATCGACAGCCCGGGCGCGATCAGGTGGTCGACCCAGGACTTGACCGTGCTCGGCGGGCCGAAGTTGTACAGCGGCAGGCCCAGCAGAACCGTGTCGGCCGCCTTGACCTCGTCGATCAGCTCCTTGATGAGCCGCCAGCCCCTGGCCTGCTCCGGGGTGTGCTGCTCCGGCGGAACGGCCCGGGAGAAGTGGGTCGCCGCGTCCAGATGCGGCAGCGGGTCGGCGCCAAGGTCGCGGTAGGTGACGGTGCCTTCCGGATGCGCGGCGCGCCAGGCCGCGGCCGCCCGCGCGGTGAGATGGCGGCTGATCGAGTGCTCGCCCGTGATGCTCGAGTCGATGTGCAGCAGATGCGTCATACCCATCATCTTGCACAGATAGTTTGTGTAACACAAACCATTGATGCTGTGGTGGTCATCATCTGGGAACGTACACTTGACGTGTGTCCGAACTCCCGGTCGTGAACCAGCCCCCGCACCGCTGCGGCGCGCTGCTCGACCACGTCACCCGCCGGATCCGGCTGCGCAGCGAGACCGTCCTGACCCCGCTCGGCCTGCGCCCCCGGCATCTCGTCGCGCTCACCGTGCTGCGCGACCTCGGCGGCTGCTCGCAGCAGGACCTCGCGAAGACGCTGGAGATGGACAGCACGAACGTCGTGGGGCTCCTCAACGACCTCGAATCCGCGAACCTGATCGAACGCAAACGGTCGCCGCAGGACCGGCGGCGGCACATCGTCGAACTCACCGACGTCGGCGCCAAGCAGCTCGCCAAAGCCGAGTTCGCCCTCGCCGAGGTCGAGGACCAGGTCCTCGGCGGACTCGACGACGAGCAGCGCGAAACGCTGTACAACCTGCTGTACCAGGCGGCCGGTCACGCCGAGGCCGGTGCTTGCGTCGAAGCCGTCCACGACGACAACTGCTGAACTTTCCCCGCACGAAGGCCCGTCGCCAGGCAGAATCGACGGGTGAGTGACGCAGGCGCCCGATGGCGCAACACCACGCACGACTGGGCCGGCTCGGTGGACCGCGACCACCTGGCGGAGATCCGTCGGAACGCGGCCGGGTTCGCCCCCGGCGGGGCGGCGCATCTCGTCCTCGAAGTGCTCGCTTACGCGGCGGAGGAAGCGGAAAGCACCGGCGGCGGGAACGCCGTCGTCACGGTTCACCTCGATGGTTCGGTCTCCGTGGCGGACGACGGGCGGGGCACCGACACCCGCGCCGACGGGCACGGCGGCTTCGTGAAGAAACCGGTCATGTCGACCAAGGATCTGCGTTTCTTCGATTTCCCCGGCGCGCAAACGCTGCCGGACGGCCATCCGCGCCGGGGCGTGTCGGTCGTGGCGGCGTTGAGCGATTGGCTCGTGCACACCAACCGGCGGCGCAACGGTTCCTGGACTCAGCGCTACGAGCGCGGCGTCCCGGTCACCGATCTGACGCCGATCGCGGACGACGGCACGACCGGCACGACGGTGCGTTTCCTGCCCGGTGAGGAAGTCGGCCCGGTACGGCTGCCGGAGGTCGGCGTGTGGCAGTACCTGAGCGTGGAGGTCGTTCGATGAGAAGACGCCTCGCGGTGACAGCCATCGCGGTCCTCTCGCTCGCCGGGTGCTCCGCCGAGCAGGCGCAGCCGCCCGCCAAACCCGTGTACGACCTGCCTGCACGGGAGGTCCGGCCGGACGAGACCGCGCTGCATCTGCCGACGGCGCTCAACGGCGAGACCGAGTTCTCCGTCATCGGACTGGCCGCCGGACTGCCCAGCCTCACCGGCAGTCACACCGAGTTCGAGGCGAAGGGGCAGTTCGTTCGCCTGCGGCTGGTGGTGACCGGAAAGGGGCTGTCCGGAATCATCTTCGACACCCGTCGCCAGGAATTGATCACCGACTCCGGCGCCGTGATCGCCGTCGACAACCAGGCGATGACGATCAAGCGGCAGCCGGACAAGTTCGAGCTCGGCCGGGGAGTGCGGGTCGAGTTCGATCTCTACTTCGATCTGCCCAAGGGGGCGAAACCCTTGGTGCTGCGGGCTTTCGGCGGCCCGACGCTGACCGACATGAAGAACCTCACCGGCACCGACATCAGCCTGGGCTGAGTTGCGCCTTGAGGGGGCCCAAGTGGTGTGTTGCGAAAGTGGCTTTCGCAACGTCGCCGAGCCACCAGGCCGCGCCGGGCCGAGGGGGATGTTCGGGTACGAGGGGCGATCACGCGTGATCGCCGTTCAATCACGTGAGTTCGCCGTCTGATCACGTGAGTCACGGGAAAGGGCCCCGCCGCGAAACGCGACGGGGCCCTTTCACCGAAGGCGTCAGACGCCCAGGTCGCCACCGAGGTAGGCGGCCCGCACCTGCGGGTCGTCCAGCAGCTCGGCACCGCGGGCGCTCTTGACCACTTCACCGGTCTCCAGCACATACGCGCGGTCGGAGAGCTTCAGCGCCTGCTGCGCGTTCTGCTCCACCAGCAGGACCGTGGTCCCGCGCTTGTTGATCTCGCGGATGATGTCGAAGATCTGCGCGATCAGCATCGGCGCCAGGCCCATGGACGGCTCGTCGAGCAGCAGCACCTTGGGCTTGGTCATCAGCGCGCGGCCGATGGCGATCATCTGCTGCTCGCCACCGGACATCGTGCCGCCGAACTGGGTCTTGCGTTCGTTCAGCCGCGGGAACAGCTCGTAGACCTCGTCGAGGTCGGCCTTCAGGTCGTCCTTGCGGGTGTACGCACCCATCAGGAGGTTTTCCTGCACCGTCATACCGGGGAACACGCCCCGGCCTTCCGGCGACTGGCCGATCCCGAGCTCGACCCGCTTGTGCCCGGGCGTCTTCGAGATGTCCTTGCCGTCGAAGAGGATCCGGCCGCTGGTCAGCGGACGCAGGCCCGAGATCGTCTTCAACGTCGTGGTCTTGCCGGCGCCGTTGGCCCCGATGAGCGAAACGATCTCGCCCTCGTCGACCTCGATGGTCATTCCCTTGAGTGCGGCGATCTTCCCGTAGTGGACGTTGATGTCCTGAACCTCAAGAAGCATCTTCCGCCACCCCCAGGTAAGCCTCGATCACCTTCTGGTTGTTCTGCACCTCTTGGGGGAGCCCTTCTGCGATCTTCTGGCCGAAGTCGAGCACGGCCAGCCGGTCGGCGATCTGCATGACCAAGCCCATGTCGTGCTCGATGAGCAGCACGGTCCGGCCGTCGTCCCGGATCTTGCGGATCAGCTGCTGCAGCGAGTTCTTCTCCGCCGGGTTCATCCCGGCGGCGGGCTCGTCGAGCAGCAGCAGCTTCGGGTCGGTCGCGAGCGCACGCGCGATCTCCAGCCGGCGCTGGTCGCCGTAGGAGAGGTTCTTCGCGGTGTTGTGCTCGACCCGTCCGATGCCGACGAAGTCCAGCAGCTCCCTCGCCAGCTCGCGGCCCCGCTTCTCCTCCTTGCGGTGCACGGGCAGACCCAGCGTCGCCGAGATCGCGCCGGTCTTGTGGTGCGAGTCGGCACCGACCATCACGTTCTCGAGCGCCGACATGTTGTGGAACAGCCGGATGTTCTGGAACGTGCGGGCGATCCCGGTCTGGTTGATCTTGAACCGCTTCATCCCGCTGACCTTGGTGCCGCCGAACCGCACCTGGCCTTCGGTCGGCTGGTAGACACCGGTGATCACGTTGAACACCGTGGTCTTGCCCGCGCCGTTCGGGCCGATCAGGGCGAAGATCTCACCCTGGTCGATGGTGAGATTGACGTCCTTCAAAGCCGTGACACCGCCGAAGCGCATGGTCACGTTGTCGAATTCGAGCAGTGCGGTCACTTCGTCACCTCCGCCGAAGCCTCGGAATCCGGACCCGCGACCTCGGCGCCCATCGCACCCATTCCGCCTGTTCCTTCACGTAGTTCGGCCTTGCGCTGCCTCGACGGCAGCAGGCCCTCCGGCCGCAGCGCCATCATCAGCACGAGCACGCCACCGAAGATCAGGATGCGGTACTCGGACAGGAAGCGGAACCGCTCCGGGAGCCAGGCGACCAGGAAGGCGCCGAGGATGACGCCGGGCAGGTTCCCCGCGCCACCGAGCACGACGGCCGCGAGAATGGTCGCCGAGAGGATGAACGGGAAGTTGTTCGGTTCGATGAAGACGGCCTTGCTGGCGTAGACCACACCGGCCATGCCGCCGATCATCGCGCCGATGGCGAACGCCAGCAGCTTGAACTTGAACGTCGGGACGCCCATCAGTTCGGCGGCGTCCTCGTCCTCGCGGATCGCCGCCCACGCCCGGCCGACCCGGCTTCGGTGCAGCCGCACCGAGAACACGATCGCGATCGTGATCGCCGCGAGGATCAGGTAGTAGTACGGCGCCGGGTCGAGCAGGAACTCGGTCCCGAACATCGGCTCCGGGTGCGGGACGTTGGTGATGCCGCGGGCGCCACCGATGGCGTCGGTGTTCGTCGCGGTGATCCGGACGATCTCACCGAAGCCGAGTGTCACGATGGCCAGATAGTCACCGCGCAGCCGGAGTGTCGGAGCACCGAGGATCACCCCGGACATCGCCGCCAGGAAGATGCCGAGCACGAGGCATCCCCAGAAACTCCAGCCGTAGTTGGTGCCCATCACGGCGAGCGTGTACGCGCCGATCGCGAAGAACGCGACGAAACCGAGGTCGAGCATGCCCGCGTGACCGACGACGATGTTGAGACCGATCGCCAGCAGGATGTAGGTCCCGACCGGGAAGATCAGGACGGTCGTCCAGTCCGATTCCGGGGACATGAACGACCCGATCGCGGGTGCGGGCAGGATCAGCGCGCCCACGATCAGGGCGAGGTAAACGCCATAACGCTGCCAATGCGGAGCGTCGGCCCACCAATCCCGCATACCGTCGATGGGGTGGAACCCGGCGCGCGCGGGCTTTCCGTTCTCCGAGGACTCTTCAGCCACTTCTTCGTTGCCCTTCATGCGCGTGCCCTCTGCAGCGATTCACCGAGGATGCCGGTGGGACGGAACATCAGGACCAGCACCAGTACCACGAAGGCGGTGACGTCCTTCCATTGCGAACCGAAGAAGATGGAACTCCAGTTCTCCACCAGGCCGAGCACGATGCCACCGAGCAAGGCGCCCCGCAGGTTTCCGATACCTCCCAGCACGGCCGCGGTGAACGCCTTGATGCCGAGGAGGAAGCCGATGCGGTAATCGGTGTTCTCGTATTCCATGACGTACAGCGCCGCGGCGACGCCTGCCATCGCGCCACCGAGCAGGAAGGTGAGGCGCACGATCTTGTCGATGCTGACGCCCATCAGCACGGCGGCTTCGGGATCCTGTGCCGTGGCACGGATACCGCGGCCGATGCGGGTGCGGCTGACCAGCTGGTCGAGGGCGATCATCATGATCACGGCGCCGACGACGACGAACACGTGGTCCGTGCGGACCACGCCGTTGCCGATGCGGAACAGCTCCTCGTGCGGGATGAACCGCGGCGCGTTCTGTTGCACACGGCCGGATTTCCCGGTGATCCATTCGATGATCTCGAGGCCGAACAGCTCCTGCAGGAACAGCGAGGCGCCGATGGCGGAGATCAGGGCGGCGAGCCGGGTCGCGCCCTTCTTGCGGAGCGGCCGGTACGCGACTTGCTCCAGCAGGACCGCCGCGCCACCGGAAACGGCGGCCGAAGCGATGATGATCAGCAGCAGCACGGCGATCATCCCGAACACGCCGAGCGTGATCGGGGCGGTGCCGCCCGCGATGGTGATGAGGACGAAGAGGGACGTGACCGTCCCGATCATGAAGATCTCGGAATGTGCGAAGTTGATGAGCCGGAGCACGCCGTAGACCATTGTGTAGCCGAGGGCGATGAGGGCGTAGATGCTTCCGGCGACCAGTCCGCCGATGGTGCTACCGAGGAACTGGGCTTGCAGATCTTGAAGCATGACGTGGATGCCTTACGGGACGGGGCGAGGAGATTTCGCCACATTTACGGGAAGCGGGGGAGCTGTGCCCGCACAGCGCCCCCGCTTCCGTTAGGTGTTCCTACCTGCTCCGTCAGCCGTTGAGCTTGGCTTCGGTCGAGACGCCGAGGTTCTTGAGGACGCCACCGGTGACCTGGTAGACGTTGATCGCGTCCGTCGACGGTTCGCCGTTCTCCTTGAACTTGATCTGCTTCGAGACACCCTTGAAGTCGATCGTCTTGAGGGCCTCGTTGATCTTCTCGGCGGTGGTGTTGCCCGCCTTGACCGCGTTGATGATGGCGGTCGCGGCGTCGTAGCCCTCGCTCGAGTAGATCGCCGGGTCGACGTTGTACGCGGCCTTGTACTTGGTGCTGAACTCGTCGGTGGAGCCGGCGTCCGGGATGTTGCAGGGGCAGCCGACGACGGCCTTCTCGGCGGCCGCGGCACCCGCGCCGCTGACGAGCTGGGCGTCGAGCGATCCGTCGCCGGTGGCGAAGACGGCGGTCACTTGGCTGTCACGCAGCTGCTTGAGCAGACGGCCACCCTGGGCGTAGTAGCCACCGAAGAGGATGATGTCCGGGTTCGCGGCCTTGACCTTCTGCACGGTCGAGGAGTAGTCCGACGCGTCCTTGGCGAACTTGTCGCGCTCGGTCGGGACGTTCTTCTCCTTCAAGGTCTTCTCGAAGTTGTCGGCCAGGCCGACGCTGTATTCCTGGTCGTCCGAGATGACGTAGGCCTTCTTGGGCGACTTCGCCGTGATGAGGAAGTTGGCGATGGCCGGGCCCTGGCTGGCGTCACTCGCGACGACGCGGTGCCAGTACTTCCAGCCGTTCGCGGCGAGGCCCGCGTTGGTGGCCGACGGCGAGACGCTCGGGATCTTGTTCTGCTCCAGCTGACCGCCGATGGCCTTCGACTCACCGGAGAACGCCGGGCCGATCAGCGCGGTGATCTTGTCCTGGCCGACGGCGGTCGCGATCAGCGACGTCGCCTGCTCGGGCTTGCCCTGGCTGTCGTATTCCTTGAGCTCCAGCTTCGTCGCCGGGTTCGTCTTGTTGTACTCGTCGATAGCGAGCTTGGCACCGTTACGGGGCGGGATCACGATCCCGGAGTTCTCACCGGTGAGGTCACCCATGAACCCGATCTTCAGCGTGCTGCTGTCACCGCTGCCGGACGAGCTGCTGCCGCCCGCGCAGCCCGCCAGCGCCAGCGACGCAGCCGCCGCGACGGCGAAAACCCGTCCAAAACGCACTCCTGACACCGACTACCTCCCATGACCAACCAGCCGCCGGTAGGCGTTGCCCCCGACACAGGGGCTAGGTTAGGGCAGGAAGATATCCCCCTCTGCCATGATCTGGACAGACGCCCATCACTCTGTGTCCACATCGTGACGGTCGAAACCGGAACGAATTGCACGAAAAGGCGAATGTTGCCTGTTGACAAGTCTTCGCTGGTCACGCTGGGGATTCACCGCTACCACGTCGATCATGCTCGTGGGTAATGATCATGTTTCGGCCGCGTATCTTGCGCCTTTCCCCTCCGCCGTCGGCGTCCGTTCGCCGTAGCAATGCTGCCCCAAAGGGCGTCAAGCGTGCCCTCCCTTCTCTTGTGTCATGACAACCGATGGTTGTCATGACGGTCCGAACGGCTGTTGGATCCCGGCCCCGGCCTCGCGGTTAGCTGTTCCCAGAGCCGAAAAACCGAGAAGGACCTGGGAGAACATGACGATGAGCGTCGAACTGAGCGGTGCGATCGAAGGTGTGGCGGCGGGAGTCCCGTTCGTGGCGCTGCCGCCGTCGGACCGGGAGCGTCCGGCGCCGCTGGTGCTCACCTGGCACCTGCTGGGCGCGCCGTTCAGCGAGGCGGCCATGGCGGCGGCGCTGCCGATGCGGGAACTGCACGCGTGGCGGGTGCACCTCGGGTTGCCGATGACCGGGAAACGCTTCCCCGAGGGCGGTTTCGAGGGCTTCTTCCGCCTCGCGAGCGAGGACAACGTGCTCAACGTCGTCGAACCGCTCACCAGGCAGGTCGAGGCGGAATTCCCGGCGGCGGTGGCGGAGCTGCGCTCCCGCCTGTCCATTGAGGACGGTCCGATCGGGCTGGTCGGCGGTTCGCAGGGCGGCGGCGTCGCGCTGCAGATGCTGACCCACGCCGAGATCCCGGTGGCGGCGGCCGCGCTGGTGAACCCGGTGACCCGGCTGGCGCCGGTGATCGCGGCGAACGAGCGGTTCTTCGACGTCACCTACCACTGGTCGGACCGGTCCCGCGCGGTCGCGGACGAGTACGACTACGTGCGGCGGGCGGAGGAACTGACCGCGCCGGTACTGCTCGTCATCGGCGAGGAGGACGACGTTTCGATCACCGAGCCGGCCGCTGCGTTGCACAAAGCGCTGGGGGAGAGGCGATCCGAGCTCGTCACGATCCCGGGGATGGCGCACGAGTTCGCCGAGACCCCCGGCCTCGAACCCGCTCCGCAGACGGAACACGCGAAGCTGGTCGACGCCGAGCTCACCCGCTGGTTCGCCCGGCACCTAGCTGTCTGAGGTCGTCGTCCGGCAGCCAGGATCGTTCGGGATCGTAGGCGCACCAACCTTCTTCGTGGCTGGTCCGGCCCAGTAGCGCCAGCAGGCGCCGAAGGGCCGGGCCTTCGTCGCGCCGCCACACGACCGACCACGGGAACAGTGGCGACGGCTCGAAGGGGAGCACTCGCAGGTCGATGTCGGACGCGAGATCCATGTCGGCGCCGGCGAGGGTGACCCGCTGCTTCCCGTAACGGGTCTGTTCCAGTGTGTGCCTGAGGTCGTAACTGACCCCGGAGTCGTCGATCGGGACGCCGAATTCTTTGCATAGGCGTTGCAAATAAGAAAGCCATTCGACGGGGCCGCCCAATTGCGGAATCCAGATGCCTTCGTCCCGCAGATCGGACATTTTCAGGACATCGTTGCCCGCCAGAGGATGCTCCGGCGCGAGAAGGGCGACGAGCGGTTCGAGCCGGACGAGACGGTGTTCGAGTTCCGCGGGCACTTCGCGGCCCAGATCCGCGACGCGGCCGAACGCGACGTCGATCTCGCCCCGGACCAGCGGGTCGAGGGCGTTGACGAGCCCGCGTCCGGCGACGCGTTCGACGGCCAGAGCCGGGTCTCGTTGCGCGACGCGCCGCAGCATGTACAGAGGGGAGAGCCGCGGATCGATGATGTCGAGGCGGGGTGGCCGGTCCTGCAGGCCCATCGCGGCGACGGCGGCGTCCGCCGCGCGGATCAGTTCGCGCGCGTGCGGGAGGAAGCGGTCGCCGTCGGGGGTCAGCTCTACAGACCGGTTGGTGCGCCGGAACAGCTGGACCGAGAGGGCGTCCTCGAGTTTCCGGATCCGCTTCGACAGTGCTTGTTGCGTCAGGAACAAGGATTCTGCCGCGCGACCGAAATGGCCGTGGTCGGCGGTCGCGACGAACGCCCGCACCTGAGCCGTGTCGAGGTCCACGCCCGTCTCCTCCCTCCAGATGTCAGGAAAGGGTCGTTCAAGACATCTTTCGTCCTGAACGACCCTTTCATGACATCCGCGCTCACACGCCCGGCGGCCGCTCCCGCACGACGCACGTCAGCCGCGCCGTGCACGAGCGGCGCCCCTGGTCGTCGGTCAGCACGATCTCGGCGGTGACGGTCCCGCGTCCGACGTGCACCGGGGTCGCGACCCCGGTGACCCGCCCGGAGCGGACCGCCCGGTGATGGGTGCACGAGAGTTCGAGGCCCATCGTCGCCTTGTCGGTGCCGGCGTTGAGCGCGCAGACCATCGAACCGAGCGCCTCGGCGACGACGGCGTTGGCCCCGCCGTGGAGGAGGCCGTAGGGCTGGAGGTTGCCCTCGACCGGGATGCTGCCCACGACGCGTTCGGGGCCGAATTCGCTGATCTCGAGCCCGAGCTTGTCGTTGAGCTGCTGTCCGGCGTAGGCCGGGTCGATCCCGGCGAAGGATTCGAGGGCTTGTTCGGTCACGCAGAGCTCCTTAAACGACACGACAGGTAGGACTGTCAGACCCTCACCCTAGACTCGCTCCCGTGAGCCCGAGTGAGAACACGACCGTTGCCAACGCCACACCCGCCACCGCACAGGCCGAGCGGCCCAAACTGCTGCTGATCGACGGCCATTCGATGGCGTATCGCGCGTTCTTCGCGCTGCCCGCGGAGAACTTCAAGACGAAGACCGGGCAGACGACGAACGCGGTCTTCGGGTTCACCTCGATGCTCATCAACCTGCTGCGCGACGAGGCGCCCACCCACCTCGCGGTGGCGTTCGACCTCTCCCGCAAGACGTTCCGGTCGGAGACGTTCGCGGAGTACAAGGCCAACCGCAGCAGTACCCCGGACGAGTTCAAGGGGCAGGTCGGCCTGGTCGAGGACGTGCTCAAGGTCCTCGGCATCCCGGCGCTGACCAAGGAGAACTACGAAGCCGACGACATCATCGCCACGCTCACGACACAGGCGACCGCGGAAGGCTTCGACGTCCTCATCTGTACGGGTGACCGTGACGCGCTCCAGCTGGTGACCGACCAGGTCACCGTGCTGTACCCGAAGCGCGGCGTGTCGGAGATGACCCGCTTCACGCCCGAAGCGGTCGAGGAGAAGTACGGTCTCACCCCGGCGCAGTACCCGGACTTCGCCGCGCTGCGGGGCGACCCCTCGGACAACCTGCCCAGCATCCCCGGCGTCGGCGAGAAGACCGCCGCGAAGTGGATCAGGCAGTTCGGGTCCTTCAACGAGCTGATCGACCGGGTCGACGAGGTCAAGGGCAAGGTCGGCGACGCCCTGCGCGAGCACCTCGGCGCCGTGATGCTGAACCGCCAGCTCACCGAGCTGATCCGCGACGTCGAGCTGGAGCTCGGCCCGACGGGTCTCGAACTGCGTCCCTGGGACCGCGAGGCCGTCCACGCGCTGTTCGACGAGCTGGAGTTCCGCGTCCTGCGTGACCGGCTCTTCGCCACCCTGCAGAGCGCCGAGCCCGAGGCCGAGGAGGGCTTCGAGGTCAGCGGCGCGAAGCTCGCTCCGGGCGCGCTCACGGAATGGCTGTCCGCGCACACCGGCCAGGACGCCCCGGTCGGCCTGGCGTTCCGCACCACCGGCGCCTCGGTCCGCTCCGATCTGAAGGCCATCACCTTCGCGGCCGCGGACGGCGAAGGCGCGTACGTCGACGTCACCACGATGGACGCCGAGGATGACAAGGCGCTCACCACGTGGCTCGCCGACGAGAAGATCCAGAAGATCGGCCACGAGCTCAAGGTCGCGCTGCACGCGGTCCAGGCCCGGGGCTGGACGTTCGCCGGGCTCGTCATGGACACCGCGCTCGCGGCGTACCTGGTCCGCCCGGGGCAGCGCACGTTCGAGCTCGACGACCTCGCCCTGCGGTACCTGCACCGTGAGCTGCGGTCCGAGGCCGACACCGGGGACGGGCAGCTTTCGCTGCTCGACGGCGGTGGCGCCGAGGACATGGAGCAGAAGGAGATCCAGGCCGAGCTGGTCAAGGCCCGCGCCGTCGCCGAACTGGCGGGCGCGCTGACCAAGGAACTCGAAGAACTCGGCGGCGCGCAGCTGCTCGTCGAGCTGGAACTGCCGCTGCTGCAGGTGATCACCGGACTCGAAGCGGCCGGCATCGCGGTCGACATCGAGCATCTGACGGATCTGGAATCGCACTACCTCGGCCGGGTCACCCAGGCCGCGGACGAGGCGTACGCGGTCATCGGCAAGCAGGTCAACCTCGGTTCGCCGAAGCAGCTCCAGGTGATCCTGTTCGACGAGCTCGGCATGCCGAAGACCAAGCGCACCAAGACCGGCTACACCACCGACGCCGAGGCGCTGCAGAGCCTGTTCGAGAAGACCGAGCACCCGTTCCTGCAGCACCTGCTGGAGCACCGGGACGCGACCCGGCTGCGCACCACGGTCGAAGGCCTGATCAAGGCGATCGCCGACGACGGCCGCATCCACACCACGCTGCTGCAGACGATCGCCGCCACCGGACGGCTCTCATCGGTCGACCCGAACCTCCAGAACATCCCGATCCGCACCGAGGAAGGCCGCCGCATCCGCGACGCGTTCGTCGTCGGCGACGGGTACACCGAGCTGATGACGGCGGACTACAGCCAGATCGAGATGCGGATCATGGCGCACCTCTCGCAGGACGAAGGGCTGATCCAGGCCTTCAACAGCGGCGAGGACCTGCACACGTTCGTGGCGTCGCGCGCGTTCTCGCTGCCGCCGGAGGAGATCACGCCGGAACTGCGGTTCCGGGTCAAGGCGATGTCGTACGGCCTGGCGTACGGGCTTTCGGCGTACGGGCTTTCGCAGCAGCTGCGGATCTCGACCGAGGAAGCCAAGGAGCAGATGGAGGCGTACTTCTCCCGCTTCGGCGGCGTGCGCGATTACCTCCACTCGGTCGTCGGCGACGCGGCGAAGGTCGGGTACACCGAAACGATCTTCGGCCGTCGCCGGTACCTGCCGGACCTCAACAGCGACAACCGCCAGCGCCGCGAGATGGCCGAGCGGATGGCGCTCAACGCCCCGATCCAGGGCAGCGCGGCGGACATCATCAAGGTCGCCATGCTCAACGTGCACAAGGCGCTGACCGAAGCGAAGCTGAAGAGCCGCGTGCTGCTGCAGGTCCACGACGAACTCGTCCTCGAGGTCGCCGACGGTGAGCGCGAGCAGCTGGAAGCTTTGGTGCGCAAGGGAATGGGCTCGGCGTACGAGCTCGCCGTCCCGCTGGAGGTCTCGGTCGGGTACGGCCGTTCCTGGAACGACGCCGCGCACTAGGTCTCGTGAGTGGCCAGGAAGGTTCCAGCGGGCCGGTATCAGCCGGCGGCGTAGAGGGTGCCCTCACGACGGTGAAGGAATCGGGACGTCGAGTGTCCCGATTCCTGATCTTCCCCCGTCGGCCACTTATGGACACTCTCGGGTGACATCTCAGCGCCCGAGTCCCCGGACCAGCACCATCACCGATTCCCGGACATCGGCCCGGGTCCGTTTCGGCTGGAACACCTGCCAGTCGAGCGCGACCACCAGCATCGTGCCGAACAACCCGGCCGCGGCCGTCTGGATCTGGACGCCGTCGGGCAGCCGCCCGGCGGCGTCCAGCCGGTGGAGCTGTTCGCGCACGATCGAGATGATCTCCTCGCGCAACAACGTCAGCGTCTCGTGCCAGGTGCCCGGCGTACGCCACATTTCGCTCACCAGGATCTGCGAGAAACCGGGGTATTCGGCGATGAACTCCAGCGCGCCGTCCACCTGAGCGGAGATGACGTCCATCGGATCGCCGTCGCCGCCGGCCGCGCGCAACCGGTCCGCGAGCACGCCTACGCCGTAGCGCAGCAGCGCGTCGACAAGACCGTCCTTGCTGCCGAAGTTGTAGTAGACGGTGCCTTTGGCGACCTTCGCCTCGGCCGCGATGTCGTCGACCGTCAGCCCGACGAGGCCGCGGCTGGCGGACAGCCGCAGCGTCGCCTCGAACAACCGCTGTTTCGTCGCCTCACCCCGGGGACTCACAACGCGAGCTCGGGTTTCAGCGCGGAAACCGTCCAGGTGCGCCGTTTCCGTGCCGCCAGCGTGGAAACCAGGATCCCGCCGACCAGATACGCCACCAGGACTCCGATGTCACCGAGGATTTCCATCGAGGCGCCACTGTAGAGCAGGTGCCGGAACCCGTCGATGGCGTAACCCATCGGCAGCACGATGTGCAGCGGGTACAACGCGTCCGGGATGGTCTGCCAGGGGAATGTGCCGCCCGCGCTCACCAGCTGAAGCACCAGCAGCACCAGGCCGAGGAACTTCCCGACGGCGCCGAAGAACGAGTTGAGCGCGTGCACCACGGCGGTGAAGGTGAGCGACACCAGGACCGCGAACCCGATCGCGCCGAGCGGATGCGCGACGTCGATGCCGACCAGCCAGGTCACCGCGCCGAACAGCACGATCACCTGCGCGATCCCCAGCAGCGCCGAGGAAAGCCAGCCGCCGAGCGCGACCTTGAACGGCGACGCGCCGGCGGTCAGTGCGCGGGTCGAGAGCGGGCGCAGCAACAGGAACAGCACGAACGCGCCGATCCAGGTGGCCAGGGAGATGAAGAACGGGGCGAGGCCCGCGCCGTAGGTCCCGGCCGAGGCGACGCCGGACGAGTTGACCGCGACCGGGTCGGCGATGGTGTTGGCGGTCGCCGCGCGGGTGGGATCGTCCGGGTTCGGGATCTCCTTGAGCCCGGCGGCGAGCCCGTCACGCAGTTGCACCGCGCCGTCGGCGAGCTGGTTCGTCCCGGTGACGGCGGACTTCTCCCCGTCGTTCAGCTTCGAGGCGCCGTCACGGATCTGGGTCGACGCGTCAGCGGCCTGCGCGATGCCGCTGGTGAGCTGCGGGGTGGCCGAGGCCAGCTGGTGGGCGCCGTCGGACACCTGCCGCGCGCCGGACGCGAGCTGGACGAGCTGGGTGTTCGCGCCCTGGATCTTCGTGTTCGCCTGGTCGACCGGCGAGCGGAGGGTGTCCAGGCGGCTCAGGATCTCCTGGACCTTCGCCTCGGGGACCTCGGCGGCGCGCAGATCCTGCGCGAGCTGGGTGCGGTAGCCGTCGAGTTTGCCCTGGATGTCGCCGGACGCCGTCGCCGCGAGCGACGCCGCGTCGGAGACCTTCTGGTTCCCGTCGGCGACCTGACCGGCGCCGTCGGCGAGTTTCTGGGTCTGGGCGGGGAGCTGGGCGGTACTGGATTTCAGGGTGCCGAGCCCGGTCGCGAGCTGGGAACTCCCGGAGGCGAGCTGATTGGCGCCGTCGGCCAGTTGCTGCTGGCCCGTCTTGAGCTTGCCCGCGCCGTCCGCGAGCTGCGAAGCGCCGGTCGAGGCCTCCTGGATCTTTGCGTAGATCGTGGAGAAACCGACCAGGAACTTGTCCGCCGCCTCGCTGCCGACCTTCTCCGCGATCGTCTTGCGGACCTGTTCGGCCACCTGTTTCGCGATGGTCCCCGACAGATAGTTGTTGGCGTCGTTGGTGGTCAGCGTGATCGTCGCCTGTTGAGGCTGGAGATTGCCCGAAGACAGCAGCGCGGTGGAGAAATCGCGCGGGATGCCGATGGCGAACGAGTAGTTGTCGTTGCGGACGCCCTTGAGGGCCTCGTCCTGCGACACCTCGTGCCATTGGAAGGTGCCGGACTTGACCAGTTCGTCGGTGACCTCGCGGCCGACGTTGCGTTCCGCGCCCGCCGAGTCCTTCGCACCGGCGTCGGAGGTGAAGACGGCGGCGGGCAGCTTGTCCAGACGCGAGTACGGGTCGTAGTTCGCGTAGAGGTAGAAGGACGCGTAGAGCAGCGGCACCAGGACGAGCGCGACCATGGCGAGCTTGGGCAGGACGCCACTGCTCAGCCGGCGCAGCTCGTTGGCGGCGATCCGGACGGGGTTCATTCCTGGTCTCCTGAAGTCTTCTCGGTGTCGTCCGCCACGGTCGCTTCCAGCGTCGTCTCCGCCGGGATTTCGACGGGTGCGCAGCGCACGGGATCGGGCTGGTCGAGAGCGCCGCACAGGGCGGGCTTCTCCGGCAGGGCCGAAACCGGGGTGGTGGCGGTCAGCACGATGACGGCGAGGCCGCGCTCGGCGTACTCGCGGGCGAGTCGCGCCCAGCTGTCGACGTCGCTGGTGTGCCTGTCGGGGGTGTCGAGCACGAGGACGCCGACGCCCTTGCGGTCCGCGGCGAGCGCGGTCAGCAGCCGGGTGCGCGTCACCGCTTCGAGGTTCTCGAAGCGGGTGGTCGCGAAGGCGGCGGCGTCGTGCTCGGCCAGCCAGCTCGCGACGGCGGCCTTGTTCGCCGGGCGTTTCGCCAGTTCGAGTTCCTCCCCGACGACGACCTGCAGCGACAGCGCGCCGTCCGGTTCGCTCACGCCGGGGGAGTCGACGACGGCCACGACCTTCCGCGGGTCACCGCCCTCGACGGTCACCGTCCCGGTGGCGGGCTTCAATCTGCCCGCCAGCGCCAGCCCGAAGGCGGTGACGCCGACCCCTGGCTCGCCGTGCACTATCGCCAGCTCACCACCCGAAACGGTGAGCGAAGTAGGCGACAGCAACGTGCCGTGGGGTCCGGTCACGGACACCCTGTCGGCTTGAACCCGCACGAAGAACTCCCAGGTCGGCGACTCGTGGAACTTTTAAACTGACTGGTCAGTTCAAAAGTTAGCCTTGACCTGGGAGGCGCACAACCGTGGAGGACCCACGTCACACGTAAGAGTGACGAAACCTCCGCAAACCGGACGGCTGACCGTGCATTTCGGCTAACGCAGGGCGGAAGCCGGGTGGACCTCCCAGGACGTCCACAGTGGACGATAACCCTGCCGGTGCCAGAACACCGAGGAGAGCGGGTTGGTCGGGTTGTAGTAGAGGTAGGTGCCGTCCGCGCCGTCGGCGGCGAACTCCTTGTGCACCACGGACATCAGGGTCCGGCCGAGGCCGCTCCCGCGCAGGCCCGGCACGGTGACGACGTTGTTGACGTAACCCCAGCGGCCGTGGGGGAGCAGTTCTGCCTCGGCCGACCCCGGCGACGACGTGATCCAGGCGGCGTGCGCGAACGCGGCGACGCGGGCGTCCCGTTCGGCCAGCCACAGCAGCGGGGCGTCCTTGTCGAGGGCCCGCTCCAGCGCCGGCGCGAGCAGTTCGGCGGCGTTCGAGCGATGCCGGGTGGCGACCTGGCCGATGTAGTCGTGGGTCGACACGGCCATCGCGAGCACGTCGTCGAAGTCTTCCTGCCGGGCCCGGCGGACGGCCACACCGTCGTCGGCCTTGTCGTCGTCATGGCATCCGGTGCGCACGGCGAGCGCCGACATCGGCACCAGTCCGTGGTCGAGGAAGGCCCGGATCGCCTCGGCGTCCCGGCTCGGCCAATTCACCACGCAGGACGAATCCTCGCCGGGCGATTCGGCGTCCATCCACGTCCGCCACGCGCGCAGCAGCACGTCCATGCCCTCGGTGCCGGTGTCGCCGACGAACGGGAACAGCTGGCGCACGTCGGCGGCCGACCAGAGCAGCGGTACGTCGTCCGGACCGTGCAACTGACGCTGGACCACGCCGGTGACCTGGACGCCCGACGCGGTCGCGGCGTCCACGCGCTCGCCGACGACCGGGGGCGGGGCCGCTTCGGGCAGCAACCTGTCGATCGTCGCGAACCGTGCGCGGTGCGCGTCGAACAACGTCTTCTCGATTTCCATCCTGTCCCCAGGGTCGGCCGCGCCCGTCACCGCTACCGCAGGGCCGCGGCGGGGCTGGCCGCCCACGTCGTCCACAGAGGACGATAACCCTGCCGGTGCCAGAAGACCGGGGAAAGCGGATTGGCCGGATTGTACGAGACGAAGGTACCGCGCAGCGACGGTGAGAACAGCTCATCGTGCGCGGCGGCGGTCAGCGCGCGGCCGATCCCGCGTCCCCGGGCGGCCGCGGTGACCGCGAGCGTGCCGATGTAGCCCCACTCGCCCGGCGGCAGTCGTCCGGCGAGCGCGTCACCGGGGGCCGGCGAGCGTTTTCCGCTGGTCACCATCCCCACGGTGACGCCTTCCTCTTCGGCGATCAAGACGCGCCCACCGAACTGCAGACCGCGCCGGACCTCCTCCGCGAGCAGGGCCTCGGCCCCGGGCCGGACGACGCCGTGACCGACGAACGAGGTGTAGCGAAGTTCTTCGAAACGGAGGGCGACGATCTCCTCCAGGTCGCCGCCGGAGGACTCCCGGACGGTCACGCCGGGCACGGAATACGCCTCGCCTCCGGCGGGCGACCGGACGGCCAGCGCCAGCTGCGGCGCGAGCCCGTGGTCGAGCAGGGCCCGCGCGACGACGACGTCACGGCTGGGCCAGGTGACCGTGCACGACGAATCGGGTTCGGCGTCGGCGAGCGCGATCCGCTCGCGCCAGACGGAGAGCAGCGCGCTCATCCCCGCGCCGGCGTCGCGCGGGAGGATCGCGGAGAGGATCTGCAGATGCGCCGGGCTCCACAGCCGTTGCCAGGAGCCCGCCGGGAACCGCACGCGCGTGATCGCCCCGACCGCGCCGCCCGCCTCGACGAGGTCCCCGCGCGGAAGCGGAGGCGGTGGCGGGAGCAACGGGTCGAGCGCGGCGAACCGCGCCCGTTGTGCCCCCGCCACCGAGGTCATCCCCGCTGGGTGCAGAAGATCGCGGTGCCCGGGAAAAGCTTGCCGCGCAAAGGACTCCACTGTCCCCAGGTGCGGGAGTGGCCTTCCGGCCAGGCGGGCTCGATGAGGTCCGTCAGAGTGAAGCCGGCGTCGGCGAGCGCGCGGACGTAGTCGCCGAGAGTGCGGTGGTACTCGACGTAGGTCGCGACACCTTCTTCGTCGACCTCGACGTACGGCGTGCGATCGAAATACGGCTGGGTGACCGTGAGGCCCTGCGGCCCGGGGTCGTCGGGGAAGATCCAGCGCATCGGATGGGTCACCGAGAACACCCAGCGGGAGCCCGGGCGGAGCACCCGGTGCACCTCGGCGAACACGACGTCCACCGACGCCACGAACGGGACCGCGCCGAAGGCCGAGCACGCCGCGTCGAAGCTCGCGTCGGCGAACGGGAGCGATTCCGCGGTCGCTTGCACGAGCGGGACAGGGGTGCCCGTGCGCTCGTTGCCTTCCCGGGCGTGCCGCAGCATGCCCGCCGACAGATCGGTCGCCACCGCCTCGGCGCCGTGCGCGGCGAGCCAGCGCGAGCAGGCCGCCTGCCCCGAGCCGACTTCGAGGATCCGCTTGCCGCCGACCTCACCCAGAAGCGCGACGTCGGCCTCGCGGACGCCCTCCGGGCACCAGACGAAGTCCGCGTCGCCGAGGAAGCCTCCGTGGGTCGCTTGATAGTCGTCGGCGTCGGCGTCCCACCACGCCAGGTTCGCGGCCGTCGCCTCCGGCGCCGAGACCGCCCGGTAGGCGACCCCCGCGGTGCCGAGCCGCTCCTCGGCCTCTGCGTGCCGTTCGGGCTCCGTGACGGACTGCTGACTCAAACCGGTATCCTTTCCCCAGGTCAGGGCTGTGGGGGAGAGTTTATCCGCCCGGCGTGATCGCGGTAGGCACCCTGATTGTGCCGTGTACAGGGGGCCGCGTAGGATATCTGTTAGCGCAGTGGGTTCGCGCTACTCTTTCCCCCGGTTCGCCTCAGCGTCCGGGTCAGGGGGTCGCGCACCGTATGCGGTGCTACTCGCGGTCGTTCCCTGTGGACGTTTGCAAATGTGGTCGCCTCATGCCGGTAGAGCCCATGGTGCCCTAACTGCAAACCCACTACTTCCCATCCACCGGAGCAACCCGCCTAATGACGACCGACACCGCCACCGCCCCGACCGCCCCCGCCGGGCCCCAGCAAGTCGCTATCAACGACATCGGGTCGGAGGAAGACTTCCTCGCTGCGATCGACAAGACGATCAAGTACTTCAACGATGGAGACATCGTCGAAGGAACGATCGTCAAGGTCGATCGCGATGAGGTCTTGCTCGACATCGGCTACAAGACCGAGGGTGTCATCCCCTCGCGTGAGCTCTCCATCAAGCACGATGTCGACCCGGCTGAGGTTGTCACCGTCGGCGATGAGGTCGAAGCCCTTGTCCTCCAGAAGGAGGACAAGGAAGGCCGTCTGATCCTGTCCAAGAAGCGTGCGCAGTACGAGCGCGCCTGGGGCACGATCGAGGAGCTCAAGGAGAAGGACGAGCCCGTCAAGGGCACCGTCATCGAGGTCGTCAAGGGCGGCCTCATCCTGGACATCGGCCTCCGCGGCTTCCTGCCCGCGTCGCTGGTCGAGATGCGCCGCGTGCGCGACCTGCAGCCGTACGTCGGCCGCGAGCTCGAGGCGAAGATCATCGAGCTGGACAAGAACCGCAACAACGTGGTCCTGTCCCGCCGCGCCTACCTGGAGCAGACCCAGTCCGAGGTGCGCAGCGAGTTCCTCAACGCGCTCGCCAAGGGCCAGGTCCGCAAGGGCGTCGTGTCGTCCATCGTCAACTTCGGTGCCTTCGTGGACCTGGGTGGCGTCGACGGCCTGGTGCACGTCTCCGAGCTGTCCTGGAAGCACATCGACCACCCGTCCGAGGTCGTCGAGGTCGGCCAGGAGGTCACGGTCGAGGTTCTGGACGTCGACATGGACCGCGAGCGCGTCTCGCTGTCGCTGAAGGCGACCCAGGAAGACCCGTGGCGTCAGTTCGCCCGCACCCACGCGATCGGCCAGATCGTGCCGGGCAAGGTCACCAAGCTCGTCCCGTTCGGTGCGTTCGTGCGCGTCGAGGAGGGCATCGAGGGCCTGGTGCACATCTCCGAGCTGGCCGAGCGCCACGTGGAGATCCCGGAGCAGGTCGTCCAGGTCAACGGCGACGTGATGGTCAAGGTCATCGACATCGACCTCGAGCGTCGTCGCATCTCGCTGTCGCTGAAGCAGGCGAACGAGGGCGTCACGCCGGAGACCGAGTTCGACCCCACTCAGTACGGCATGGCCGCCGAGTACGACGCCGAGGGCAACTACATCTACCCCGAAGGCTTCGACCCGGACACCCAGGAGTGGCAGGAAGGCTTCGACAAGCAGCGTGAGGAGTGGGAGCGTCAGTACGCCGAGGCTCACACCCGCTACGAGGCTCACATGAAGCAGGTCGTCAAGGCCGCCGAGGCCGACGCGGAAGCCGCGGCCGACGCCGCGACCGGCGTCACCTCCGGCGACTCGGGCGAGCAGAGCTACACCTCCGCTCCGGCCGAGGCCAAGAGCGGTGGCACGCTGGCCAGTGACGAGCAGCTCGCGGCTCTCCGCGAGAAGCTGTCGGGCGGCGCGTGATCCAGGCGCTCAGCCAGTAGCTGACAGACAGCGGCCCCGGTCCACCTCGGACCGGGGCCGCTGTTTTTTGTCCGCGTTCAGTCCTCTGGATGCGTTCCTTGCGCGCACAAGAAACCCCGCATCCAGAGGACTAAATGCGGGGGCTGGCGAAGGGGGTCAGGAGGTGACGGGCCGGACGGCCGGCACCCAGATGCGTTCGAGGGCGGCGGCGCGGGCCTTGCGGCGAAGACCGGCGAAGCTGTGCTTGGCGGGGACCAGGAGCGCGCTCAGCCACGTGCGCCGATATTCGGCGAGGGCTTCGGCCACGGGACGATGGAGGACACAGTGCATCAGGCCCGGCGTTCCGAGCCGGTGCCTTCCGACGTGCTTGCCGTCTGCCATCTTTCCTCCGTGTGGGCTACCTTCGCCGCGCACGGTACGCAATCGGGCTCCCAAAACCGCGTAACCGACCGGCGTGTCACTCGAAATGGTTGAGTCGCGCGTCACGATGATCTTGCCTTTTGCATCCTTCTGTGCCGGATGTGCGCATTCGGTGACCCTGCGCGGTCACCCCTGATCGCGCCACTAGGCTGATCGTCATGCTGCGTGTGGGCCTGACCGGCGGGATCGGCGCCGGAAAATCGACGGTGGCGAACCGGCTTTCCGAGCACGGCGCCGTCCTCATCGACTCCGACAAGATCGCCAGGGAGGTCGTCGAGCCGGGGACACCGGGGCTCGCGGAGCTCGTCGAGGCGTTCGGGGAAGACATCCTCGCGTCCGACGGTTCGCTCGATCGCGCCGCGCTCGCCGCGAAGGCGTTCGCCGACGAAGACTCCCGCAAGCGGCTGAACTCGATCGTCCACCCGAGGGTCGGTGCCCGGACGGCCGAGTTGATGGCGGCCGCGGCGCCGGACGCGATCGTCGTCCACGACATCCCGCTGCTGGTCGAAGGCGGCCTCGCTCCGATGTACCACCTCGTCGTCATGGTCGACGCGCCGGAAGAGGTCCGGGTCCGTCGTCTGGTCGAGTCGCGGGGGATGGCCGAGGCCGACGCGCGCGCCAGGATCAAGGCACAGGCGACGACCGATCAGCGCCGCGCGGTGGCCGACGTCTGGTTCGACAACAGCGGAGCGCCCGACATCGTGCTCGCCGACGTCGACGCGTTGTGGGCGGACAGGCTGACCCCGTTCGAAGCGAACGTGCGGCTCCGCAAGCCCCGGGCGCCGATGTCGCCGAAGATCGCGGAGTACGACCCGACGTGGCCCGTGCAGGCCGAGCGGGCGCTCGCCCGGATCCGCGTGGTGGTGGGCGACAACGCGGTGCGCGTCGATCACATCGGTTCGACGTCCGTGCCGGGCTTGCCCGCCAAGGACATCCTCGACCTCCAGCTGACAGTGTCCACTTTGGACAAGGCCGACGAGCTGGCCGACGTGCTCTCCGACGCCGGTTTCCCGCGTGCCGAGGGCGAGTGGTTCGACGACGCGCACGGCGAAGAAGGCACCTGGCCGAAGCGGTTCCACTTCGGCGGCGACCCTCGCCGTCCGGTGAACCTGCATGTCCGCTCCCAGGAGACGCCGGCCTGGCGGCTCGCGCTGCTGTTCCCGGAGTGGCTGCGGCGGAACCCGGGCGAACGCGACGCCTACGCGGCGGTCAAGAACGCCATGGCCACGAAGCACGCCGGTGACGGGACCGTCGAGCGGTACACCGACGAAAAGCAGGTCTGGGTCGACGCGGCCTTCGCGCGGGCCGACGCGTGGGCGGCGTCGACCGGCTGGACCCCGTAAGCTTCAGCCGCCGAGCAGGCCCCGTTCGAAGGCCGTCGCGACGGCGGCCGCGCGGTCCTTCACCCCGAGCTTGGCGTAGGCGTGCACGAGGTGCGTCTTCACCGTGGCCTCGCTGATGAACAGCAGCTTCGCGGCCTCCTTGTTGGACGAACCGCGCGAGATCAGGGTGAGGACTTCGAGCTCCCGGCGGCTCAGTGGTTCCGGCGTGGGCGCGCGCATCCTGCCCAGGATCAGGTCGGCGACGGCGGGGGAGAGCACCGCCTCGCCGCGCGCCGTCGCCCGGACCGCGCGGAAGAGCTCCTCACGGGGCGCGTCTTTGAGCAGGTAACCGGTCGCGCCGGCTTCGATCGCCGGGATGACGTCGGTGTCGGTGTCGTAGGTCGTCAGCACGAGGATCCGCGCGGGATTGCGGAGTCGCGCCAGCTTCGAGATCGCAGCCACCCCGCCGGAGCCCGGCATCCGCAGATCCATCAGCACGACGTCGGGGCGGAGGTTCTCCGTCAGCGCGACGGCTTCGTCGCCGGACGACGCTTCTCCGAGCACCTCGAAACCCTGGTCCGCGGTGAAGATCCCGCGCAGCCCGTCACGGACGATGGGATGGTCGTCGGTGATCAGCAGCGTGATCGTCATGACCGGGCCTCCAGCGCGATCGCGGGCAGATTGGCCGAAACGGCGGTCCCGCCGCCCGGCTCCGATTCGAGGTGCACTGTGCCCGCCAGCCGGGCGACGCGGGCGCGCATCCCGGGAACGCCGAAGCCGTTGTCACCCGCCGCGCGCACGCTACCCGGCTCGAAGCCGCGGCCGTCGTCCCGGACGTCGACGGTCACTTGATCGGCCATGTAGGACAACGTGAGCCCGACGATCGTGGCGGCGGCGTGCTTCTCGACGTTGGTCAGCGCCTCCTGCGTGATCCGCAGCAGCGTCGCCTCGATCTCGGGATGCAGCGCCCGCGCGGTCCCGGTGGTGGTGAACCGGACCTCGACGCCGGTCCGCCCGCTCCACAGCCGGGAGACCTCGCCGAGCGCGTCGGGCAGGGTCGCGGTGGCCAGCGGCTGCGGGCCGAGCGCGCGCACCGAACGCCGGGCGGCGGTCAGGTTCTCCCGCGCCAGCGCCATCGCGGAGCCGACGTGGCGCTGCCACTCCGCGGGATCCTCTTTCGCCTCGTCCGCCGCCTCCAGCTGGGTGATGATCCCGGTGAAACCCTGGGCGAGCGTGTCGTGGATTTCCTGGCTCAGCCGCTGGCGCTCGTCGAGGACACCCGCTTCGCGCGCCTGGCTCAGCAGTTGCCGCTGCAGCACCACGTTCTCCTCCTGGGCGGCGGCCAGTTCGTCGAGCATGCGCTTGCGTTCCGCGTGCTGCCGCGCCATCGCCGCCGAGACGAGTCCGCCCCCACCGACCGCGGCCGTCTGCACCAGGGTGATCACGGTCCACAGCGCGGGCTGCGCGGCGAACGCCCGCAGCGGACCGCCGTTGGGCATCGTGTTGATCAGCGCGGAGACCACGAAGATCCCGGCCAGCGCCAGCGGGGCGGGCCGCAGCCGCATCGCGTCGAAGAACCCGGTGATCATGAAGATGAGGAAGATCGTGTCGTGTCCTTCGAGCACCGCGGCGATCGCGGCGAGCCCGGCGAAGGAGACCGCGACGACGACGGGATGCTCCGCCCACCGCCGCGGCAGCAGCGTGAAGGTGAGCAGGAGCCAGACAGCGGCGATCCCCACCAGTCCCAGGGTGACCGCCGTATCCCGGTCGGAGAGCAGGAGGCTGAGCACCGTGCTCAGCGCCAGCAGCGCGTACGGGAGGAACTTCTCGATCCGGCCGTTCCACGGCCGCCACGGCGAATCCCCGTCGTCGGGTGACGGCCACAGCGAGTCCTGCCACCGGATCCAGCTGGTCATACCCGGAATTCTCGCAGTCCGGGCCAGGCGGCCGCCCAGGTTTCGGTGCGGCCGGTGACGAGCCAGATCGGCATTTCGCGGCTCACGTTGCGGACGCCGAGTTCGTTGTCCACGCGGGAAACGATCCGGGCGTCGGTGAACGAACGCAGCAGCCGTGCCGGATCGGGCCCGACGAACAGCACGCTGTCCGCGGTCTCGGGCGGGTGGCCGAAGTACCAGAAGCCCCGGCTGGGGCTGTACGCGACGGGAAGTCCGTAGTCGGCGCCGTACCGGTCCAGTGCTCCGGCCTGCCAGTAGCCCGCCGTGACGAGCGTGGTGCGCGCCTGCTGTTCCGGCGGGAGCCGGTGATAGGCGTCCGCGACCGAACGGGCGAGGTCCGGCCAGCCGATCTCCTCCAGCGCGTAGGCCGGGCGCGGGACTTCCCGGCCTTCGGCGAGCCAGACCGCGGGCCACACCGGCAGCGCGTAGGGGAGGGTGTAGAGCGCGGAAAGCAGGAACACCGGCCAGGTCGGGATCCAGCGGAACCACCAGGACGGCTTCAACTGTCCGAAGTGGACCGCCGCGCCCGCCCAGAGGACGCCGAACATCCCCGCCGCGTAGTAGTAGCGGCCGTTGGACAGGATGAACAGGGCGATCACGCCGACGGCGGCCCAGCCGAGGAAACGGAACTCTCGCAGCTTCGCGGAGAACAGCAGCACGAATAGTCCATAAAGGACGCCGACGACGCCGATGCCCAGCCCGGCCCCGGTCAGCAGGGCCGGCAGGAACCCGGCACGGCCGCTCCAGCCGCCGGTGGTCTCGTGCGCGATCACGTCGCCCATCTCCAGCTGCGGCCAGCCGTTCGCGGCCTGCCACCAGAGCGTGGGCACCAGCGAGAGCGCGGCGATGCCCGCGCCGATCCAGAGTTTGGGCCTGCGCAGGAGGTCCCGGGGGCCGAAGACGAGGATCGCGACCCCGGTGGCGACCCAGAACGTCGCGACGAGGAGCTTGACGTTCAGCGCGACGGCGGTGGCGACCCCCAGCCACAGCAACAGGTTGTCGTCCCGCGTCCGCAGCCACCGCACGAGCAGCCACGCGATGAGTGTCCACAGGGTCGGGTCGATCGTCGACGTGGCCAGGTAGTGTCCGCTGCCGAGGAACTGCCCGCAGATCGCGTACGCGGCGGCGGCGCGGGTCTGCGCCCGGCGGTCCCCGCCCATCTCGTAGGCGACGAGCCCGGTGAACACGACGCCGGCGGCCGTCGCGAGGACGGCGGGGAGGCGGAACACGAAGACGTTGCCCGGCGCGAGCGAATCCATCGCCAGCGCCAGGAACGGGAGTACCGGTGGCTGGTCGGCGTACCCCCAGGCCAGCCGTTTCCCGGCGGAGAGGAAGTACAGTTCGTCGCCGAAGTAGCCGTACCGCCACGCCGTCGCCAGCAGTGCCGCCGCGGCCGCGGCGGCGAGCAGCGCCACCGGGAGCCGGGCGAACGCCACACCGGACGCGGTCGGTGTTTCGGCCGCGCTGGCGGCTTCCATCCATGCCTCGCAGATCCCTCGGGTGCCGGTCCTCTCGCACCTTACGTGCCACCGGCGTGGCGCGTCGGTCATGGGAGGACCGGTGAGGCTCAGAAGCCCCAGTCCGTCAGTTCCGGCCATACCGTGTCCCAGCTCCCGGTCCGGCCGGTGGCCAGCCAGATCTTCATGCCCTGACTCACATTCGTGATCCCGGCCCGGTTGTCCAGCGCGCCGATCTCGCGCACTTGCGTGAAGTGCGGCACAAGCACCGACGGGTCGTTCCCGACGAACAGGATGTCCCGTGCCGATTCCGGCGGCCTCGGCAACGTCACGTAACCGCGGTTGGGGCTCGACGGTGACGGGAGGCCCAGGTCCGGTCCATAGTGGTCGATGGCACCGGCCTGCCAGTATTTCGCCGTGACGACGCCGGTGTGGGCCGGATCCGGGACGGCGCGGTACGCCTGCGCCACCGATTCGGTGATCTCCCGCCAGCCGATCTCCTCGGTGGCGAAGATGGGCCGGGCCCAGGTCGGCGTGCTCGCCAGCGCCGAGTGCGGGAGGATCGGCAGCGTCTGCGGGATCGCGATCACCGCGGCGACGACGTACACCGGCCAGGCGGCGATCCAGCGCCAGTACTTCGACGCCTGACCCGCTTCGATCTCCACCGCGGCGGCGGCGAACAGCGGGGCGAACATCCCCGCCGCGTAGTAGTACCGCCCGTTCGCCAGCAGGAACACGGCGAGCACGCCGAGCGCGGTCCACCCCAGGAACCGGTACGGCCGCAGGCGTTCGGAGCGCAGCAGCCGCCACAGGCCATAGCAGAGCAGGATCATCCCGACCGGGATCCCCGCGCTCATCACCAACGTCGGGACGAACGTGGCCCGCCCGCCCCAGGTTTCCGAGATCTCCCGGGAGATCGCCGCGCCCATGGTCAGTTGAGGCCAGCCGTTCGCCGCCTGCCAGACCAGCGTGGGCGCGACCATCGCCGCGGCGATCAGCGCGCCGAACCAGAGCGCCGGACGGCGGACGAGGTCGCGGGGACCGAACGCCATCGCGGCGACCAGCGCCACGACCCAGAACGCTCCGATGAGGAACTTCGTGTTCAGCGCGAAGCCGGTCACCACCCCGCTCCAGAGCAGGAGCCCGTCCGCGCGGGTCCGCATCCACCGGACGAGCAGCCAGATCAGCAGCGTCCACAGGAACGGGTCGAGGGTGCTCGTCGCCAGGTAATGCCCGCCGCCGAGCATCTGGATCGACACCGCGAACGTCGCCGCCGCGATCCCCTGCGCCCGGCGGCCACCACCCAGTTCCCTGGCGATCAACGCGGTCAGCACGACCCCGGCGACCGTCGCCAGCATCGACGGGATCCGCAGGACGAACGGCGAATCGGCGCCGAACGCGTCCATCAGGCGTGCCAGGAGCGGCACCACCGGCGGCTGGTCGGCATACCCCCAGTCCGGATGCCGGCCAGCCGCCAGGAAGTACAGTTCGTCGCCGAAATAGCCGTAGCGGCCCGCCGTCGCCGCCAAGACGGCCCCCATCGCCCCGGCGATCGCCAGGACCGGTGCCCGGGCGAACGGCGCGACCTCCGCGCGTTCTCGTTCGCCGATCCGTTCTCGGAGTCCTTCGGTCTCGACGACCATGGATTCCGCCCCCCTCTCGATCGGTTTTCGCTCGTGATCGAGAGTCCCGTGAGGCCGCCTCTTCCGGTATCCGTCGCTCGGACAGGAACCGTTCGTCCAAGAGATAGGGCCGCATCAACCGATCGGATGATGCGGACGGTTCAATGTCGCCTCCAGTCGAGTGCGACGTCCTTTGTGGACAGCCAGCCGTCGAGATCGTGGCCATGGGTGGCCAGCCCGTCGACGGTCGTGTGACTGACGCCGAGCGCGCGTTCGCCGTCGGCGAGGGAGATCAGCCCGGACGTGACCGCGGCGAGGAGTTCGTCGGTGTCGATCACCCGGACGGATTTCTTGTCCCGCAGGACCAGGTCGAGATAGAGGTCGGTGACGACCCAGACGCCGCCTTCACGGCGGATGTCGACGACGTCGAGGTAGAAGTCCTGATCGCGCTCATGGCCGGGGTTGAACCAGAAGTCGGTGATCCGCAGGCCGAGATCCGGCAGCAGCCAGGACTCGAGGTAGTGGAACTGTTTCCGACCCGGGGCCGGCCGCGCCATGTAGAGACCGAAGGGCTCTTCGCGGTATTCCTCGACGTCCCTCACGACGCCCTTGGGGTCCGTGTTGGTCTTCTCGGCCGGGTCGAAGTACTCGACCTTGGGTGGGTGCAGCGCGGTCATGCGCCCATCTTGGAAGGCCGCGGCGTCCGCGAACACCGCCCAACCGGGTGGACGATCACGGTTTCGCCGTTCCGGCGAAGCAAGGGTGTCCGGCCGGATAAGGTGCGCTGGTTCCGCCGGAGGGGTGAGTGGGAGTCAGCGTATGTTCGGGATCATCAGGCCGTGCCGTCACCGGCTTTCCGCCGGATTGCACGCGGATTGGCTCGCTCATCTCTGCGGTCTTTGCCTGTCGTTGCGCGACGAACACGGACATCTCGCCCGAATGGTGACGAACTATGACGGGCTGATCATCTCGGCGCTCGTCGAAGCCCAGTCCCCGCGTGCGGAGGGACGGCGCGACGCAGGGCCGTGTCCGCTTCGGGCGATGAAGGGAACCTCGGTCGCGAAGGGCGGTGGCGCCCAGCTAGCGGCGGCGGTCTCTCTGGTGCTCGCGTCGGCGAAGATCACTGACCACGTCGAGGACCGCGACGGCGCCTTCGCGCGGCGTTCCGTCTCTCTCGCCGCGAAGCGGGTCGCGACGCGCTGGGCGGACCAGGGGAGCCGCACGGGCAGCCGGATCGGGTTCGACACGGCGGTCCTGACCGAGGCCGTCGACCGGCAGGGCGAGATCGAACGCGCCGTCCGCCTGGGTGACTCGGCCGTGCTGGCCACCGAACCCGCCGAGCTCGCGACGTCGGCCGCGTTCGCGTACACCGCCACGCTGGCGGGCCGCCCGGAGAACGCCGCGCCGCTGGCCGAGGCCGGACGCCTGTTCGGCCGGGCCGCGCATCTGCTCGACGCCGTCGAGGACCTCGCCGAGGACGAAGCAGCCGGCGCGTGGAACCCGCTGACGGCCACCGGCACCGGTCTCGCCGAGGCGCGACGGTTGTGTGACGACGCCGTGCTCGGCGTCGAGCTCGCCCTTCGCGAGGTGAGGTTCGAGCAGCCCAAGCTCGTCCACGCGCTGCTGGTGCACGAGCTGCGTCAGGCGGTGCGACGCTCGTTCGGACACGGGCTCATCGGGCACGGCCACGGTCCGCAGCAGCCACCGCCGGGCTGGATCGGGCCCGGGCCGCGGCCACAAGGACATCCCCACCAGCCACCCCAGCAGTACCCGCCGCCTCCGCCGCCGGGCGCTCCCGGTGGCGGAGGGCCGCCCGAGGAACCGCCGAAGAAGGGCAAACACGGCGGTGGCGGCCCGGTCGACGGTCAGGGCGGTGGCTGCTGGACGCCGAAGTTCCGGGTGCCCGCCCAGCCGAGAGGATTCTTCTTCGGCTGCGCCGCGGCCACCTACATGTGCTGCTCGTGCCAGTTCTGCTGCCGCGACCCGTTCCCCGGGCCGTGGAGCGGGAAGCCGCACGAGGCCTGGTGCAACCACTGTGACGGTTGCGATTGCTGTGACTGCTGTTCCTGTTGTGACTGTTCGTAGGGCGTGGACCAGGCGATCCGGAAACTGTCGGACCCAGCGCCTACTCTGGTTCCCGTGGCTTTCGCATCCGAACACCCCGTGCTCGCCCAATCGGACTTCCGCCCCGTCACGGACATCCCCCGGACCGGCGGCCGATTCGAAGTGGTCAGCGAGTACAAGCCCGCCGGTGACCAGCCGGCGGCCATCGACGAGCTCGAACGCCGCGTCAACGCGGGCGAGAAGGACGTCGTGCTGCTCGGTGCCACCGGTACCGGCAAGTCGGCGACGACGGCCTGGCTGATCGAGCGTGTCCAGCGTCCGACGCTGGTGATGGCGCCGAACAAGACACTCGCCGCGCAGCTGGCGAACGAGCTGAAGGAGCTGTTCCCGCACAACGCGGTCGAGTACTTCGTCAGCTACTACGATTACTACCAGCCCGAGGCGTACATCGCGCAGACGGACACCTACATCGAGAAGGACTCGTCGATCAACGACGACGTCGAGCGGCTGCGGCACTCGGCGACGATGAACCTGCTGTCCCGGCGCGACGTCATCGTGGTCGCGAGTGTCTCGTGCATCTACGGTCTGGGCACGCCGCAGTCGTACCTCGACAGGTCGACGCGGCTGAAGGTCGGGGAGCAGCTCGACCGGGACGTCTTCCTCCGCGCGCTGGTGGACGTGCAGTACACCCGCAACGACATCGCCTTCGCCCGCGGCACCTTCCGCGCCCGCGGCGACACGGTCGAGATCATCCCGGCGTACGAGGAGCTCGCGATCCGCGTCGAGTTCTTCGGAGACGAGATCGAGAAGCTGTACTACCTGCACCCGCTCACCGGCGACATCGTGAAAGAGGTCGACGAGGTCCGCATCTTCCCGGCCACGCACTACGTCGCGGGCCCGGAGCGGATGGAGAAGGCCATCCGCGGCATCGAGACCGAGCTGGAGGAGCGGCTGGCCGAGCTGGAGAAGCAGGGCAAGCTGCTCGAAGCGCAGCGGTTGCGGATGCGCACCGCGTACGACATCGAGATGATGCGCCAGGTCGGGTTCTGTTCCGGCATCGAGAACTACTCGCGGCACATCGACGGTCGTGACGCCGGATCCGCTCCCGCCACGCTGATCGACTACTTCCCGGACGACTTCCTGCTGGTCATCGACGAGTCGCACCAGACGGTCCCGCAGATCGGCGGCATGTTCGAAGGTGACATGTCGCGGAAGCGGAACCTGGTCGACTTCGGGTTCCGGCTGCCCAGCGCGGTCGACAACCGGCCGCTGACCTGGGAGGAGTTCAGCGACCGGATCGGGCAGACGGTGTACCTGTCGGCGACGCCGGGGCCGTACGAGATGGGACAGGCCGGCGGCGAGTTCGTCGAGCAGGTCATCCGGCCCACCGGCCTGATCGACCCGAAGGTGGTCGTGAAGCCCACCGAGGGCCAGATCGACGACCTGGTGCACGAGATCCGCGACAGGGCCGAGAAGGACGAGCGCGTCCTGGTCACCACGCTCACGAAGAAGATGGCCGAGGACCTCACCGACTATCTGCTGGAGCTGGGCATCCGGGTCCGGTACCTGCACTCCGAGGTGGACACGCTGCGCCGCGTCGAGCTGCTGCGGCAGCTGCGCGCGGGCGATTTCGACGTGCTGGTCGGCATCAACCTGCTCCGCGAGGGTCTCGACCTGCCCGAGGTCTCGCTGGTCGCGATCCTCGACGCGGACAAGGAGGGCTTCCTCCGCAGCGGCACCTCGCTGATCCAGACGATCGGCCGTGCCGCGCGAAACGTGTCGGGCGAAGTGCACATGTACGCGGACAAGATCACCGACTCGATGCAGCACGCCATCGACGAGACCGATCGCCGCCGCGCCAAGCAGGTCGCGTACAACGAGGAGCGGGGTGTCGATCCGCAGCCGCTGCGGAAGAAGATCGCCGACATCCTGGACCGCGTCTACAGCGAGGCCGAGGACACGGAGTCCGTCGCCGTCGGCGGTTCAGGCCGGAACGCCTCCCGCGGCAAGAAGCCCGAGCAGGGCGATCGCGTCCGCAGCTCCGGGATGCTCGCCGACAAGGACGTCGCCGGTATGCCGCGCGCCGAACTGGCCGACCTCATCCAGCAGATGACCGACCAGATGATGCAGGCCGCGCGCGACCTCCAGTTCGAGCTCGCCGCCCGCCTGCGGGACGAGGTCTCGGACCTGAAGAAGGAACTGCGCGGCATGGACGCGGCCGGCATCAAGTAAGCGCAATTCGTCCTCTGGATGCGGTCCTTGCGCGTGCAAGTACCGGATTCAGAGGACGAAACGCGTGAGGGTCAGAGGCGCGGGCGGTGCAGCAGGCTCAGGTCCGCGTCGAAGTCCGGGAACCCGGCGGGAACCGAACGGGTGCTGACGCCGGGAGAGACCGGGGGCAGACCGGCCCAGCGCCGCACGGTGTTCGTCGCTTCGGCGGCCTGGGCCGCGGGAAGCTGCGAGATCCGGGCGCCGTGGTTACCGCCGGGCACGGTGTAGCTGTAGGAGTCCTTCGTGCCGAAGCCGAGGCGGAACGGCTCCGCACCCCACGGGTCGTTGCCGCCGTAGACGAACAGCAGCCGCTTACCCTGCGACTTCACCCAGAAGTCGATGTCCGGCATCGCCAGATAGTCGAACCGCGGGATGTGGACCGACTTCGGCACGAACGTCTTCGACACGTTCGAGCCCGGGTAGCGCAGCAGATCCCGCAGATAGTCTTCGTAGGACTCGGGGGAGCCGAGCTGGTACGCCGCCTGGAAGTAGTAGGGGACGTAGATCTCGAGGTTCTGGTCCGAGTAGGTGTTGAGACTCTCGACCCGTTCGAACCAGGCGTAGACCTGGCCCGCCGGGGCACCGGGCTTCGGGATCGTCGCGCAGTCCGACTGCTTCTGGTACTGCCAGAAGGCGAAGTACGAGTCGATCACCGAGATCTCCAGCGACACGTCGGCCGAGCCGACGGTCTTGAACGTGTAGCCGTTCTTGGTCGCGTCGGCGGAGGCGAGCGCCGCGAACTCCGAGCGCCGCGTCAGCACGTCACGCTGGATCGCCTTGAGTGCCGAACGGCAGGCCGGGTCATTGCCGACGTTCGCCAGGAACTCGTTGTAGCGGTCGTGCGGGTTGAAGACGTCGTTCGGCGCGACGTACGGGATCGTCGCGTCGACGTCGTTCGGGAAGAACCTACGGAAGTAGGTCGCCGTCATGCCGCCCTTGCTGCCGCCGGTCGCCAGCCACTTGCCCGGATAGATCCGCTTGAACGCCTCGACAGCGCGGTGCTGGTCGGCGGCGGCCTGCCAGATCGTCAGCTGCCTGCCCCAGTCCGGGTGCTCCGGCCGCGAGGGGGTGAAGAACCGGTACTCCATCGACAGCTGGTTGCCGTCGACGATCTGCGTCGGCTCCGAGCGGTTGGCCGATTCCGACACGTTGTACCCGCTCGTGTACACCACGGTAGGCGAGCGGAATTCCTTGTGCAGCAACGTGAATCGCTGCTGGAAGGTGCCGGCGCCCGGCCTGCGGTGGTCGACGGGCTGGGTGTAGGCGAGTTTGAAGAATCGGTACCCGGTCGGCGCCGGATTCTCCGAGACGACGGTCAGTCCGGGGACGCGCGAGAGCGCGTCCTTGATGTCGTCGGGTGCCGCCTGCGCGGCCGGGGTCAACCCGGCCAGCGCGAGAACGGTGATCGCCAGAACCGACCACGCGGCCGTGAGCTTCCGCATCCATGCCCTCCCCATCGGGACCTGTTGAGCTGTCGGATACTCACAGAGTCCCCGCCGGTGGGCAATCGCCTATCCGGACGGTGTCCCGGTGACCGGGACGGTTCAGGCCGAGGGGCGAAGCACCCTTTCGACGTACGCCTTGATGGCGGCGAGCGCCTCGGGGGAGCTCCACAGGTCGAGCACGTGGGCGTCGTCGCCGGTGCGGTGTTCGGCGATCCGTTCGTGGAACGGCCGGTGCAGCTGAGCCTTCGTGTGCGCGTACGCGGCGGTGGGGACCTCGGCGAGCTTCCTCGCCACCTCGACCGCCCGCGTCACGACGTCGCCGGGCTCGGTCACCTCGTTCACCAGGCCGAGCCGGAGAGCGTCCGGCGGCAGGTGGGTCTCGCCGAGGAACGCGAGTTCGGCCAGGACGTCGGCGCCGAACCCGGAACGCAGGATCTCCAGTGCCGCCAACGGGAACGGCACGCCGACGAGCAGTTCGGTGATCCCGATCCGGCTCGGCCCGTCGGCGAGGATCCGGCGGTCGCAGGCGGCCGCCAGGACCGCCCCGCCTGCGATCGCGTGACCGTTGACGGCCGCGACCACCGGACCGGGGAAGCCGAACACCGACAGGAACGCGTCCGACAGCGCCGGCAGGAAGTCCTCGATGTAGCCCGCGCCGCCGTCGTGCACGCGGCGCAGATCGACACCCGCCGAGAAGATGCCGCCGGCGCCGGTCAGCACGACACCGCGATAACCGCCGAGCTGGACGTCTTCGAGTCTGACGATCAGTTCCTGGCAGAACTCCGTGTCGAGGGTGTTCGCCTTGCCGTGCTGGAGGGTGACGACGGCGATCCCGCCTTCGTCGTCCACGCGGATCGAGGAGGTGGCCATGCGCCCGACCGTACCCGAGCCGGTGAAGATCTACAGTGGACGATTCAGTCCGGGAGGCGCACGGTGATCGTCGGGCTGTAGGACCGCTTGCGGTTCCAGCCGGACTCGGCGCCGATGCTCAGCTGGATGGCCTTGTCGGCGGGCGCCCAGTAGCCGGTGCGGACGAAGTACGCGTCCATCGCGCACAGCCTGCTGCACGACTTGCGGGTGCAGATGGTCTCCCAGCCCCACTGCCTGCCGCTCTCCTCGACGCCGTTGCGGCGGACGAACACGTGCGGGTTGCCGATGTCGCGGCAGTAGGCGCTGCCCTCGGAGATGTAGAGGACCCCGTCGATCTTGTAGAAGCGCTTGTTGTCGAGAAGCGTCACCTGACCCGAGGCGGCGAATCCCACCCTGCCGCCCTTGTCCGCGGTCATCGTCCAAGCAAGGGAGAACTCCTGGACCGGGATCTCCAGTGACTGGGTCATGGTCACGTCCCCGCTTTCTGCTCGTCTCGGCACCTTTCCCCTGAAGATAAGGATTTCTCAGGGAGTGCCGAAGACGAATGCGAACTTTTCACCCAATGAGTCGATGATCGGTAAAATCAATGGTCTCATGCGCATGAAACACCGATTACCGTCGCTAATGGGTGAAGGTCGCCACGGCCAGTGAAAACCGGGGCCCACCAGGGAAGAATATTTCGTCTTCCCGGTGGACCCCGGTGATTTTCCGGCGCGGAAACGCTCTCAGCTGGTGATGTCCTTCCGCGCGAACCGGCGGCCCGCCAAGAGGAAGAACACCGTGCCGTACAACGCGGCCGACAGCATCCCGTTGGCCATGTTCGTCCAGTCGATGTCGGTCGAGATGAGATCCATCCACGAGAACGCGAAATGCGTCGGGAGATAGTCCCGGAGCCCTTCCAGCGCGGTGATCTGGTCGAGGATCTGCGAAACGATCGCGACGATGACCGCCCCGCCGACGGCGCCCAGCGGGGCGTCGGTGGCGACCGAGAGCAGCATCGCCAGCCCGGCCACCCACGCCAGCTGCAGGATGATGTAGATCGTCGCCAGCCCCATGGCGACGAGGCTGTCGCTGAACGACACCGCGTCCCCGGTCGGGCTGATGGCGTCGCCCGCGCCGTACCAGATGACGCCCACCACCAGTGACACCAGCGGTAACAGGATCAGCGCGGCCGCGGACAGGATCCCGGAGACGATCGCCTTCTGCCGCAGCACCCGGTGCCGGGGGACCGGCATCGCGAGCAGGTACTTCAGGCTCGACCACGACGCCTCGCTCGCGATCGTGTCGCCGTAGAACAGCGCCACGATCATCGGGAGCAGGAAGGTCCCGGAGACGAACAGCGCGAGCACCACGAAGTTCGGCGCGCTCGCGGTGGCGAGGTCGACGAATCCGCCGCTGCGGCGGTTCGGGTTGGCCTGCCCGATCTCGAAAGCGATCACCAGGACGAACGGCAGCAGCGCGACGAACCCCAGCATGAGCTGGGTCCGCCGTCGTTTGAGCTGCCGCTTCAGCTCGACGCCGAGCCGCAGCGTCCGGTCGGCGCGGTAGCCCGCCACCGCCCCGTCCGGGCCGACCTCGGTCCGCTCGTGCGACGCGACCTCGGTCAGCTCCAGCAGCGCCGCCGGATCGGTGTGCACGCCGTGATCAGCCCGGGTGTCCGGGCCGGAGCCATTGGTCTTACTCACCCTTCGAGTCCTCTCCGACCAGCTGCAGGAACGCGTCTTCCAGACGGCGCCGCGGCCCGGCCTGCTCGACCGCGACCCCGGCCCGCACGAGGGCGGCGACCGCCTCGGCGCGCGCGAGACCGTCGAGATCCGCGTGGACCAGCTCCCCGTCGACATCGACGCCGGAGACGCCGCCGACCTTCCGTAGCGCTTCGGCCGCTTCGGCGGGCTTGTCGACCCGGAACGTCGCCTCGCCGCTGGAGGCGGCCAGTTCGCCGACCTCGCCCGAGGCGACCAGCATGCCGCGGTGCATCACGACCACGTGCGTACAGGTCTGCTCGACCTCGGCCAGCAGGTGGCTCGACACCACCACGGTGCGTCCGGTCGCCGCGTAGCGCTGGAGCACCTCGCGCATCTGGTGGATCTGTGGCGGGTCGAGTCCGTTGGTCGGTTCGTCGAGCACCATCAGCTCCGGCAGGCCGAGCATCGCCTGCGCGATCGCGAGCCGCTGCCGCATACCCTGGCTGTAGGTGCGGACCCGCCGGTTCACCGCGTCGCCGAGCCCGGCGATCTCCAGCGCCTCGGCGAAATGCGCCTTGTCCGTGGGGCGGCCCGTGCTCGCCCAGTACAGTTCCAGGTTTTCCTTGCCGGACAGGTGCGGCAGGAAACCCGAACCCTCCACAAAGGACCCGATGCGGGACAGCACCGGCGCGCCGGGCGCGATCAGGTGGCCGAACACACGGATGGTGCCCGCCGTCGGCGTGATGAGCCCCATCAGCATGCGCAGGGTCGTCGTCTTGCCGGCGCCGTTCGGCCCGAGCAGGCCGAGCACCTGACCGGGTTCGACCCGGAACGACAGGTCCTTCACCGCGACGAACCCGCCCGCGTAGGCCTTGCGCAGTCCTTCGATCACCAACGGCGTCTTCGCCAGGTTCTCGTCGACGTCGTGCGCGCGGCGACGGCGGAACGCGGCGATCACCGTGATCGCGATACCCGCGAGGAGCGCCCCGCCGATCCCGAGCAGCTGCGCGACGGGCGCGCCCGCGCCGACCGAGGTGCCGTGGACGACCGGGACGCCGAGCTGTCCGCCGTCCGCCAGTTCGATGCGGAACACAGCGGGTTCGACCGGCGTCGCGAACGCCTGGTCCGTCGTGCCGACGACCAGCCGGAGCGTGTGCCCGGCGTCCAGCGGCCGCACGATGCCCGGCAGGGTCACCGTCACCTCGACCGGGCTGCCGTCGGCGGGCAGCCCGGAGACACGGAAGGGCGCGACGGCGTTGGACGGCAGCGTGCGGACACCTTCGGAGTTGACGTCGTAGAGCTTCGCGAACAGGACGGCTTCCTTCTGCGGAGCGGCGGCGGCCGGATCCGCGGAGATCCGCAGGCGGACCGTGGACGAACCGGTCACGACCGTCTGCGCGTCGAGCGGTCGCGTCGCGAACTGCGCGGCCTGGCCGGGCGGGTCCACACTGAACAGTCCGGACAGCCGGGACGAGCCCGCCACCGCCCCGTTCAGACCGGGGATCCCGCTCACCGCGGCGGGGTTGCCGCCCGCGGGCCGGACGACCGGCTGGGCCGGACCCTCCAGCGTGAACTGCTTCCGTTCGGTGGCGTCCCCGGTGGCTCCCGGGTACGCCGGCGCCGTGACGGTCCGGACCGACGGGGCGCCGTTGGCCCGCAAGGTGCCCTGGATGTCGTAGCTGAAGCCGGTGCCGGGATCGGTGCCCTGGCCGGTGAGGGAGAACTTGAGGAAGTCGGCGATCTGCGCCCGTAGCTTCTGCCCGGGTTTCCCGCCGTCGTGGCCGCCGGTGTACCAGACCGTGCGGACCTTGCCGCCCGCCGCGGCGATCTGCCGGGCGGTCGCGTCGGACTGGTCCAGCCCGAACAGGGTGTCGCTTTCCCCCTGCACCAGCATGGTCGGCACGGTGATCTTGTCCGTCACGGACGCGGGCGAGACGCGGCGGAGCAGGTCGACGGTCTTCTGGCTCGCCTTTCCGGTGGTGGCGAGTTCGGTGTAGGCCTGGCAGACGTCGGCGGTGAACCGTCCACAAGGGTCGGCCGGACCGGACGGCGGCCGCTGCCCGTTGGGACCGCCGGTGGGCAGGGACTGCGCTGCCGCGCCCGCCGCGCCCGCGCCCTGCGACGCACCGGATTCACTCGTCTGGTCACCGGCTTCGGGCGCGTCGTTCGCGGGTGAGCCGCCTTGCGCCGCGCCGGAACCGGCGGAGAAGAAGATGCCCGCCCACGACCTCTTGAAGACACCGTCCGCGGTGTACGCGCCGGCGGCGGGCGTGGTCGCCGTCGAGGGCGCGGCCGAAGCGGCGTTCGGGACGAGGCCCTGCGCGAGGTCGTTGTAGGTGATGACCGGCGCGATCGCGTCGACCCGTTTGTCGGTCCCGGCGAGCAGCAGGGAAAGCGCGCCGCCGTACGAAGCGCCGGACACGGCGACCTTCGGGTCACCGTTCTCGCTGAGGACTTCGGGCCGTGCGGCCAGGTTGTCGATCAGCTTGCGGGCGTCGGCGACTTCGCGGTCGGGGTCGTTCAGCGCGATCTTCCCGGTGCTGCGGCCGAAGCCGCGTGCGGACCAGGCGAGCACGACGAAGCCCTTCTCGGCGAGCTCGCGGGCCTCGGTGGCGACGCTGTTCTTGTCGCCGCCGAAACCGTGGGCGAGCAGCACGGCGGGAGCGGGGGTCCGCTCGGGGAGGTACGTGGTCGTGTCGATCTTGACGACCTGGGACGAGCCCGGGGATTCGGGCAGGTCGAGGGTCGCTTCCTGGGTTTTGACCGCGGACGGGGCGGGTTCGCTGTTCGTCCACACGACGGCCGCGGCGGCCAGGACCACCACGACCGCGGCGAGCGCGGTGAGCTTCGCGCCTCGCGTGCGAGGGAGCGGGATTCGGGGCACGGAATGACCGTATTTCACCGAACCTGAGAGTCGCTCGTCCAGCTCACGTGGACCACACAAGGGTGGGTTGCCACGCCATCAGAACGGGTACTCAGGGAGGGAAAAGAGGTCAGTGTGACGGGAGTTACGCGACCATCTTGGTGACAAGGGCAACCTTAACTGGCGTCATGCGTACAGACAGGTCAAACTGGACCAGCTGTGAGGGGAGTATTCCTTCGCGGCGGTGTCGTCAGCACGGTGGCCTTCACGGGCCCCCGGCACCGTCGGCCGGTTCACACCGGCGGAAGAGACCTCCGGTTAGTTGCTGCTGCGCACTATCCGGAGGTTTGGTTACATGTCTGTTCCCCTGTGGCTATGGATCGCCACGGTCGGTGGTCTGCTCGCGCTGATCGCTCTCGACCTGGTCATCGTCGATCGCAAGCCGCACGAGGTCACCACCGGTGAAGCCGCCCGGTGGGTCGTCTTCTACGTCGCCGTGGCCATCGCGTTCGGCATCGGCGTCTGGGTCTTCGGGGGACACGATCCCGGCGTCGAGTTCTTCACCGGGTACATCACCGAGTACTCGCTGAGCGTCGACAACCTGTTCATCTTCATGATCATCATGACGTCGTTCAAGGTGCCCGCGATCCACCAGCACCGCGTGCTGCTGATCGGCATCCTGCTCGCGCTCGCCATGCGCAGCGTGTTCATCGCCGTGGGCGCCGCGCTGATCGCGCAGTTCGTCTGGGTCTTCTTCCTCTTCGGCGCCGTCCTCATCTGGACCGCGATCAGCATGATCCGCAACAAGGACGAAGAAGAGGAGTACGAGGAGAACGCGCTCACCCGCTGGGTGCGCAAACTCTTCCCGGTCACCAACGAGTGGCACGGGCACAAGTCCTTCGTGAAGAAGGACGGCAAGCGCTGGATCACCCCGATGTTCCTGGTGATCGTCGCGATCGGCAGCGCGGACCTGCTGTTCGCCGTCGACTCGATCCCGGCGATCTTCGGTATCACCCAGGAGGCCTTCCTGGTCTTCACCGCCAACGCGTTCGCGCTGATGGGCCTGCGTCAGCTGTACTTCCTGCTCGGTGGCCTGGTCACCAAGCTGGTGTACCTGTCCTACGGCCTCGCGGTGATCCTCGCCTTCATCGGCGCCAAGCTGTTCCTGCACGCGCTGCACGAGTACCACGTCGTGCCGGACTGGCTGGACATCAACAACTGGGTCTCCCTGGGTGTCATCGTCGTGGTCCTGACCGTGACGACGCTGGCCAGCCTCGCGAAGGCGAAGAAGGACGAGGCCGCTGAGCAGGAGTCTTCGATCAGTAGTTAGAACTGCTAAGGATCGGGTACCGTCGGGGCCGTGCGTCCCGTTGACATCGAAACCCTGACGGTCCCCGGCATCCTCGCGTTGCGCGGCGACCTGCTGCTCACGGCGGTGAGCAGGCCCGATCTGAAGACGAACAGCTACCGCGGCGGCCTGCGCCGGGTCGACCTCGGCGGTGGCGGGGAAGGGCCGTGGACCCACGGGACCAAGGACTCCGCCCCCGTCATCTCCCCGGACGGCCGGTGGGTGGCCTTCCTCCGGGCGGGCGAGGGTGCCGGGCGCCAGGCCAAGCCGCAGGTGCACGTGATCGCCGCGGCCGGGGGTGACGCGAAGCGGATCACCGACCTGCCGCTCGGCGCGGGGGTCCCGGTCTGGGCGCCGGACTCCCGCCGGATCGCCTTCGTCGCGCGCGTGCCCGAGCCGGGCCGCTACGGCACGGAGAACGCGGACGGCGAAACCCCGGAACCGGACGAAGAAGCCCCGCGGCACATCACGAACTTCTTCTACCGTGTCGACGACACGGGCTTCCTCAACGACCGTCCACAACGTCTGTTCGTAGTGGACGCCGTCGCCGCGCTGGACGAGGCGGCGCCCGCCGAGCTCGGGCCCCTGACCGATGACCGGGTCGACGTCGAGCACCCGTCGTGGACGGCCGACGGCGAGTCCGTCCTGATCGTCGCGCCCCGCGACTGGGCCGTCGAGGACACCGTCCGCTCGGACGTCTACGCCGTGCCCGCCGTCGGCGGCGAGCCCCGGCTGCTGGTCCGGACCGAGGGCACCGCGGCCAAACCGGTCACCGCCCCGGACGGCTCGATCCTGTTCTACGGCACCGAATTCCCCGACCTGGAGGAGATCGCCCGCAACACCGGGCTCTGGCACGCGCCGTGGCCGTCCGGTGACGAGCCCTCGGCCGCTCGCCGGCTGACCGACGTCGAAACGGTCGACTGCGACAACGCGGCCGGACCGCCGGTCGTCCTCGGCGACGAGGCGCTCGTCGTGGTCCGCACCCGCGGCGCCGCCGAGTTGCGCGCCGTGCCGCTCGACGGCGACCTGTCCGAGCTGAAGGCGTTGCGGTACCTGGCCGGCGAGCTCGCCGTGGTGAAGTCGTTCGCCGTCGACGGCGCGCGGATCGCCGCGGTGATCGGGACGCCCGAGAGTTCGGGCGACGTCGTCCTGCTCTCGGACGAGGAGCCCCGCGTGCTCACCGATTACTCGAAGGCGTTGCGGGACATCGGGATCCGCCCGCCGGAGGAACTGGACGCGACCGCGCCCGACGGTTACCCGGCGCACGGCTGGATCGTGCGGCCCGAGGGCGAGGGGCCGCATCCCGTGGTCCTGATGATCCACGGCGGACCGTTCGCGTCGTACGAATGGAAAGTCTTCGACGAGGCGCAGGTGCTCGCCGACGCGGGCTACGCCGTGATCCTGGGGAATCCGCGCGGTTCCGCCGGCTACGGCGAGAGCCACGGCCGCAGCATCGTCCACGGCTTCGGCACCGTCGACGCGGACGATCTGCTGGCGCTGCTGGACGAAGCGCTGAAACAGTCCGATTTGGACAGTGACCGTGTCGGCGTGATGGGCGGTTCGTACGGCGGCTTCATGACCAGCTGGCTCGCCGCGCACCACGGCGGCCGGTTCCGCGCGGCGTGGAGCGAGCGCGCGGTCAACGCCTGGGACTCGTTCACCGGCAGTTCCGACATCGGCTGGTTCTTCGCCGGGGGTTACGTCGGCGAGGACTTCGACGAGCAGCGCAAGCGCAGCCCGCTGACCTACGCGGAGAAGATCGACATCCCGTTCATGGTCGCGCATTCCGAGCAGGACTGGCGATGCCCGCTGGAGCAGGGCCAGCGGATGTACGTCGCGCTGAAGCAGAACGGTGTCGCGGCGGAGTTCCTGGTGTTCCCCGGCGAGGGGCACGAACTCACGCGTTCGGGGCAGCCGCGGCACCGGGTGCAGCGGTTCGACGCCGTGCTGGAGTGGTGGGGCCGGCACTTCTGACCCCTCGTGAGTGGTGAGGCTGGTTTAGGTCGGACCGGTGGCAGAGGACGTGACGGAGGAGGATTCCGGACGTTCAACGGCCGGAATCCTCCCCGCACGCCCCAGTGGGTAGGCAAATACGAGTCGCGTCAGAACCGTCTTCACCGCTCACGACCACCCGGACCGAGTCGGTACCGGCGTTCGGCCGCCTTCATGTACTTGGGTGGTGACTGCTGGTGTTCCTGGGGCGATCACGAAGGTAGTGAAGGACTCCTTCACGGACCGAACCCCCGGCCCCCTGGTGAGTGGTGAGGACGGTTTCAACGAGGGGGAAGGCGAAGGCGGCGTCGTGTCTGAACCTGCGGTGCGTGAAGGCGTGACTCGCGTGATCAGGAACGGAACTCGCGTGATCGCCCATCTCGCCCGAACACGGCACCTTGTGACCCGCTCCCTCAAGAGAGCCGGCCTCACCACTCACGACAGAAGTGTGTAGTTCAGTTCCTCGCACACCCGGCCCAGCGGGACGTCGAGCCCCGGGTGGTCCAGGGGGAGAAGGACGTCCGGCGCGACCGGCAGCGAGTTCCCGGCGGGCGGATCCCACAACGCGAGCGCGGGGCCGCCGGAGTCCATGGAAGATCGGTACCAGACGCCGTCGAGGTCACCGAAGGCGGCGCGGATGGCGCGAGCCCAGGCCTGGGTGATCTTCTTCGGGCCGCTGGAGATTTCCTGTGAGGCGCCGACGCGGGTCGGCCACAGGCCGGCGAGGTCGAGCAGCCGCAGCGTGCGGGTCGGCCGGACGACGACCAGGCGCGGGCCGCGGGATTTGCGGTCGACCGTCGACGTGGTCTGGAAGACCTCCGCGATGCTGGTGCGCACGGTGAGGCCGAAGTACAGGACGCCGTTCCCGGGGTCGGTGACCGGACGTCCGCCGCGACCCGGTGTCTGCGGGTCGAAACGGCCGTGCGGGAGCGGGCCGCTGTAGCGGAACGTATTCCACTGCTGGGGGTGGTTGCCGTGCGCGGTGAAGATCCTGACCAGCCTGGTGCCGGGGTGCACCGTCACCACGTCGTTGGTGCGGTGCAGCTCCTTGACCAGGACAGAGCGCGCGGGCGGCAGGGGGAGCCGGGCCATACCTCGGGAGTCGTCCGTCCTTGTCGGGTGATCTTGCTCGATGGGGTCAGCCTACGGCCTACCCCCGACTGAAATTTTCCGTCGTCGGGCAGAACACCTTAGAACGGGAGGCCGAGCGTGGCCACCAGTCTTGCAACATGTTCGGGGTCGCCGCCGGAGAGCAGCCATTGGCGGGGCGTGGCGGGGTGGTCGTTGATCACCAGATCGGACTGCGGGGTGCTCATGAACGCGGCGACGACCAGCGCGGGCTGGTCTTCGGGGACGGCCCGCAGCACGATCTCCAGGCCGGGCAGCACTCCGGAGCCGGTGAACTGCCAGGCGGGCAGCCGCCAGCCCTGGTCCTTCCAGCCGGTGAGCCTGCCTTCTTTCAGGCGATGGCGGATGCGGCTGTCGTCCACGCCGAGGGTCTTCGCCGCTTCCAGCACGCTCAGCGCCGAATCGGCGAGTACGGCGTGCGCGGCGACCGTGCGGGCACGGAAGTCCGGTTCGTCCTCGCTGCGGGGGGAGAGATCCAGGCCGACGTCGGTGAGGGCGGCCCGCTGGTCCGCCGAGAAGTAGTGCGACGGATCGGGGTTCGGCGGGGAAAGCCTCCGCGCCGCGTCCTCGACGAGAGTCAGGAACTCGTCGGCGTCGACCTTCAGGCCCGCCTTGGCGAGGACGTTCTCGAGCGCAATCGACATAGCGCCTAGGGTAACTCGTCTGTGCGGGTTCGTGCGGTCTCATCTCGATTTCGTGGGGGAATTCACCAAAGGTGAACACAGAGTGCACGGAATCAAACACGCGCAGTAGGCAATGTCGCAATAGTGTGCCCGGATCGGGCGAGCTTGTCCAGAGCCTCGGCTTGACAGGTCATAGGCGGGAACTTACCGTCCGAAAGGTAATCGATTTCTTCCCACCGCTTCGGAGAACCCGGCTGGTGTGGGGCCGGCTTGGGGGAACAAGGGGGTGGGGCGTTCCTGGGCGGCCGGTGCGAACCGGTCGCCCAGGCACGTCGTGCGCCTGGGATCTCCGGGGTCAGTCGCGCCGCGAGCTGCGGCGCACGATCAGCTTCGCCTGCAACGTGGTCGTGGTGGCCTTGCGGGTGCTGTCGCCGATCCGGGCCAGCAGGAGTTCGGCGGCGACCCGGCCCACCTCGTGCGCGGGCTGGGCGACCACCGTCAGCGGCGGATCGATCAGCGTCGTCCACGGCGCGTCGTCGAACGACACGATCCCCACGTCCTGTCCCGAGCGCAGGCCGCGCGAGGCCAGCGCCTCCAGGACACCGATCGCCATCGTGCTGTTGCCGACCAGCAGCGCGTCCGGCGGCTCGGGCTCGTCGAGCAGGCTGAGCGCGGCGAGCCTGCCGCCCTCGGCGCGGAACTCGGCGCGCCGCGTGAGCGCGTTCCCGGCGCCGACGGCGTCGGTGTAGCCGGCCAGCCGGTCTTCGGCCGTACGCACCCCGGGCGGTCCGCTGACGCAGGCGACCCGCCGGTATCCGCCGTCGAGCAGGTGCCGTGTCGCCTCGTGGGCGGCGAGCCGGGTGTCGACAAGCACCTGGTCGCCGGTGTTCTCCAGCAACGGCCGGTCGACGGCGACCACGGGCGTGCCGCGTTCGGTCAGCCGGTCGACGTTGGTGGCCCGGCCGGTGGGGGAGAGCACCACGCCGGCGACCCGTTCCTGGAGGGCGACGTCGATGTAGCGCCGCTCCTTCTCTTCGTTGTCGTCGGCGTTGCACAGCACCACCGAATAGCCCGCCGTCTGCGCGATGTCTTCCACGCCGCGGGCGATCGCGGTGAAGAACGGATTCTCCACGTCGGAGATGACGAGCGCGAGAACCGCGGTTTCCTGACGGCGCAGATTTCGCGCCAGCCCGTTCGGGTGGTATCCCAATTCCGCGGCGGCGGCCTGTACCCGCGCCGCGAGCACCGGGTCCACTGTGGACTTGCCGTTGAGCGTCCTCGACACGGTCGCCGTCGAAACCCCGGCCTTCGCCGCCACGTCGTTGATGGTGGCCACCGTGACCTCCCCTTCTGCAGGTGTCTTGACACCTTCGCACGGGAAGAATAGCTTGACCGACAATCGTTACCATCCGCTGATCGCGCTACTCGTATGGGAAAGTTCGGGGGTGTCGTGGGCGAACCGGGCCTGGTGCTCGGCATCGACATCGGCACCTCGAGTTCCAAAGGCGTCCTCGTCGATTCCCGGGGCGCCGTGGTGGCGCGAGCATCCCGGCGACACGATACCTCACGGCCCCGTCCGGGCTGGTTCGAGCACGACGCCGAAACCGTTTGGTGGCAGGACTTCCTCGTACTGGCAAAGGAACTCTCGGCGGGCACCGGGGATCATCCCATCATCGGAGTGTCGGTCAGCGGTATCGGCCCGGTTCTCCTGCCCGCGGACTCTTCCGGGAAACCCTTGCGCCCGGCGATCCTTTACGGCGTCGACACCCGCGCGTATGACGAAATCCGGGAACTCGACCGGGAATTCGGCGAAGAATCCATTGTGGAGCGTGGCGGGAGCGCGCTCGGCTCGCAGGCCGTCGGGCCGAAATGGCGATGGCTGGCCAAGAACGAGCCGGACGTGTTCGAGCGCGCGAAGCTGTTCTTGATGGCGAGTTCGTTCCTGGTACTGAGGCTGACCGGCGAATACGTTCTCGACCATCATTCCGCGAGTCAATGCGATCCGATGTACGACCTGCGCGAGGCCCGGTGGGCGCCGGACCGGGTCGCCGCGATCGCCCCGGGCATCGAGCTGCCGAGGCTCGCGTGGCCGACCGAGGTGGTCGGCTCGATCACCGCCGCCGCGGCCGCGGAAACCGGCCTGCCGCAAGGGATCCCGGTGACGGCGGGCACGGTGGACGCCTGGGCGGAGGCGACGAGCGCCGGGGTCGCCGCGCCCGGGGACACGATGCTCATGTACGGCACCACGATGTTCCTGATCCAGGTGCTCTCGGACCCTCGCCCCGCGCCGGGATTGTGGACGACCCGCGGCGTGTTCCCCGGTACCTATTCACTCGCGGCGGGGATGGCCACCTCCGGCGCGATCACCGACTGGCTGCGGGAACTCGTCGGCGGCGAGTTCGGGGAACTGGCCGCGGCGGCGGGCGAGGTCCCGGCGGGCAGCCGCGGCTTGCTGATGCTGCCGTACTTCGCCGGGGAACGGACACCGGTACCGGATCCGGACGCGCGCGGCGTCATCGCCGGGCTGACCACGTCCCACGGCAGCGCCGAGCTGTACCGTGCGGCGCTGGAAGGCACCGCGTACGGGGTGCGGCACAACCTCGAAGCGATGCGCGAAGCCGGCGGTGGCACGCGCCGGTTCGTCGCGGTCGGAGGCGGGACGCGGGGCGGCGTGTGGACGCGGATCGTCAGCGACGTCGCGCGGATCGAGCAGGAGATCCCCGCGGAAACCGTCGGCGCGGCGTTCGGTGACGCCGTCCTCGCGGCCCACGCCCTCGGCTGGGAACCGGATGCCGAAGCCTGGAATCCGGTCGCCGAGGTCGTCCGTCCCGGCGCGGACGCCGCCGTCTACGACGAGTTCTATCCGCACTACCGTGCGTTGTACCGGTCCACAATGGACATAGCTCACTTCTTGGCGCGGAAGAACTCCCTCGCCTGAATCCCGGCGAACTCCCGGCAATCCCGGCTCAGGTGGGCTTGATCGGCGTAGCCCGCCGAGAACGCCAGCGAGGCGAGATCCGGCGCTGTCGGCGCGAGGCCGATGGCGCGCTGGAACCGGGTGACCCGCAGGTAGGTCGCCGGGCCGTAGCCGACCGCGAGGGTGAACCGCCGCCGCAGCTGTCGTTCCCCGGTCGTGAACCGGTCCAGCGCCGCGGAGACCCGGGGGACGCCGCCGTCGAGCCTGGCGATCAGCTCGGAGACCTCCTGGTCGGCGCCGTCCGCTCGGCGTCGCGCGACGACGTCGGCGAGCGAAGCGTTGCCGGAGAGCACCCGCTCGGCCAGCCGTTCGCCTTCTGCGCCCCAGAGGTCGCCGAGGGGGACGCGCTGGTCGCGCAGTTCATCGGCGCCCAGCCCCAGGACGTCGCGCGCCCTGCCGGGGGCGAACCGCACGCCGTGGGCCGCGACACCGGGCGGCGTCTCCCAGGTCCACGCCGCGGTGTCCGGTCCGGCGACGAAGACCTCGTCGCCGCATCGCACCAGGTCGACGCAGCCGTCGGGCACGATCCGCTTCGGCGCCTGGCCCGCGTCCTCCCACAGGCAGCGCACCACGTCCCGCAGTCCGCCGGGCGCCGTCGTCTCCCGATACACGGTTGCCATGATGCCCCCGCCCTACGACAGAATCGGATCGTGCCCGACGCCGAGATCGATTCACTGGCCTGGATCCACGTCCGCGACCGCCGTCTGCTGTCGGTGCGGACCGAGGGGAAGGCCAAGTTCTACCTGCCCGGAGGCAAACGCGAGCCGGGGGAGGGCGACGTCGGAGGGCTGTGCCGGGAGATCAGGGAGGAACTCGGCGTCGAGCTCGACCCGCGGAGCTTCCGGTTCTTCGCGGTGCTGAACGAGCAGGCCGACGGTTACGCGGACGGCCGCCGCGTCCGCATGACCTGTTACACCGCCGACCACCGAGGGGAGCCCGCGCCCGGCCGTGAGATCGCCGAGTCCGCCTGGCTGTCTTCGGCGGACGCCCACCTCTGCCCGCCGGCGGGGCGGCGGATGCTCGGGCTGCTCGCCGACGCGGGGCTCGTCGACTGAGACCTTGTCACTCAAAGTGAGCTATTCGGCTCACTGTGTTTACGCCAATCGCCCGATGACCTGGTAGTCCTCGGTCATCGGGACACCCAAAAGGGTGAATATCGGGTTTCTTCCCGATAACGGCTAACGCGGAGTCACCTTCCGGCGAGAAGTAGTCGACGCACTCGACGGAAGTGCGCTCGGACGAGAGAAGACCTCTCCATGGGTGTTCCCACCGCGACCCCTCCGGCATCGGCGCCGGGACAGGGAGCCCCGGGCAGGCTGAAGCCGCTCGGGACCATCGTGGTCGTGCTGGGTGTGATGGCCGTCGCCGTCACCCTGACCAGCTACGTGCTGCCGAAGGCCTCGCGGCCGGTGCAAAGCCCGCCCGCGCCGCCGGTGGAACAGGTCGAGCAGGCCGCGGCCGCCGTGCACGCGGTGACGCACCTGGTCGTCTACGAACTTTCCGGCGCGAAGGGCGCTCAGAACGTCACGTATGTCGCGCAGGGTTCGGAACTCATGCAGAAGACCGACGTGGCGGCACCGTGGAGCACCACGTTCGAGCGTGCGAGCCAGGAAGGCCGCGACGAGTTCTACAGTCTTTCCGCGCAGGGTTCGGGCAGCGGCGCGCTGAGGTGCCGGATCCTCGTGGACGGCGAGGTCGTCAGCGACCGCACCGCCCCCGCCGCGGGCGCACCGGTGACCTGCACCTCCTGACTCCTGCGGCAGGATCATCCGGGTGACGGATGGTGCGATCGAGTTCGGCCCGGTACTCGCCGTGGTCCTGGCCGTGCTGGCGATCTTCGGCGCGGCCGTGGTGCAGTTCGGACGACTGGGGCAGGGCAAGGCGGTGCTGTTCGCGGCCGCGCGCGCCGTCGTACAGCTCGCCGCCGTATCGCTGGTGATCGTCGGGATCCTGAAATCGGGCTGGCTGACCGGCGGATTCGTGCTGCTGATGTTCGCGATCGCGGCCATCACCTCCGCACGCCGGATCGGTGTCACGAAAGACCTCGTGTGGGTCGCGCTCGCCATCGCGTCCGGCGTGGTGCCGGTGCTGACGCTCGTGCTCGCGACCGGGGTGGTCCCGTGGCGGCCCATCGCGATCGTGCCGATCGCCGGGATCGTCATCGGCGGCGCGATGTCCGCGACCTCCCAGGCCGCGAGGCGCGCCCTGGACGAACTCGTGTCCCGGCACGGCGAGTACGAAGCCGCGCTCGCGCTGGGATTCCTCCGCCGCCCGGCCGCGCTGGAGATCTGCCGCCCCTCGGCGGGGCAAGCGCTGATCCCCGCGCTCGACCAGACACGCACGGTCGGCCTGGTGACCCTGCCCGGCGCCTACGTCGGTGTCCTCCTCGGTGGCGCCGGGCCCTTGCAGGCCGGCGTGACCCAGGTACTCGTGCTCATCGGACTGCTGGCCGCGGAAGCCGTCGCGGTCCTGGTCGTCGTGCACCTGGTCGCGGCCGGCCGGATCAGCCGAAAGGCGACTGAAGATGCGACGTGTCGTTGAACCGCCGCACCATCCAGTCGTCGCCCGACACCACCAGATGCGAGATCGAGCCGTTGTCCGCCCCGAGGAACGCGAACCGGTTCCCGGCGGCGCTGGCCTGGGCGAAGACCTCGCCGATGACACCGCCGTGGGTGAACACGGCGATCCGGCGGTCCGGGTTGGCCGCCGCGAGCCTGCCGAGGGCCGTCTTGATCCGGCCGCCGAACGACTCCATCGACTCCGCGCCCGGGATGACGTCCCAGCGCTGTTCCCGCCACAGTTGTTCGACGATCGGGTGGCCTTCGTGGGTGTAGCGCCGGAAGAGCCCGTTCTCCCAGTCGCCGAGGTGGATCTCCCGGAGGTCGGCTTCGACCTCCGGAGTGAGCCCGAGCTTCGCCGCCAGCGGTGCCGCTGTCTGGGACGTCCGGCGCAACGTCGTCACGTACAGCGCGGCGATCCGCTCGTCCGCCAGCCGGCGCCCGACCCGTTCGGCGTGGTCGCGGCCGTCCGGCGCGAGGTCCGGATCGGCCTGGCCGTCGACGAGGTCGAAGGGATCGCTGCCCTTCGCCGGGGCCGATTCACCATGGCGGACAAGGAAGATCTCGGTCGCGCCGGACGGGGGAGAGAACCGGTGCTGGCGGTATTCGACTTCCTGCTCAGGCGTGCTCATGCCTCGGACGATACCGAGTCAGCCGAGTTGTTTGTCCACGAAACACCAGCGCCAGGTCTCGCCCGGTTCGTGGCTGCGCATCACCGGGTGCAGGGTCTCGTGGAAGTGCTCGGTCGCGTGCTTGCCCGGTGAGGAGTCGCAGCAGGCGACGTTCCCGCATTTGACGCATTCGCGCAGGTGCACCCAGGTCATCCCGTTTTCGACGCAGACAGAACACACGTCAGGCGAACCGATCTCGACGGCGGGCCAGTCCTTGGTCAGATGCTTGCAGGATCCCGCCGTCGCGGCGGGGGTGCGCAGTTCCCGATCGGAGTCCGGCACGGTCTCCTCCTCTCTGTCCAGCATGGATTCCTCGATGTCGAGGCGTTCGAGGATCCGGCGCAGGACATCATCATCGGCCATCCCGGAGTCCCGCGCCTCCAGGAACTTCTCGCGTTCGACTTCGAGCAGCCTCATCCGCAGCCGCCGGTAGGCGTCGCTCGGCGTTTCGGTCAGGGTGCTCTGCCTGCCGAGCTCCTCCCAGGCCGAGTCCGACCGGTGCTGGAGCCGGCTGCGCAGGCGTTCGACGATGTCGTCCGGGTCGTCGACGGTCCGGATCTTCTCCAGTTCGTCGAGCGCGGCCCTGGTCATGGTGTTGATGACGGCCGCCTCCTGCAGCGCGTCCTCGGCCGGGTCGGGCGGCGGCAGCTTCAGGCGGCGGACCAGCACCGGCAGCGTGGTTCCGTGCAGCACCAGCGTTCCCGCCACCACGACGAACGCGACCAGCACCAGCACGGCCCGCTGCGGGGTGTCGGCGGGCAGCACGAACGCGGCCGCGAGCGTGACGACGCCGCGCATCCCCGCCCAGGCGATCACCGCCGAGTACCGCCACGGCCAGGCGTGCCGTCGGAACGTCCGCCGCGCCAGGCCGATGCCGATCATCCAGAGGATCCGGGCGACGATGGTCGCGGCGAGGGTGGCGGCGCAGATCAGGATCAGGTCCAGCACGCTCAGCCCGCTGTCGCCGACCTCGGTCATGATCCGGCGGACCTGCAGGCCGATCAGCAGGAAGACGATGTTCTCCAGCAGGAACTGGATGGTCTGCCAGTTCAGCCTGCTGGCCAGCCGGGAGCGGCCCGAGAGCATGCTCGGCGCCTTGTGCCCGAGGATCAGCCCCGCGACGACCACGGCGATCACGCCGGAACCGTGGATCGCCTCGGCGGCCAGATAGGCGACGAACGGGACCACCAGCGAAAGCGCGGTGTCGGTGACCGGATCTTCGAGACGGGTGCGGATCAAAGCGGCGAGCGCGCCGACGGCGAAACCGATCACCAGCCCGCCCCCCGCGGCCAGCAGGAAGTCCCCGCCCGCCTGCCACAGGCTGACCGAGCCCGCGATGGCCGCGATGGCGGTCCGCAACGCGACCAGCGCGGCCGCGTCGTTGAACAGGCTTTCGCCCTCCAGCAGCCGGGTCAGCTTGCGCGGCATCCCGACCTTGCGGGCGACGGCGGTGGCGGCGACCGCGTCGGGCGGGGCGACCACCGCGCCGATCGCGAGCCCGGCGGCGAGCGGCAGACCGGGGATCACCAGCCACGCCACGACCCCGACCGCGGCCGTGGTGAAGATGACGAGCCCCACCGACAGCAGCAGGATCGGCCCGCGATTGCGGCGGAAGTCGATCAGCGACGTGCGGATCGCGGTCGCGTAGAGGAGCGGGGGCAGCAGCCCCAGCAGGACGACCTCCGGATCCAGTTCGTACTCCGGGATGCCCGGGACGTACGAGGCGACGACGCCCACCGCGATCAGGCACAGGGGCGCCGACCAGTCGAGTTTCCGTGCCGCGGCGGTGACCAGGAGGACGGCCACCACCAGCGCCACGAGTTCTACCGCGATCTCCACGCGCTCATCATCACCCGGATGCCCCGGTACGCGCGCACCGAGCCCCGGCTAGCGCTGCGCTATACGCACCAGGTTGCCCGCCGGGTCGCGGAACGCGCAGTCGAAGGCGCCGTACGGCTGGTTCATCGGCTCTTGGACGACGTCCGCGCCCGTGGCCTGGATCCGGTCGAAGGTGCCGATCAGGTCCGAAGTGGACAGCACGATGGCCCCGTACGTGCCCTTGGCCATCAACTCGGCGATCGTGGCCCGCTCCTCGTCGGTGATCTCCGGGCCGGCGGCCGGGGAATGGAGCACGATCGACGTCCGAGGCTGCCCCGGCGGGCCGACGGCGACCCGGTGCGCGCCGCCGTCCCGCACCTCGAAGCCCAGGACGTCGCGATAGAAGGAAAGGGAAGCCTCGAGATCGTCGGCGGGGAGGAAGGACGCGTGAATCGAGAGGATCATGCGACTCAAGGTAGGTCGGGACGACGGGAAGCCGCTTCTCTATTCCTGATCGGTCGCATGACCTGTTTGACGACGCAGCCGGGCATGCCGCGGCCCTCTTCCGCCGCCTGCTTGCGGTAGGCGCTGGGCGAGATGCCGACGAGTTCGGAGAACCGCGTGCTGAAGGTGCCCAGCGACGAGAAACCGACGTCGAAGCAGACCTCGGTGACCGACATGTCCCCGCGCCGCAGCAGCATCATGGCCCGCTCGATCCGGCGGGTCATCAGATAGCTGTAGGGCGATTCGCCGTACGCGGCGCGGAATTCCCGGCTCAGGTGCCCGGCCGAGACGTGCACGCCGCGCGCCAGTGCCTCGACGTCGAGCGGCTGCGCGTAGTCGCGATCGATCCGGTCGCGGACACGTCGCAGCATCGCGAGGTCCCGCAGGCGCGGATCGGGTTTTCCGGTCACCCGGAAAGCCTAACCCACCTGATGACGGGAGAGGCCCCCTTCGCCGGGTGGCGAAGGGGGCCTCGGGCGACTCCCGGGTCAGAGGGTGATCTTGTCGACGTTGGGGCCGCCGTTCGCCGTGGTGGCGACCGCCTTGATCTTGTTCCGCCCCGCCGCCAAGGTCATCTTGACGGTTCTCGTCGTCCAGTTCGGCCAGGCGCCGGTGGCGCCGAAGCCGACGCCCGACGCGCTGATCGAGCCGTTGACGGAGAAGTCCAGCGGCCGGTCCGCCGTCGTCCCGTTGGCGTACCGGACGACGACGTCGTAGGTACCGGCCGCGGGGACGTCGACCGTCCACTCGACCGAGCTGCCCGCGACGTTGTCGTAGTTGACGAACCCGCTGCCGGTGAACCCGGCGTGGTTGGACTCCACCGCGCCCTGGACGATCGTGGCGTCCTCGGCCTGGTAGTCGACCGGGTTGTTCGGGCCGGGGCCCGAACCGTCGGCCGGAACGGTCTGCGTGCCGGTGTTCCAGCCCGAGACCCGCACCGAAGGCTTGGAGCCCTTGAGGTCGGCCGTGCGGTACTTCGCGGTCAGCGTGGTCGTTTCACCCGGCCACAGACTCACCGCGTTGTCGTTCCACTCCACCGGGAGCACCGGCTTGCCCGCGGCGTCCACGACCTTCGAGTCGACGTAGAACGCCGGGAGCTTGCCGCCCGAGGTGTTCTTCAGCGTCACCGTCGTCGTGGTGGTGCCGTCGGAACCGGCGACCGACTTCGCCGTCGCGCTGACGGCCGACTGGCCGAGGTTCTTCAGCCCGGACAGATCCGCGTAGGCCGACTGCGGCGTGTAGTACCAGTCGCTGCCGCCCCAGTTCAGCGTGTCCGCCTTGGTGGAGAGCCAGTACACGTTCCGGCTGACTTCCTTGCCAGCCGAGTCGGTGAGCACCAGCTTCGCCAGGTAGGTCGTGGAAAGCCCGCTCACAGCCGGGACGGTGACCGCGGTGGACTTGGCGCCCAGCGCGCCGACCGAAAGCCCGGTCTTGGTGTTGCTGTACTTCTCGGTTCCGTCGAGGTTGTACAGCTTCGTGGTCGCCGTCAGCCCGCTCACCGCGTTCGACGTCTGGTTGATCACCACGACCGACCGGTTGTCGTGCGAGTACTGGATGTGCACCGGCTCGTTGGCCTTCTTCGCGCCGTAGTACGCGCCGTTCTGATCCATGTAGGCGTCGAACAGCTGCCAGTGCAGCGAAGTCCACGGGCTGTTGAGCATCCAGTAGATCAACCCGGTCGACGGGTTGGTCGAGTCCGTGTAGTTGCGGGAGTGCGACTCGAATTCCGCCCGGACGTTCTCGTACTGCGCGAGCTGGGACTTCCGCACGAAATCGTTCAGATCCGCCGGAGCGCCGTAGCGCTTGGTGAGGGCGTTGCCGAACAGCTTCAGGTTCCCGAAGGTCGCCGAGGACGAGCGGTGGTACTGCGCGGCCGACGGGTTCTTCCACATCGTTTCGAGCTCACTGGCCGACATCATCCGCTTCAGGGTGTCCATCGTCGGGATGTCGACGCCGGCGCTGGTCTCGGAGTTGAAGCTCCACGCGCCGCCGCGATCCTTCTGCGACTTGTCGTACCAGTACACCGGCGGCACGTAGTCGTACGGGCCGTTCATCTTCATGCCGGACGCGCCGGTGATGGGGGACGGCCTCGCGGACGCCGCCGGGATCACCGGAGGAGCGAAGTCGGCCGCCTTCATCGCGTCGAGGTAGCCCTGCTCGATCCGCTTGTCCGGCGCGAAGTCGCTGCCGATGTGGAAGGAGATGACGCTCGGGTGGTCACGCAGGCGCTCGGCCTCGGAGAACATCGACGCCTTGGCGATCGGGTAGTCCGACTCGACCCATGGCTCGCCCTTCTCCTCGCCGTTGACCTGGCCTTCCCACTTGTCGCAGCATTCCCAGCCGGGCATGGTCAGCACACCGAGGTCGTCGGCGATGTCGAAGAACTCGTCCGGCTCGATGTGGCCTTCCAGCCGGACCGTGTTGAGCCCGAGGTTCAGCACGTACTTGAGCTTGTCGGCCGCCGCGGTCTCGTTCCAGCGCAGGAACAGGTCCGGCGTGTAGCCACCGCCGCGGATCAGCAGCGGCTTGCCGTTGACGCTGTACTGCCGTCCGCCGCTGGAGTTCAGCGTCGCCTTGACGTCGCGGACGCCGAACTTCGACTTCGAGGCGTCGGACGCCGTGCCGCCGACACTCGCGGTCAGATCCAGGTCGTACCGGTTCTGGCCGCCCATCCCGGCGGGCCACCACACGTTCGGGTTGTCCAGGCCGACCACGCCGAAGGTGACGGTCTTGCGTTCCTTCGCGGCCAGCGAAACCGTCTGGCTGACCGGCTTCCCGGCGACCGTGCCGGCGACCGTGGTCTGCACCGCGTTCGCCGAGTCGTTGCGGACGTCGGCCTTGACCGTGAGGTCGACGTGGCTCAGCGACGGGTTCAGCTTCTGGACCACGTGGGCGCTGCGCAGCGCCACCGGGCCGCCGCGCCGGACGAGGACGTCACGCACGATGCCCATGTTCTGGTCCGGCGGGGTCTGCGCCCAGTCGATCCAGCCCATCGAGAGGTCGTTGTTGGGATCGTTGGGGTAGACCTTGAACGCGATGCTGTTGGCGCCCTGGCGGACGTTCGCGGTGATGTCGAGGTCGTGGCGCGTGTAGGCGCCGTTGACCTGGTCCTTCGTCGCGATCTTGGTGCCGTTGACCCAGACGTCGGCCTTCGAGAGGACGCCGCTGAAGTCGAGGTACGTGCGCTGCGAGGTGTCCTCGACGTTCAGGTCGGTGCGGTACCACCACGGCACGGTGAACTGCGCCGTCGGCACGTTCTTCATGTTCGTCGAGTAGAACGGGTCGGCGTACTTGCCGTTCTGCAGCAGTCCCGCGTAGACGGTCGAGCGCGACGACACCGGGTACCAGCCGGTGGTGGGGAAGCCCGGCTTCGACACCGCCGAATCATCGCTGACCTGCGCCGAAGACTGGATCACGTAGCCGGGGATCGGGGTGGCGTCGCCCGCGACGGCGCCGACGGACAGCGGGACGGCCGCTTCCGCGCCGGTGGCGGCGGGAGCGGTGGTCACCCCGCAGACCGCCGCGGCCAGCGCGGTGACGGTCATGGCCAGTAACGGGATCCGGGTTCTCTTCTGCCGAAAACTCACGAGCGCGCCTCCTTGGGCACACGGCGGCGGACCTGGTCGGAAATCGTTAAGAAAGTTCCCTAACAATGTTAGGGGGAGATGGTAGCCGTCACATCACGGCTAGGCCAGACCCTTGCACCGGGTTCGTCAGTGGTGGAGAGTCCGCCGGAGAGCGGCGGCGCGCAGGCACAGCAGCAAAGGCAGTGACGCGTCGTCACGCACCCTCGACGGCAAGGACGGCGCGTCGGCGATGTCCACGCCGCCGGAGAGCTCTTCACCGAGCGCGGCGAGGTCGACGTCGAGCACGTTCGCGCCCTCGCTGAACAGCCTTTCGGCGCCACGGGTACGACGGGCCCGCAGAGTGTCGCTGTCCACGGAAAGCGCGGTGATCCCGAAGAACTCCGGTTTGGCGCCGCGTTCCATCCAGCGCGCGAACCCGGTCAGCCGGGTCGAAACGATCTCGCCGGGCAGGACGCCGGTCTCCTCGCGGAGTTCCCGTTCCATCCCGGCGATCACCGCCGTGTGCAGCATCCGGCGGCGTCCGCCGTCGGGCGTGTCGAGGTCCTGGGGTTCGAGGGAGCCGCTGCCCGACGGCGCGAGCAGCATCGCGCTCGCCGAGTTCCGCCTGGACTGGAGCACCACGACCAGCTTGCCGTCGGCGGTGAACGCGATGGTCGAGACGCCGACCAGGTCGGCCAGCTCGCTGCTCGCGAGCGTGCGCAGGCTGCCCGAGGAGTCGGCGAGTTCCTCGCGGCGGAGGTCGTACTCCTCGCCGGTGTCCGTCCTGGTGATCCGCAGCGTCGCCAGTTCGTTGGAGCACACGGCGTCGAAGAACCGCGCGCGATGCAGCCGGATCGGGGCCGGGGTGCTGCCTGCCGCGGGAAGCGGTTCGCCGCGCATGCCGACGATGGGGCCGTTGAACAGCACGCGCCCCTTCGCCCGCAGGGGCAGGACGTGCGGCGCGGTCGCCTTGAGCTTGGGCGGCAGGCGGTACGGCTCCTCGGTGACGACGATGCGGAAGTCGCCCGCTGAAAGCGCCTCGTCGATCGCGTCGCTGACGAGTGCCGTTCCCCGTGCGGGAACGGCGAGATACTTCGCCCCCGGGTACGCGGGCGGAGGTGGCAGCTCGGCGGTGGGGAAGGGGGCGGCGATCGCGCTGAACTCGAAACCGGCCCAGCGTGCCCGCAGCAGCCGGAGGTCCCTGGCGAAGGTGACCGTCCCCAAAACCAGTGCCAGCACCGAAAGCACGAGGCCGATCGCGCTGGGGAGGATCGTCGCCGCACCCAGCACGACGCCGACCCCGGACGCCGCGACCGGCCACTCACGAGCGGCCGAGTAGGCGTAGTAGTCGGCCTTCGCCCTCGCCCGGCGGGTCAGTTTTCCCATCGCCGCCTTGTCTATCACGCGAGGGGAGCCCGATTGGGCGAGTCGGCGGAACTCAGGTGACGGGCGCGACGTAGATCCACTGCCCGCCGACGCGGACGAAGCGGCTGTTCTCGTGCATGCTGCCGGGCCGGCGATCCTGCCGGTAGTGGGCCCGGAACTCGACGGTGCCCTCGTTCTCCAGCAGGCCGCCGCCGGTCTTGCCGAGGATCTCCAGGAACGTCCAGCGTTGTCCCGGGGCGAGTTCGAGGTCCACGGGCCTGGTCTTCGGATCCCAGGTCGCGTCGAGGTACGCGGTGTCGCCGACGGCGAACGCGCTGAACCGCGACCGCATCAGGAGTTCGGCGGTCGGCGCTGTCGCCGCGCCGCGGTGGAAACGGCCGCAGCAAGCGCCGTAGGGCTCGCCGAGGCCGCACGGGCAACGGGATTCGTCGGTGATCACGGGCACGCCGCCGATTGTGTCACCGTGCTCCGGCGGGGGCTTCGAGGTCTCGTGCCTGCTTGAGCCAGCCGGTGAACAGGTCGGCGTCGATGTCGTCGACCGAGCGCAGCTTGACGTGCGCCATCTCCCGGGCACTCGCCTCCAGCCTGCCGGACTCGTCGTCGACGAGCTGCCCCTTCCAGAGGGCGAAGGTGACGTACGACGAGTACGCCTTCACCAGGCAGACGAGGTTCTTGCCCACGGCTTCGCCCGCGCTCCAGGTCGGGGAACCGTGGTACATCGCCTCGATGGAGCCCGGAAGGGCGGCGTTGACGATCGGGCGCAGCGCGGTGGCGACCTCGCGCAGGCCCTCGGGCAGGGCGGCGAGGTAGTCGTCGACGTTCGCGAACTTGGCCATGACTTGTTCCCTTCGATCGGTGTGCGCTCAGCTAACCGTCCGAAGAGTGAAGTTGTCAAGACAAAAAAATTATTCGGCGGCAGGTTCGTCGAGCACGCCCCACCAGAGGAAGTCGCGGGCCCGGGTCGCCGCGACCAGGTGCTGCCTGCCGCGCAGCTCGCGGCGCTCCTCCTCGGCCTGCGTCCCGGTCCCGTTTTCGTGGGTGTTCTCCAGGACGAGCACGGCCTGGAAGTCGAGCCCCTTCGCGCGGTGCACGGTGCCGACCTTGAGCTTGCCGTCGGCCTCGCCGGTGTACTTCTCCAGCGCCAGCGTCGGGATCCCCGCCGCGCGCAGGATCTCGACGCAGCGGCTCAGATCCCTGTGCTGGAAGACGATCAGCGCCGAGTGATCCCGGCGGACCGGCAGCCCGCGGACGGCGTCGACCAGGACGTCGGGAAGAGCGCGCGAGGTGCCGCGCCAGGTGGCGGTGGTTCCGCCGGCGTTAGCGGATTCGGCCGCGCGCAAGGCGACTCCGTCGGCGCCGTCGAGGTCGTCCACCCGGTTCGTCGCGTCGAACCGCCGTGCGAAGGAGAGCACCTCGGCGCGGTTGCGGTAGTTGACCTTCAGGATCTCGCCGCGGCCCTGGATCGGGATGCCGGCGTCGGACAGCCGCCAGCCGCCGGGGTAGACCTGCTGCTGCCCGTCGCCGACCAGCAGGAGCTTGTTCGGGCGGTCGCCCGCCAGTTCGCGCAGCAGCCGCAGGCCGCACAGCGGGATGTCCTGGACCTCGTCGACGACGACCGCCGCGTACGGCGTTTCGAGCGGCTGTCGCACGAGTTCGGCACGGCCCAGTTCGATCAGGTCGTTGTGGTCGTGCGCTCCGTTGTCCGTGAGGCGCCGCTGGTACTGCTCGTACAGGCCCCAGACGAGTTCTTTCTGGCTCGCGTTGAGCGGCAGGATCCGGCCTCGCCGGGTGATCGCTAGATAGCCGTCGAGCGTCGTGATCCCGCGCCCTTTGATCACCCGATCCAGCTCGGTGCGCCAGTAGTCGACATTCGGTTCGATGGCCTGGAGCCGATCGCGGAAGGCGATCCACGCGAAACTGAACGCGTTCTCGATCTGAGTGCGGTCGACGTTCACGCGGACGTCCCGCTCGGTGAGGAACCGGCGGACCCAGGCGTGCAGGTTCGTGAACTCGGCGCGTCCGTCCAGCTCCGGGGCCAGCCGGTCGAAGGACGTTTTGATCACCGGCGGCAGCGAGCGGACGTAGGTGGTGTACAGCAGCGGACCGGTGCTGAGCCGGGCCAGATGCCTGAGCCGGTGCAACGCGACGACCGTCTTGCCGGTGCCCGCGGGGCCACTGATCCGCGCCGGACCCGAGTAGTCGCGTTTGACGATCGCGTTCTGCTGCGGATGCAGAAAGGTGAGCCAGGAGTCGAACGGCCGCCGCTGAGCCGCGCCGAGCTGGTCTTCGATCAGTTCACCGGCGTCCAGCAGTCCCGCGGCGTCCGGGGCGCGCTCCGGCTGCTGAACGGCCAGCGGACGGTAGCCGCGCAGCCGTCGTTCCGCCTGCTCGGCGATGACGGTGACCAGCCGCCGGTCGAGGTGGAGCGCGTCACGCCGGAAGACGCGGTCGAGACTCGATTCGGTGAGCGACCAGTAGACGCCGTCCTGCCGGGTGCTGCCCGCGCCCGAGCCGATCACCACGAGGTGGATCGCGCTCTCGGCCAGGGAACGGCCCTGGGGGCCGGGGATGCCGGCGAAGCGCTCTTTCGCGTGGCGCAGGACTTGATTCGCGGTTTCGCTGTCCGGGCCCTTGTCGGTGATCAGGAGGGCGAGGACGCCGGTGCGGCCGATCAGGAACGCGTCCGCGCTCCGGTCGTCGTCCGACGGCAGCACCGTCTTGACCAGCAGCCGCCAGCCCACGCCGGTCCGGCTGAGTAGGGCGGTGAGAACGTTGCGCTGCAACGAGTCCAGGTCGGCGAAGGTGCTCTCGATCACCTGCCTAGCTTGGGTTTCGAGTCGCCTTCTGGCGTGTTCGCTCCGGCTCACGTGCGTTCCGTTCCGTCGGTGGCGGGATCAGGGTGCGGGGAATTCGACCGCGACTTCGACGGCGGTCTCCAATGTCGCTTCGCTCGGCCTTCCGGCGACAGGAGCGGACTCGGCGATCACGACCAGCTTCTTGGCCAGGCGGGAGTCGTAGTTCTCGCCGGTGAAGCGGCTGCCGTGCCGCACCTCGCCGTAAAGCGCGACATTGCCGGTGCCGTCCTTGTCGAGGAGCCGTTTCAGCTCGCTCGCTTCGCTCGCCTTCGGCATCTTCACCCACGCGACGGACACGGCGATGGTGTTCCCGGCTCCGTCGCCGACGGTGACGATCATGCGGTCGAGGTCGACGCACGGGTGGCGCAGGAAGAAGCGCTGGACCTCACCGAAGGAATGCGGTCCGCATTTCAGTTCGCGCTTCGCGGTTTTCTTGAGTTGACGCCAGCCCAGACGCTGCCATGCTTCGGAATGGCGGCCCTTCTGCGCGGATTTCTTGCTGGAGCTCTTGCCTTTGAGAGCTTGGCTCGCGGCGGAGTCCAACGAGGCGGCGCCGCCTCCGCCTATCCCGTTGGTGGCGGCCACGACCACGCCCGCCGTGGCCAGCGCGCCCGCACCGTATTTGTATTTGATCCAGCGACCATCCGGTCCACGTGGCTGATTCACCATGCTGTGTTCCGTCCCCTCCCAAGTCCGGAACGGAAGATCTTGCTCCGGGTGGGAAGAAAGGAACGAGGGATAGCCCGCGAATACGCCCGAATGGCGCAGCCGATCCCGGGGTTCCCGCCGGTGCCGAACAGTTTCGGGCACGACGAGGGGCCCGTCGCCGGTGTGGCTGGCGGGCTCCTCGGATCATGCGTGGGTGTTGCGTCGGGTTCTTCGGAGCGGGTCCAAGTATTGGGGTGGGATGAACTCCGGTAGCCCGTCTGGCGCCATGTGGACTTGCCAGTCGCCGTGGTGGATGAGGCGGTGGTGGAAGCCGCAGAGCAGGACCAGGTTCCGGAGGTCGGTGGGGCCGTCGTCTGCCCAGTGCTCGATGTGGTGGGCGTGGCAGTTCTTGGGCTGCCGATGACATCCCGGGAAGGCGCAGCCGCGGTCGCGGATGTTGAGCGCTCGTCTCTGGCCGGGTGTGACGAAGCGTCGTAGCCGTCCCACGTCGAGGGGTTCCCCGGCGGCGTTCATCACCACCGGCAGCATCAAGCAGTCGCAGGCGGCCATGCGGGCCTCGCGGGCGGTCATGGTGCCGACGAAGTCCAGGCACGCCTTCCCGATCCCGGTCTTGAGTTCCTCCAGCCCGATGGTGACATGCACCAAGGTCCGGTACCCGCTGGTGCCCGGCTGATCCGGGCAGGCGATCGCCAGGTCGAGGAGTTCGGCCCAGGCGTCACCTTGGCGTTCGCATTTCATGCGCAGGTCGGCTTGCCCGAACTCGTCCACCGGACGCGGCTTCGCATACGCCTCCAACGCGGCCGCCGTCCGCGCACCCAGCTCGTCATCCAGCAAACCGGTCAGCTTCCAGAACCCGTCTTTGCGGCGCTCCAGCGTGACTTCCCGGCGCGGCTGCTTCGGTTCGGGCTCTTTCGGTTCGTTCCCGTCGGGGTCGAGCCAGGCCACGATGTTCTGCTCGGCCTCCACCAACTGCCGAGGACCCGCGTTACGGGCGAGATCGGCGAGGATCTTCTCCGCGCTCTCCCGATCCTCCACAGCGGTGTCGGCCGGGATCTTCTTCATGATCTCCAAGATCTGATCGATCCGATGCTCACCGATCACCCCCTCCGCAGCCACCACCGCCGTCGCAGGCGCCACAGCCGGAACCTCGGTGCCGTCCAACGCACGAGCCGGGTTCACCGCGATCGCCCGACTCACCATCGGGCCCGCCTCACCCCGCGACAATCCCGCCACATCGGCAAACCACGCCGCCGTCGACCCATACCCGAACAACTCCTTCGCACCCCGAGACTCCACCTCCGCCAAGTACTGCCCCAACCCCGCAGAAGCCACCCGCATCACCCGCAAGAACTGCTGCACACCATGCGCAAGCTCCACCTTGCCGGCACGCCACAACTCCTGCGGCAACTCAGGAAGGAAAGTCTCGGACACCCTCAAGAATACACTCATAAACCGAACATGTGTTCGTAATTTTATGTAATCGGCGAATCTGCACATTTGCCACTGAAGGGTGATCCGGCGAAACGGTGCACCCTCATCGCAATTAGTCCTCCGATTGCGATGATTCGAGCGCGCACTACCGTAACCGGTCGCCTACCGGCGAGGCCGGGCGCTTGGCATCGCCACCATGACGACAGTCGAACCGGCCCGCTTCAAGGTTCCCGCCGATCGGGTGTCGACGAGTGGGCGGATTTCTTCATCGCACCTGGCGACGGGGCGGCGGCCGCGGTCAAAGGCATGAGCCCTCCGGGGACGTTCGACCGTGTCACCGTAGGCGAGTACGGCCCGGAGGTGTCGGCGGTCGAGTGGGAGAGTCTCTTCACTGGGCTTGGTGTTCAGGAGCTATCGCGGGCCGGCGAGCCACACTACGTGACCCGGATTGAGAATGACGGTCACTATGTCTTCGTGGTCTCGGAGCGGCTCCAAGCGCTGCTCGCGACGGCGGATGAGCGGCAGCGTGACGATGTGGCTCGTCGTTGGTCACGTCTGCGGGAGGCCGACGGCGAGTTCATCGAGGAAGACGAAGCGGTCAGGCATCTCGCGGAGCTGGCTTCACTGGCTCGCGCCGCGAGCGGTAATGGGGAGCGGCTTTACTGCTCCGTGCGGTGACAGGCCAAGGCGTGGCCAGGCGCGCCCAGCCCACATGCCGGGACACGAAATATCGCCGCCGGCACACCGTTGACCAGGGAGTACGAGCAAGGTCACGGAAGGGATCGGCGATGAGCACAAGCCTGGACACGTTCACGCAGGACTGGCAGCGCTGGAAGACCCAGCGCGAGCGCGACCTCGCCGACCCGCTCGGCTGGCTCGCCTTGGTCTCGCTCGATTGGCTCGAGGACAAGCCGCGCGCCTACGAGGGCCTGCCCGGTCTGTGGTGGCAGGACGCCGACGCGGCCTACCTCGACCCGCAGGGCGCGGACCTCTCGCACGACGGCGAACCGGTCACCGGCGTCCGGCGCTTCGAACTGGTCAACAGCGGCGCGACCACCCGGGTCGTCGCCGGGGACATCGAGATCGAGGTCGCGCGCCGCGGCGGATACCTGATCCGCACACACGACCCGAAAGCCCCGGTGCTGAACGCCTTCCGCGGTGTCCCGGCGTACGAACCCGACGCGGCCTGGGTGCTGACCGGGACTTTCGAGCCCTTCGACGAGCCTAAGCCGACGACGGTCGGCGCGGTCGTCGAAGGCCTCAGCCACGTTTACGTCTCCCCGGGCGTCGTGCGCTTCGAGCACGACGGCGTCGAGCACACACTCACCGCGTTCAACGGCAAGAAGGACGGCCTGCTCATCCTGTTCACCGATGCCACAAGCGGCGTCACGACCTACGCGGCGAACCGGTCACTCGCGGTGCCGCCGCCCGCCGAGGACGGGTCCGTCGTCCTGGACTTCACCCGCGCCACGAATCTTCCGTGCGCGTTCACCGACTTCGCCACGTGTCCGTTGCCGCCGGCGGGCAACGATCTGCCGTTCGCGGTCGCAGCGGGGGAGAAGCTGCCTTACGAACGCGCACGCTGAACCGTCGCGAGCGCCGTCATCGCCTCCTGTTCGCGCTGCGCCAGCTCGGACAGGACGGCGGACGCGTCGGTCAACCACCTCTCGTCGCCGGTTTCGCCTGCCTTCGTGAACAATCGCGCGACCTCCGTCCACAGTGGAGTGATTTCGCGGTACTTCTCATACGCGGTCCGGAGACCGGCGTCGTTGACGAGCGTCGTGCACTCTTCGAGGAAGTCGCGGTAGATCCGGCGGAAGAGCGCGCCGCCGGTTCCCGCCCGTTCCATCAGGACGGCGGCCTGGGGAAGATCGCGGGCCGGATCACTGCTGCGGTCCAGCCATTTCCGCACCTGGACAGCGGCCTTGCCGATCCCGCGATACCCGAGGTTCGCGATGGGCGGGGCGAGGAACTCCGCGGCGTTGGCCCGGACGGCCGTCCGGATGGCGTCGGCGAGCGGAACAGGGGGCGCGTCCGCGCTGATGGTGAACGAGCGGTTCTTCGCCGTCATAGGTCCCTTTTCGCCACGAGCGCGTTCCAGGCTCTCCAGCGACGTCGACATGGAACCACCTTGCTGCGCCGTATCGACGAGGAAGGCGTTCTGGTCGTCGTAGCCGTACAAGGCCGCGAAGTGCCCTCCGAAGTGGACTTTCGAGGTGAAGTACTCGAGGTGGTACGAGTCGAGCTGCAGGCCGACGGGGACACCGGCGTCGAGCGGCTCCGCGACGTTGCGCCACGCCGTTCGCGCCGACGTCGTTTCCTTGACCCACAAGGTGAGCCCGAGGCGGTCAGCCAGCTTCCGGGTGATCTCGGCGGGCTTCGCGCGCCCGCCGAGGAACGGGAACGGCAGGTTCTTGCCGTCCCAGTAGATGAAGCCCAGACCCTCGCCGAGCCCGAACAGCATCGGCTCGGACAGCTCGACCCCGGCGTACCGCAGGAGGACGTCGAGAGTGCTGGTCTCGCAGTGCTCGCCGCCCTCGGTCTTGATGCCGTCGAGGATCACGCGGTCACCGGCCAGGCGATTTCGGTGCGGTAGGCCTCGGGCGCGACCGACGGACCGGGCGCCACCAGGTACAACTCTTCGGCGGGCCCGGTCGGGACGCGGTCGCGTTCGGCGATCCATCGGCCCAGCGATCGGTAGGCGGTCTCGACGCCTTCGTAGCCACCTTCGTGGATCGTCGCCGCGAGCAGGCCACCAGGAAGCTCGGCGGCACCGATCTCGCCGTCGTCCCGCACCGGCCTGTCCACCGGGACGAACAGTTCGACGGAGAGCTCGTCGGGATCATCGGTGCGGTAACGGGTCCCGGGCGGCCCGGCAGGCGCGACTCCTTGAGCATCTAGCGCCGCGAACAACCGGGCGTACGCGGGGCCGATCCGCTCGGCCAGGCCGCTCAGCGGGGTCTGGATCGTCAAGCGGGCGATCGGCTGCGGCGTGCGCACGCGCTCGTAGACGTGCAGCCACCGCGTCGGCTCGGCGAGCACGGAGTCGAGCCCGCCGCTGATCGCCGCGAGTTCGGCGGCCCGCGCCGCCACCCGGTCGTGATGCCGTTTGATCGCGGCCTTGACCTCGTCCGGGGACCCCGCGTCGAGGATCTCGCCGATCTCCGCCAGCGGCACCTCCAGCTCCCGCAGCCGCCGGATCAGGCCCGCGCGGGCGAACTGCTCCAGCGAGTACCGGCGATACCCGGTGCCAGGGTCGATCCGCGCCGGCACCAGCAGCCCGAGCCGGTCGTAGTTCCGCAGCGCGCGGACCGACAGCCTGGTGGCGTGCGCGAACACGCCGATCGGCATCAAGGTCGTCATGGGACCAGCCTGAACCCTCTCCCGGGGAGAGGGTCAAGCCGGTACCTCACCCCAGTGACAGCCGATCGAGATCCGGGGCGGACGCGTGGTCGTTGAACAGCTTGATCGTGTTCGCCCCCGCCTTCAGATCGACCGGCACCGACGTCGTGAGCCGAGTGTTGTTGCCGGCACCGTCGACCTTCACCTCGATCGGCGTGCCGCCGTTGACCGCGACGAAGTACGAGCGCGGCCCGTTGACGGTGAAGTCGAGGTAGAGGGTGTAGCGCCTCGTCTCGGGCACGGTCACGTCGTCGAACCGCACGAACGCGTCCGGATCGCCGCCGATGTTGCGGACCTTCTGCCCGCCCGAGCACACCCCGCAGCTCGTGACGCCCGCGCCGCCGACGTCGTTGGCCGAATCTTCGGCCTCCCGCATGAAGACCCGGTCCGCCGGTCGCGGGCTCACCCGGACCGGTTTGCTCACCGACTTCGCCCGGCCGAGGAGGTCGAACGACGCGGTGACCGGGATGTCGGCCGCGGTGACGCCTTCGGGGGAGAGCAGCGTCCAGGAAGCTTCGAGCTCGTTACCGACGCGCATGGACGTCGCCGTCGCCGGAGCCCCCTGCAAGGCCCAGCCCTCCGGGACGACCGGCGCCATCGTGACCTTGCCGATCGTGTCATCGGCGTCGAGCCGCAGCTTCGCGGTCACCTTCAAGGACTGCTGTCCGGGCGAAAGCCATTGGACGCCAACGGGTTCGACGGTCAGGGTCGTCTTCGGCGTGTAGGACGACGGCGGCACGGGAGCGACCGCGATCCGGTCGAGCCCCGGTCCAGAGGGGGCGTTGCTGAACACCTTGACGCTGTTGGCGCCGGCGTTCAGCGAAACGGGGATCGCTGTCGAGGTCACGGTTCCCGGTGTGCCGGCCTCGATCGAGGTCTCGACGGGAGCACCGCCGTCGACGCTCACCGCGACCGACGTCGCGGGCCCGCCGACGGTGTCGAGTTGGAGCCGGTACGTGCCGGCTTCCGTGACCGTCACCGCCGGATACGTGACCGAGTGGCGCGGGCCGCCGCCGAGCCCGGTGACCTGGAACGATCCGGAACAGGAGGAGCACCAGTCGAGGCGGGCGCGGCCGCCGTGATCGTTGCGGAAGGACTCGGCCTCCAGCGGAACCTGGGCGCCCAGGATCGAGGCGGGATAGCCGGACGCCACCTTGATCTCGTCGATCGCCAGCTGCCGGTAGAAGGGTTTCGCCTGCGGGCCGGACCAGGTGTTCAGCACTTCGAGCTTGATGAAGCGGGTCTGCCGCTCGCCGAAGTCGATGAACCGCACGCCGCGGGCGCTCGGCATCGCGCCGGTGCGCACCGGCTTCCCCCAGTTCCGGCCGTCGTCGCTGACATAGACGCGATAGTCCTGGATCCGGGACGAGTCCTCCGGTTTGCCGAACGATTCGCGCGCGTGCGTCGGCGACATCTCGCGCTGGTTCACCGCGAGGTAGGTCGCCGTCCGCCGCCTGCCGAGGTCCAAGGTCAGCGAGACCGGTTCCTGGCCGTCGGCGTCCCAGTAGTTCTCGAAGTCCCCGTCGACGAGATTCGCCGCCGGATGCCCCGCGCGCGAAGCCGAAGCGGTCGCCTTGATCGTGCGGGAGTCGAGGAAATGCCGCTGCCCGGCGGTCTCCACTTTGAACACCGTGTCGTAAGTGTCCCAAGCCTTGATATCCACAATGGTCAGGTATCCGGCGGACTGGCTGAAGCGCAAGGGTTTTCCCGTGCGCACATCGGAAACCTTGGTCACCTTGTAGCCGTTGTCGCGCAGACGGAGCAGGTCGGTGCTCGGACGGGTGACCACGTGGAGGTACTGCGTTCCGGCGCCGGGTTCGACGGTGACGACGCCGTGCGCGCCGTCGTTCCAGAATCCGGGTTGCATCCCGCCGTACAGGTACCCGCCGCCCTCTTTGCCCTGCAAAGAGGACTTGATCGGCGGCACCCAGCTCGCCATGAAGTTGTTGTACGCCTCCTGCTGCGGCGGGAACTTCCCGTTCACCATCGGGGTTTCGGCCATCAGCGACTTCATCGACGAGCCCGCGTTGGTGATGTAGCGACCGGTCGACAGCCGGAAGTCGACGGCCTGATCGGTGCCGTCGTACCACCAGCCGCCGTTGGTCGGCAGCTTGTAATCGGCCTCGGTCAGCCGCGGCATCGGGGTGAACGCGGCCTGCGGGTAGTCGTACGGCGGGGTGATGCCGGTCTTCTGCTCGTTGCTGACGGTGTCCATGATCGGGGTGTCCTCGTTGTTGTTGCTCAGCAACCAGGACGGGCGCTTCTCACGGACCTGTTCGTAGAGCTTGTTCTTCTCCCAGTACTCGTTGTCGTTGTCGATCCAGAAACCGGCGAGGTCGGAGTACCGGTCCATGACCTCGTGGAAGAGGTCGTAGCTGTACTCGCCGAAGCCGGGGCGGGTGGTCAGGTCGACCTGCTTGCCCTTGTAGGCGGAGTACGCGGCGGAATCGAGTGACTCGACACCGGTTTCCTTGTGCCACTGGGGATCGTCGGTCATGTAGAGGATCGTCCGGACGCCCTTGGCGTTGCCCGCCTTGACGAGCTCGCCGAGGAGGTCGCGGCGCGTGGAGCAGCTGCCCGGGATCGCCGACGGCCACGGCCGCGCGTAGCCCAGCCTGCTGTGGAAGGTGGCGAGCACGATGTAGGAGGCGCCGAGTTTGCGGGCCTCGTCCACCCAGTAGCCGGCGCTCCAGCCGCCGTCGGTGACCGCGCGTTCCCAGGCGGCGCAATCGGTCTGCCGTGGTGCGGTGAACATGCCCCAGTGGAGGAAGAGTCCCGCGGTGGCCTCGCGCAGCCACTGCTGGCGGGGATGGTGCAGCTCCGCGCTCGCCGGTGGCGTGGTGAGCAGGCCTGCCAGCAGGGCGAGGACCAGGGCGAGCCAGGCGGTGCGGTGCGCTCGAACTCTCATGACCATCCGCTCTCATCCAGGGCGTGGTTACCGAGAGATCCGATGATTGCGGCAGATATCTCAGTGGTCAAGCCCCGTTGAGTGGGACATGGCTCTAGTCATCGGAGGTATCGCGCGACGAAACCCTCTCGCCTACAGTGCGAGAGGGCTTGCCGGTCGTGAGTCAGATGGTGAAGCCGGGGTGGGTCGCGAAGGCGTTGTCGATCACGACGTTCCCGCGCTGGCGGGCACGTTCACGCAACGCGGACGTCGTGCGGGCGCCCTGGGCGTAGAACCACCACAGGTAGAGCGCGCCGTACATCCAGGCGCCCTGGTAGTCCCACGTGGAATCGGCTCCGCTCTTGCCGGCGCCGTAGATCGAACCCGCCGGGAAGTTCGCGTTGTGCGGCTTCCCGCCCTGGTGCCGTGATTCGTGGACCAGCGTCTCGGCGCGGCTGGGAACGTCGCTGGAGTACCAGAAACCCAGGTACAACTCGATCCGGTCGTCGGTGAACGGGCCTTTGAACGACGTCGCGATGGCGGTGCCGTCACCGCAGAGCGAGCGGAGGTCGTCGCAGTTGTCGCGGACGTAACGGCGTGCCCAGTTCAGCATCGGCCCGGAGTAGGCGTCGTTCTGGTAGTCCTGCGCCGAGTAGGTCAGCAGGTAACACGCGTTGAACGTCCGGGCCAGCGGCTTGTCGGTGTTGCACGCGTCTTCCCAGCCGAAACCGTCGTCCCAGTAGTCCTTGTTGCCCGCGAAGCCGTAGGTGTTCCAGAAATAGTCGATGTAGGTCTGATTGCAGATCGAGGCGCCGTAGAAATTGTCCCCGGTCACGTTCTTGTCAGGCACGGTGTAGCTGCAAGTGGCCATCGGAGATCACCTGTCTGTAGAAGGAATTAGGTCGGTTCAGGAGCGCGGAGGTTCGGGCGGCGGCACGTCGTCGGCCCGCTTTTCCTTCAGGTACCGGCCACCGACAGCCTGCGGGACTCCGCGGACGTCGACCCGCCTGATGTTCAGCAGGCGCTCGTCCTCCGTAGCGCTGAGCTCCTCGCGCACTCGGGCGGTGAGGTCGGTGTCGCCGGTCTCGGCGATGGCCTGGACCGCGGCGCGCCGCACCGAGAACACCTCGTGCCGGATCTGTCGCAGCAACAGCTCCTTGGCCGCGCTGTCGCCGGCGGATGCCAGGCGTGCCAACGCTTCCACGGCGGTGGTGCGGATGATCACCTCTTCGCCGACGGTGCTGATCCCGTGTGCCGGGTCTTCGGAGCGCTCCGGCGGGATCGGCCTGCGCAGCACGTCTTCGAGTACCGATACGGCGGCCGTGTGCCGCAGGTCGGTGAGTAGCTGGACCAGGCCCCAACGCTCCAGGTACTGCTCCTCGGACAGGGCGTCGTACTGCTCCCCGAGCGCCGGGACGACGTCGTCCGCGCGCTCGCGAAGCCGGTCGAGGCTCCGCTGGTAATTGCGCTCGGCGTCCTCGCCGGACGTGGCCATCGTTTCGGCGGCCTGGGTCACCAGTTCGCCGATTTCGCTGTTCGAGAAGCTTCCCAGGCCCGAGCTGCCCGGGCCCGCTTCGAGGTTGTCGCCACCCGGGCCCAAGGACGGGGTGTCGGGATTGCGTGGGGTCGGCATGCGGTTCTCCTTCGCGGCGGAGGTGATGCTGATGGAAGGAAGGAACGCGATACCGCTGGGCAGATACCTGGATTTCCGAAAAGCCGCCCCTTCGGGCAGATCGGGATTTTCAGCGCGGGAATCCGAAAAGGATTTCGCTCACCGAACCCCGCGCGGCGGGCGAAAAGCCTTCACGGATTCCCGCCCGCGATCAATGGGCGACGTCGATGACGACGCGGTTCGGCGAAGTCAGCGTGAACACGTTGACCGGCGTCCTGGACCGGACGCCGAGACCGACGGACAAGGTGCCTTCGTAGTCGCCGGTGACCGCGACCGCCATGACATTGCGCAGATTCCGGGTCCGGAACTTCTGCGGTCCGGGATAGGTCGGATTCCCGGCGTCGTCGTGCGCGGCCGCCGGAGTCGCGGTGACCGCGACGAAGAATTCCCCGGTCAGCCAGACGATGTCGCCCGAGCCGTCGGCGATCAACTCGTCGACGAGCTGGTACCGGACGGCGGGAGCGGGCCCCGCTGTCAGGTCGAGCACGACCCGGTCGAAGCCGGGGTTCTGGCCGGTGCGGATCCCCGTCATCGCGGGGATCGCCTGGGCGGCGACGGAAGCCGGCGCGACCGCGGCGATGGCGCCGGTGAGCATGAGGGCTGTGACGGCGAGTGCGCCAAGGGTGCGTCGGAAGGTGGGGACCATGGCGATGACCTCCTGCCGGAGAGTTGATTCCGGAATGACGCTTTCGGCGTTGAGGGGGTTGTTTTCTTCGCTTTATCGTTACTGATCGCCGAACGGCCGTCGGGTGATCTCGAAGTTGGCGGGAAAATGGTTTCTCGCTCGCCGCGGCGAAGTCGACCATTGCCGAATCGCTCGCAGAGGTGTACTAGTACACCTGGGGCGCGACGACAGGCGCCGCGATTGTCGATCATCGCTACGTAACGTGGAGGGTGTCGTGACAATCCAGGTGGAGTGGGAACGTGTTTCCTGTTCGGTGACCGCGGTCGAAGCCGCCCTGCGCTGGCTCGCGGGCCGCCAGGACGGCGGGCCGCTCCGGTTCCTGCGTTACGCGATCGAAGACCCGGCGAGCGAATCGGCCGCCGCCCTCGGAGCGCTGGTCCGGCCGACGGAGTCGATGACCGCGGCGACTCCGGAGACCCGGGCCCTCGCGGTCTGGGGACTGGTCCTCGACGAGATCAGCCGGCTGGGGCCGACCGAATCGACGGGCTCCGACATCCTGAATGCCGCGTTCCGGCTCGGCGGGGTGGAATGGGAGCCGACCCTCGACGAGCGTTTCGGCCAGCTGAGGGACCTGCCCGGTGTGTTCGAAGTTCCGCCGCCGACCACGACGACACCGATGCACACCGCTTGGCGGCGCGCGGTGAGCGACAAGCTTTCCCCATGCCTGGCAGGGAAGCTGGAGATGCTCGCGCGCGACGGTGAAGCCTGGCGAACCTATGTGGAGATCGCGCGGAACTCTTGTCCGGAGCCCCAGGCGTCCGGTCGTCGACCGTCCCCGGGCGGAGTGCAGCCCGTCTTCCTGGAACGACAGCTGGTGGCTGTGGAAATGCGGTGCCGGACCGCGTATCGCCGGCTGACGGTGAGGAATGCCGTCGCCCGCGAGAACGGTGTCGACGGTTACAGGGCGCGGGCTCTGACCGGGTGGACCGGTGATCTGGCCGCCATTCCCGTCAAAGGGGTCTTCGGTTGCCGTGCCGAGACCCGGCCGGGCGCGCAACCGGGAGATCCGCTGACCGTGGACCTGCGCTTCCCGAAACCGCTGAGCGAAGGCGAGCGTCACGAGTTCGTTTCCGTCGCCTGCGATGACGACCTCGACGAAGAACGGCATTGGGTCAACGTCGACATCGACCATCACGGAATCGCGCCGCGCGTGGTCGACGGCGAAGGCCGGGTGACCGGAGGCCTGAGCGTCAGCATCACTTTCGACGACTGTGTCCCCGAAGCTTGCTGGTGGTACGCGGAACAGACCGATCACGAGCGCGTCATCCGGCCGCCGGCCGGTGATCGGCGACTGCTCGAGATCCGGCGAGGCGTGGTCGAACACACCTTCCAGGGCCCCTGTCGTCCGCGGGAGGAGTACGGGATCGCTTTTCATTGGCCGCAGAGTTCCTGACGAGCCACATTCCAGAGAGTGAACATGTCCGACGAAGAGGATCTGGAGTACCTGCTCGCCTATGCGAGAGAAGATTGGGTCGGCCTCTCGGTCATAGCCGCCGTGGCTGGGGCGAAGGCAGGCGAAGGCGCGACCTTCGCCGAGACGACTTCTGTGCTGTTGTCCGTGGTCGATGCGCTGATCGACCACGGCGCGGTGCCCGGAGACCTCCTGGGTGAAGATCGCGATTTCGTGGCATGGCAGGGGTCGAAGAGTCAGGTTCTCGCACGGCTGGCTTGCGAGATCAAGGCGTTGGGGGAGATGCCGTCGACCGGCGAGGTTTGCTGGATCCACCGCCCCGTCCACCGGAAGTGACACCCATCGCGATGGGTCGACCGACTTGCGAGTTCCCGGTGTAGCTCGGCGAGCTACATGTGGCTACACTGATCCCGTGAAGGTGATCACTCAGCGAGAGTTTCGCAACAACTCTGCTGCCGTCATGGACGCTGTCGAGGCCGGCGAGATCTACCACGTCACCCGCAACGGTGTAGAAGTGGCCGAGCTGCGGCCGATACCGCGTAGGCGCCGTCTCACCGCCGAGGAACTGGTCCAACGGCATCGGGGATTGCCCGCGGTCGAGGCAGCCCAGATGCGGCAGGAAGCCGATGAGTTCTTCGGCGCCGAGGACCGTGTGGACTCCGACGGCATGGGGGAGCGGGGACGTGGCTGAGCGTCACGAGGCAGGTGTGCTCGACACTTGCACCTACATCGACCTCGGTCTGCTCGACCCCGCGGTGCTGCCCAAGATTCCGGAACTCACCGCTGTCACCATGGCTGAGCTCCATCAAGGGGTGGCGATGGCGAAGGACGGCGCGGTCCGCGCGGCGCGCACCGAGAAGCTCGGTGCCGCGATCGTCGACTTCACCCCGCTGCCGTTCGACGGCGATGCCGCTGCCCGGTACGGAACGTTGGTCGCTCTTGTTCTCGCGGCGAACCGCGATCCGAAGCCCCGGCGAATGGATTTGATGATCGCCGCTATCGCGTCTTCGCGAGCTTTGCCGCTGTACACCCGGAACGCGGATGACTTCAAAGGATTGGGCGGCATGGTCGAGGTCGTCGGTGTATGAAGCCGCTATCGCCGTTTCGGCGCAAACGGAACGGGGTCACCCAACTGTGTAGGTGGCCCCGCTCGCTCGCTTGGTCAGCTCACCAGCCGCGTTCGCGCCACTCCGCGAGCTTCGGCCGCTCGGCGCCCAGCGTCGAGTCATCGCCATGGCCGGGGTAGAACCAAGTCTCGTCCGGCAGTTCGTCGAAGATGCGGGAAGAGACGTCGTCCAGCAGCGACGTGAAGTCCGAAGGCGAACCGGTCTTGCCCACGCCACCCGGGAACAGCGAGTCGCCGGTGAACAGGTGCGGGTGCCCGGCCGGGTCGCGGTACAGCAGCGCGATCGAGCCGGGGGTGTGGCCGCGCAGGTGGATCACCTCGAGGACGATCTGCCCGACCTTGAGGGTGTCGCCGTGCTCGACGAGGAAGTCCGGCGGGATCGGCAGCGGCTCGGAGTCCAGCGGGTGGGCGGCGGTGTTCGAGCCGTTCGCGCCGGCGACGGCGCCGAGGGCCTGCCAGTGGTCCTGGTGCTGATGGGTGGTCACGACGGTCCTGAGCGCGGGACGGTCGGGGCCGTGGCCGATGAGGTCGGAGATCCGTTCCGGATCGTTCGCGGCGTCGATCAGCAGCGCCTCGTTCTCGGCGCGGCAGACGAGCAGATACGCGTTGTTGTCCATCGGGCCGACCGACAGCTTCGTGATGGTGAGCGCGTCCAGGGTGCGACGGGTGGCGTCGCCGCCGGGGTCGACGTGCCCGGTGTAGGTCTCGACGATGTTCACAGCGCACACGGTAGTCGTTAGCCTGCAAACGGTTCCACCCGCACAGGCGCCGCACAGGGTCAGGCCGTAGGCTCGCGTCGCCCTGCCAGACGAACCACCAGGACACCCGTGCCCGACGCCTCGCCTCGTGCCCCGCGCAAGATCAGCTGGGACGTCCTTCGCGTCGTCGCCGTCTTCGCGGTCATGCTGGGGCACATCACCCATCAGGGTGCCCTCCTTCACCCGGAACTGGTGGGGTACCCCTTCCGGGTCACCGCCCAATTCGGTGCGGCCATCCTCTTGGTGATCTCCGCCTTCTTCGTGTGCGCGAGCCTTCGAAAGGGTGAACCTGGGCGGTGGTTGTGGAACCGGGTCGCGCGGCTGGTGCCCGCGTACCTGGTGGCGGTCACCGTCACCTACGTCGTCGCCCGGTACGCGACGATCCGGTTCAGCGGACTGCCGTTCCCGCCCGGACTGTCCGGATTCCTGTTCGGGATCCCCCAGGGGCCGCCGTCCGACCCGTCGCCCTGGTACATCCCCACCGGCGCGGATCTGCTCGCCAACCTGGGCATGGTCCAGGAATGGGGCTGGCGGTACGAGCTCTTCTACTACCTCGACGGCGCCTATTGGACGCTGCCGGTGCAGCTCGTCGCGTTCACCGCCGCCGCCCTTCTCTGGCCACGCCGCTGGCGCACCCACCGGCTGACCGTCGGGCTGCTCTGGGCACTGATCCTGGTCCCGCTGTTCCTCCGGTTCGTCGTGTTCGACCCGGTTTCGACGCCGAAGCTCGTCGAGACCTTCTACTACGGCCTCGGCCTGCATCGCGTGCACGTGTTCGCCATCGGGATCGCGATCTGGCTGTGGGCGAAACGACGGCTGGCGCACTGGCACCTCGCGCTTTTCGTTCTCGCCGCCTGCGCCGCGCAGGACCTGCAGGTCTTCCCGCTCCACCGGGCCATGCCCAACGATCCCGAGCGCTGGCCTTCGCTCATCGGGTTCGCGATCATGCTGCTGCTGGTGTGCCTGGCCGCGCGCGGGCCGGACTGGCGGTTCCCCGGCCTGTCCCGGATCGCCCCGGCTGTCACCTGGCTCGCGGGCATCTCGTATGGTCTTTATCTGGTGCACCAGGAACTCGGATACATCCTGGCCCGTGCCCTGCTGAACGTCGGCGTCCCCGGCTGGCTGCGCCTCCCACTCGTGCTGGCCGCCGCCGTACTCGGGGGCTGGGCGATCACCGCGGGCGTGGAGCGGCCGGTCCACCGATGGCTGACCGCTCGCCGGGATCGACGCGAGAAGCCTGGAAAACCGCAGGTCAAAGACTCGGAACCAGTTTCTGTCGGTGGTCCCTCGTAGCATGGAGACGGCCGCCCGTGCAGCTATCGACCGGGCCGGCGACCGCAGCTGAGAATGAAACCTGAAGGGACCCTGGCGTGGCTGATCGCCTCGTTGTTCGCGGCGCCCGCGAGCACAACCTCCGCGGCGTGGATCTCGACCTGCCCCGCGACAGCCTGATCGTGTTCACCGGTCTGTCCGGGTCCGGAAAGTCGAGCCTCGCCTTCGACACCATCTTCGCCGAAGGGCAGCGCCGCTACGTCGAGTCGCTGTCGGCGTACGCGCGCCAGTTCCTCGGCCAGATGGACAAGCCGGACGTCGACTTCATCGAGGGCCTGTCGCCCGCGGTGTCGATCGACCAGAAGTCCACCTCGCGCAACCCGCGTTCGACCGTGGGCACCATCACCGAGGTCTACGACTATCTGCGCCTGCTCTACGCCCGCGCCGGCAAGCCGCACTGCCCGCAGTGCGGCGAGGCGATCAGCAAGCAGACCCCGCAGCAGATCGTCGACCAGGTGCTCGCCATGGAGGAGGGCACCCGCTTCCAGGTGCTCGCGCCGGTCGTGCGCGGGCGCAAGGGGGAGTACCTCGACCTCTTCGAGAACCTGCAGCAGCAGGGTTACGCGCGTGTCGTGGTCGACGGGACGATCCACCCGCTCACCGACCCGCCGAAGCTGAAGAAGCAGGAAAAGCACCAGATCGCCGTCATCATCGACAGGCTTTCGGTGAAGACGAGCTCGCGGCAGCGGCTCACCGACTCGGTCGAGACGGCCTTGCGGCTGGCCGACGGCCTGATCGAGCTGGAGTTCGTCGACCTGCCGGAGAACGACCCGCACCGCGTGCGCGGCTTCTCCGAGAACCTCGCCTGCCCCAACGGCCACCCGCTGGCGATCGAGGACCTCGAGCCGCGCTCGTTCTCCTTCAACGCGCCTTACGGTGCCTGCCCCCAGTGCACCGGTATCGGCGTCCGCAAGGAGGTCGACCCGGAGCTCGTGGTCCCGGACGACGAGATGTCCCTCGGCGAGGGCGCCATCGCGCCGTGGGCGGGCGGCCAGAGCGCGGACTACTTCATCCGGCTCCTCGAATCGCTCTCGGAGACCATCGGCTTCCGGATGGACACCCCGTGGCGCAAGCTGCCGGCGAAGGTCCAGAAGGCCGTCCTGCACGGTGTCGACGAGCAGGTCCACGTCCGCTACAAGAACCGCTACGGCCGCCAGCGGTCGTACTACGCGAGCTTCGAGGGCGTCATCCCGTTCCTCGAGCGGCGCCAGGAGCAGACCGAGTCCGAGTACATGCGCGAGCGGTACGAGGGCTACATGCGCGAGGTGCCGTGCCCGGCCTGTCAGGGCACGCGGCTCAAGCCGGAGATCCTCGCGGTCACCCTGGAGCACAAGACGCAGGGCGACCGGTCGATCGCCGAGGTCTGCGCCCTCTCGATCGCGGAGGCGTCGCAGTTCCTCGACGAGCTGGAGCTCGGCAAGCGCGAGCAGGTCATCGCGGGCGCGGTGCTCAAGGAGATCCAGGCGCGCCTGCGCTTCCTCCTCGACGTCGGCCTGAACTACCTCTCGCTCGACCGCGCCTCCGGGACGCTGTCCGGCGGCGAGGCGCAGCGCATCCGGCTCGCCACGCAGATCGGTTCCGGTCTGGTCGGCGTGCTGTACGTGCTGGACGAGCCGTCGATCGGCCTGCACCAGCGGGACAACCACCGGCTGATCGAGACGCTGGTCCGGCTGCGCGACCTCGGCAACACGCTGATCGTCGTCGAGCACGACGAGGACACCATCCGCTCCAGCGACTGGGTGGTCGACATCGGCCCCGGCGCCGGTGAGCACGGTGGCCACATCGTCCACAGTGGACCGTACAAGAAGATCCTGCGGAACAAGGATTCGATCACCGGCGCGTACCTGTCGGGCCGCAGCAAGATCGAGGTCCCGGCGATCCGGCGCCCGATCGACAAGAAGCGTCAGCTGACCGTCGTCGGCGCGCGCGAGCACAACCTGCGCGGTCTCGACGTGTCGTTCCCGCTCGGCTGCCTGGTGTCGGTCACCGGTGTGTCGGGTTCCGGGAAGTCCACGCTGGTCAACGACATCCTCGCGACCGTGCTGGCGAACAAGCTCAACGGCGCTCGCCAGGTCCCGGGCCGTCACACCCGCGTGAACGGGCTGGCAGGCGTCGACAAGCTGGTCCGCGTCGACCAGTCGCCGATCGGCCGCACCCCGCGGTCCAACCCGGCGACGTACACCGGCGTCTGGGACCACGTGCGCAAGCTGTTCGCCGCGACCACCGAGGCGAAGGTGCGCGGCTACCAGCAGGGCCGGTTCTCCTTCAACGTCAAGGGCGGCCGGTGCGAAGCCTGCGCCGGTGACGGCACGATCAAGATCGAGATGAACTTCCTGCCGGACGTCTACGTCCCGTGCGAGGTCTGCAAGGGCGACCGGTACAACCGCGAGACCCTCGAAGTGCACTACAAGGGCAAGACCGTCTCCGACGTGCTGAACATGCCGATCGAGGAGGCTGCCGAGTTCTTCGAGCCGATCAAGGCGATCCACCGGCATCTGGCCACCCTGGTCGACGTCGGCCTCGGCTACGTCCGGCTCGGTCAGCCCGCGCCGACTCTGTCGGGCGGTGAGGCGCAGCGCGTCAAGCTCGCCAGCGAACTGCAGAAGCGGTCCACCGGCAAGACGGTCTACATCCTCGACGAGCCGACCACCGGTCTGCACTTCGAGGACATCAGCAAGCTGATCGGCGTGATCAACGGCCTGGTGGACAAGGGCAACACGGTGATCGTCATCGAGCACAACCTCGACGTCATCAAGACCTCGGACTGGATCATCGACATGGGTCCCGAGGGCGGTTCCGGTGGCGGCACCGTGATCGCGGAAGGCACGCCGGAGTACGTCGCTTCGGTGGAGGAGAGCTACACCGGTGAGTTCCTGAAGACCGTTCTCGTGTGAGTCTCGGTCAAGGGTGCCAAGTCCGTGAAGGCCTCCTTGAGGGACCCAGAGTCCCTCAAGGAGGCCTTCACGGACCGGCGCCCGTGGTCCGGTCCAACACCGGCGAAGCGGGCCCGTAGTAGAAGGCCCGCAGCCGGTAAGAGGCACCGTCCTCGCCCGGCATCGAGGCCAGCCCGGCCGACGTCGTCCCCGGATCCGCGACCTCGATCGGCACGAACCCGTCCGCGCCGGGTTTCTTGATCTCCACAAGGAAACCGTCCTCGTCGCTGGAGCGGTCCGCCCAGCTGAACCGCACCATCGACTCCGGCGCGGGCTCGGCCCGGAACGCCGCCGGAGCGGCCGAACGATCGCCCGTCCGCAAGGAGACGGCAGGTCCGGACGCGGCCGGGGTGGCGGCTCCGGAAGTCGTGACAGGGTTCGACGCGACGCCGTAAAAGGGCCGGATCCGGTAGTAGAACCGCGTTTCCGGCATGAGATCGGGATGGCGGTAGGTCGTCTGCCGCGGCGGCACGAAGTGCAGGATCGTGTACTCGCCGTGCGGATCGGTGGTGTATTCGACGATCCTGCCCGCGACGTTCGGGTCGTCGTCGGGCCAGCTCAGGTCGACGTTCACCGGATCCGTCAGCGTCGCGGTGAAACCGGGCTCCTCGCCGCATCCCGACACGAAAGCGACCGCCAGCAGAACGGCCGCGAGTTTCCTTGGCACGCCTCGTCCCTCCCGGGAATCAGGCGGCGGCGGAGTCCGGAGGCGTCAGCATACGAGCGCGTCCGGTGATCGACAAGACCCGGTTGAACCGCTTCCCCGTGCCGTCCGTGTGGGAGGCAAGAGGAGGCGGCCATGGAGAACCGAGGAGAGGCCGGTGCCGATGCACAGTTCGATCGCGGCGGGCGCCGAACGATCCACTCTGCCCCTGCGGGTTGCAGTACTGTCCTCGCCGACCCAGAAGACCGTCGGGAGGACGCGAGTGGCGATCGGAGGCTGGCGGCCCAAAAAGGCCAAAGGCGAGGACTTGGTCCGGCACTTGTACGCCGAACACGGGCGAAGCCTGCTGGCGTACGCGACAAGGCTGACCGGGGACCGCGCGGCCGCGGAGGACGTCGTGCAGGAAACCTTGGTCCGGGCGTGGAAACACGCCGAAAACCTGGAGAACGACGCGAAGGGATCGGTGCGGGGCTGGCTGCTCACGGTCGCCCGGAACATCATCACCGACCGCGCGCGGGCCAGGGCGGCGCGGCCGCCGGAGGTGCCGGAGCCCGAAGAGGGCGCGCCGACCCCGGCGGTGGAACGGGATCACGCGCAGAGCGTGGTGGACTCCATGGCCGTGCTCGGCGCGATGGACGGTCTCTCCCCGGAACATCGTGACGTCCTGGTGGAGATCTACTACCGGGGCCGGACGGTGGCCGAAGCGGCGCAGTCCCTGGGCGTGGCCCCGGGTACCGTTAAGTCGAGATCTTATTACGCGTTACGGGCGCTCAGAGCCGTGATGTCGGGAACCGGGAAGGAGGTGGCGCGATGAGCGCGGTGGGACACGACCAGGGCCAGCTCGCCGCCTACGTCCTCGGCGGGCTCACCCCGGCGGAAGCGGCCACGTTCGAGACGCATCTGGCGAGCTGCCCCGCGTGCCGTCGTGAGGTGCGCGAGCTCTCGGAACTGCACTATCACCTCGACGAGGTTCCGCCGGAGGCGTTCCTCGAAGGACCTCCCGACGGAGGCGACCTGCTCCTGCAGCGCACGCTGCGCCAGGTTCGCGAAGACGAAGGCACCCAGGTGCGCAAGCCGCGGCGAGCCCTGGCACTGGCCGGTGCTGCCGTGCTGGTCGTCGTGGCGCTGGGCGCGGGTGTGCTGGTCGGACGGCAGACGTCGCCCGAACCGTCGACGGTGGCCTTGCCGGTGCCGACGGCGACTGCCCCGGTCCCCGGCACCCGCGATCTCGCGGCGACCGACCGGGAGACGGGGGCACAGCTGGCGGTCCGGGTGATCCCGGCGATGGGCTGGGTCCGGCTTCACGCGAAGGCGGAAGGCGTCCGCGCGGGCGAGAAGTGTCAGCTCGTCGTGGTGACCAAGGGCGGCGAGCGGGTCAACGCGGGAAGCTGGCTGGTTTCCGCGAAGGGCGAACGCGAGGGCACCGGGATCGACGGTTCGGCGCTGGTCGCCCCCGACGACGTGGCCTCGGTCGACGTCGTGACCATGGACGGCCGGAACCTGGTGTCGGCGCAAGTATGACGGGCTCGCTCACGGGTCGCGGAGGCGGTTGGTACCGCTTCCGCGACACGTGGGTGCTTCCCGCCTCACCCCAGGCGGTCTTCGACGCCGTCGTCGACCTCGCCGCGTATCCGCTGTGGTGGCGCGACGTCCGTTCCGTCAGTCAGGTCGACGAGGACACCGCCGAACTCGTCTGCCGGTCCAGGTTGCCGTACGCGCTGACCGTGCGGATGCATCGCGACCGGCAGGACGAACGCGAGGGCCGGGTGCGGGTCCTGCTCAGCGGCGACCTCGAAGGGATGCTGGCGGGCGCGCTGACCCCGGTGGACGGCGGCACCCTGCTGGAGATCACCCAGGAGGTCGAAGCCCGGAAGTCGTTGCTGCGCAAGCTCGATCGCATCGCGAGGCCGGTCTTCCGGATCAATCACGCGCTCATGATGCGACGGGGGCAACACGGATTACGGGGGTATCTGGGGGCTTCGGCGGGCTAGGCTCCTGTTCATGCGTGTCGCTGTCATGCAGCCGTTCACCGTTCCCGCGGACCTCGCCGCGAACATCACGGAACACGCGAGGCTGCTGCGGAGCGCGGACGCCGACCTCTGCGTCTTTCCGGAGCTTTCCCTGACCGGCTTGGAGTTCGAGGCGCTCGCCGCCGATCCGGGCCTCTGGCTGACTGCGGACGACCCGCGCCTGGAACCGCTCCGGGAGGCTTGCCGGGCCTGTGGTGCGCACGCCGTCATCGGGCTTCCGCTGCTGGAGGACGGCCGGCGGCATATCGGCACGCTCGTACTCGGTCCCGGCGGCGAAACCGTTGCCACCTATGCGAAACGCAATCTCCACGACAGCGAAGAAGAGCTGTTCGAACCGGGCGCCCGGCAGGTGATCGTCGAGGTCGGCGGCAGGCGGCTCGGCCTCGCGATCTGCCTCGACGCCGCGAACCCGGGCCACGCCAGGGAACTGGCCGAGGCGGGCGCCGAGGTCTACGTCCTCAGCGCGCTGTTCGGTGAGGGGCAGGAACGACGGTTGCTCGACCAGGTCGGGGTCGCCGCCGGGCACGGGATGTGGGTCGTGCTCTCGCAGTACTCCGGCAAGACCGGCGGAATGGCCGCGTTCGGCGGCAGCGGGGTCTGGAAACCCGGAGGCGCCGTCGAGGTGCGCCTCGACGGCGAAGTCTCCGAGTGGGCCTACGCGACGATCACCTCCTGAGCTTTCCTCTCGCGCAGGGCGACAGCCGCGGCGAAGACAGCGAGAGCGAGCAGCCCGGTGCTCAACGCGTACGCGATCCGGTAGCCGCCGGTGAGTGCTTCGGGCATCGCGGTTCCATCGGCCAGGAGCGAACCGGTACGGGACGCGGCCGCCGTCGCGAGCACGGCGGTACCGATCGCCGCACCGATCTGCTGCGTGGTGTTGATCAGTCCCGAAGCGACTCCGGCGTCGGCAGGGGAGACGCCGGACATCGCCTGTCCCATCAGGGCGGGCATCGCGGCGCCGAATCCGGCGCCCATCAGGACGAGCGCGGGCAGGACGTCGGTCGCGTAGTTCCCGTCGGCCTCGACCGTGGCGAGCAGACCGAGCGCCAGCGCGACCAGCGACAGCCCGGTGACGAGCACCTTTCGTGCCCCGAAGCGGTGGTTCAGCCGCTCGGCGAAGACCAGCGACATCACCGCGATCGAGACCGGCGCCGGCAGGAAGGCGAATCCGGTGCCCAGCACGTCGAGCCGGAGCACCCGCTGCAGGTAGAGCGCGGTGATGAACTGGAAGCCGAACAGCCCGGCGACCATCAGGATCATCACCGTGTTCGCCCCGAGCACCGTCCGGACGCAGAAGATCCTCAACGGCACCAACGGTTCGCCCCGGCGCAGTCCCGTTCCGCGATCGGCTTCGAGCAGCCGGACGGCCAGCGCCAGCGCGACCACGCCGATCGGCAGGTTGACGAAGAACGTCCAGTGCCAGTCGAGCAGTTGCGTGAGGGTGCCGCCCGCGATGAGCCCGATCGACGAGCCCGCGGCCTGCGTGAAGCTGTAGACGCCGATCGCCTTCGCCCGCGCCCGGGGTTCCGGATAGAGCGTGGTGATCATGCCGAGCACGACGGCCGAAGCGAGCGCGCCGCCCGCGCCCTGCAGGAAACGGAACACGACGAGCTGCGTCTGGTCCCGGGCGACTCCGCAGAGCAGCGAAGCGAGGGTGAACACGCCGAGTCCGGTCATGAAGACCCGTTTCCGGCCGATCAGGTCGCCCAGTCTGCCGGACACGAGGAGCAGCCCGCCGAACGCGATCAAATAGGCGTTGACGACCCAGGCCAGGCTCGACGCAGTGAAGCCGAGGTCGTTCTGGATCGACGGCAGCGCGACGGCGACGATCGAGCCGTCGAGGACGACCATCAGCGAGACGGCGCAGAGCACGGCCAGAGCCAGGGCACGATGAGACATGGAGAGACCTTTCCCCAGGTGATGCCTTGGTGCATCACTTGTAACAGCGCCCATCTTGTGTGACTCTGTTCCGTGCCGGAAGGAGGCACTTTCATGTCCCAGGGGAACAGCGATGTGACCGCGCAGGCCCGCGTGGTGGACCCGGAGAAACTCGAGGTGTGCACCGTTCTCGAAGTGATCAACCGGATCAGCGGCAAGTGGGCGATCGGCATCCTGCTGGAGGCGACGCGCGGTCCGGTGCGGTTCACCGAACTGGAGCGGTCGGTCGAGGGGATCAGCAGGCGGATGCTCACGCTGACGTTGCGGAACCTCGAACGCGACGGCCTGCTCGTCCGTACCGTGTATCCGACAGTGCCGCCGAAGGTGGAGTACGAGGCCACGGAGATGGCGAAGGAGCTGTACGCGTCGCTGAGCGGGTTGCTGAGCTGGGCCGAGCGTCACCGCGAGTCGATCGCCGCGTCCCGTGTCGTCTACGACGAGAAGGTCAGTGCCTGACGTCGGCCGCGTGCACGGCCCGCTGGACGTGTGAGCACAGCAGGTCGAAGTACATCTTGTGGAACGGCAGGTCCGTGCTGTTCTTCGCGGACCAGCTCTCCCAGAGGCCGCCGGGACGCAGATAGCGTGAGGTGTAGGCCGTCCTGAGGTCGGCGTCGATGTGGTGCAGGGCCGCGAGCGCCCACTGCTGGTCGTAGCGCAGGTCCGGCCGCGCGAGGTACTGGTCCAGATAGGACACCAGGATCTCGGCGTCGGCGATCGTGCCGAACCGGGCGAGCGCGAAGCAGTAACCCTGTCCGGCGAAGACCATGCCGCTTTCCAGGAACAGGTCCCGGACGCGCTCGCGCCAGGCGGTGCGACGGTCGACGCCGATCAGCCAGGCCGCCGTGATCCGCGGCCGCCAGCCGTCGTCGAGCAGGGTTTCGAGATCCTCGTCGGTGATCCGGCGCGCGTCCTCGACGAGGCCGGTCAGGAAGGTCTCGCGTTCGGGGTCGCTCATCATCCCGGCGAAGTTGCCGTGCAGCAGTTTCGAGTACCGCGCGAGCACATAGCGGTCGATGGCGTCCGGCATACCCGGAGTTTCCCAGAAACGAAGAAACCGCGGTGCGAGGACGGGGGACCCTCGCACCGCGGTTTCACTCTTGCCGGGCGTTACGCGTTCGCCACGGCCTTCTCCCGTTCGCCGTCACGGTCCTCGTGGGGATCCGAGGCGTGATCGTCGATCAGGGTGGCTTCGTCGAACGGGGCCTGACCGCTGAAGACCCGGTTCGCCTGATCGCGGTCGAACTCCTTGGTCCACGTGCCGACCAGGACGGTCGCGACGGCGTTGCCCGCGAAGTTCGTCAGCGCGCGGGCCTCGGACATGAACCGGTCGATGCCGAGGATGAAGCCGACGCCGTCGACCAGTTCCGGCCGGTGCGACTGGAGGCCGCCGGCGAGGGTGGCGATGCCGGCGCCGCTCACGCCCGCCGCGCCCTTCGACGCGATGATCATGAACAGCAGTAAGGAGATCTGCTCGCCGACGCCCAGCGGCTGGTCCTGCGCGCTGGCGATGAACAGCGTCGCCATCGTGAGGTAGATGGCCGTGCCGTCGAGGTTGAACGAGTACCCGGTGGGCACGGTGATGCCGACGACGGGCTTGGAGACCCCGAGGTGCTCCATCTTCGCGATCAGGCGCGGCAGGGCCGATTCGGACGACGACGTCGAAAGGATCAGCAGGAATTCGCGGCCGAGATAACGGAGCAGCGTGAAGATGTTGACCCGCGCGCCGAGCCACAGGACCGAGCCGAGCACACCGAACACGAACACCAGGCAGGTCAGGTAGAAGCCGATCATGATGACGGCGAGGCTGCGCAGCGCGCCCCAGCCGGTTTCGCCGACCACGGCGGCGATCGCGCCGAACGCGCCCACCGGCGCGGCCCACATGATCATGGCGAGGATCCGGAACACCAGACGCTGGATGTGCTCGATGCCGCGGCGGATCGGCTCGCCCTTGGTGCCCAGCTTCTGCACGGCGAAGCCGGCGAGCAGCGCGACCAGCAGCGTCTGCAGCACCTGGCCTTCGGTGAACGCGGAGCCGAAGCTGGTCGGGATGATGCCGAGCAGGAAGTCGACGGTGCCCTCGGCGCCCTCGGCCTGCGTGTGCGCCTTCGCGGCGGCGGCCGGGTCGAGGTGCAGGCCCTGACCCGGGTGCAGCAGGTTGCCCACGACGAGGCCGATCGCGAGCGCGAAGGTCGACATCATCAGGAAGTAGCCGAGCGACAGCAACCCGACCTTGCCGACCTTCGCGGCCTTCGCCACCGACCCGATGCCGAGCACGATGGTGCAGAAGATGATGGGGGAGATCATCATCTTGATCAGGTTGACGAAGCCCGTGCCGAGCGGCTTGAGCTCCTTGGCCAGATCCGGCGCGGCGAACCCGACGATGACGCCGAGGAGGACCGCCGCGATCACGGCCAGGTACAGGTAATGCATCTTGTCGCGGCGTCGGGGCGCCGCTTCCGGCGTTGTAGGCACCTTTGCCTCCAGCTCAGGGGGTGTCCGTGGGATCGCCGGTCACTATCACCCGGGCAGGTGAGCTGGGTCACGGTTGTGTTCATTGAGTTCGCGCGGGTGGTTTCCGGGGAATTCCGGCCGGGCGCGCTGAGCGGCGCCGGCACCGGTGTGCTGGTATGAGCGGGTGCCCTCGACGACGCGGATCCGGACCAGGCGGGGCAGTCTCGCCCGTCAACTGCTGATTCTGCAGCTCGTCGTGCTTTTCGTGCTCGTCGCCGCGGGAGTGACCTTCGCCTATCTCGATTCGGTCCGGGCCACCGAAGACCGAGCGCGGGACAAGGTGACCGCGGTCGCCGAAGCGGTGGCGGACGCGCCCGGCGTGATCGCCGCACTGTCCACATCGGAGCCCACCCGGACTCTCCAGCCGTTCGCGCAGAGTGTCCGCGCGGACACGGAAGTGGATTTCGTGACCATCATGGACACGAACGGGATCCGCTACACCCACCCGAATCCGGAGCTGATCGGGCAGCTGTTCATCGGCAACATCGGCGAGGCGCAGCGCGGCGGCAAGGTCGTCGAGACCTACGCCGGTTCGCTCGGACCTTCCGAACGGGTGGTGGTCCCGGTGCACGGCGCCGCGGGACAGGTCGTCGCGCTGGTGTCGGTCGGCATCACCGTCGAAGCGATCGACGCCGAACTGCGCGAACGCCTGTGGCCGTTGATCGGGGTCGCGGTGGCGGTGCTGGTGGTCGGTGGGATCGGCAGTTATCTGGTCAGCGCCCGGCTCCGGCGGCAGACCAGGGGGATCGCGCCCGAGGAACTGAGCAACCTGTTCGAGTACCACGAAGCCGTCCTGCACTCCATGCGGGAAGGGCTGCTGCTCGTCGGCGGCGATGGGCGCGTGGTGCTGTGCAACGACGGCGCCCGCGCGCTGCTGGGCGTCGACGGCGATCCGGTCGGCCGGGAACTGTCCGCATTGGACATTCCCGAAGACCTCGTCGAAGCGTTCACGTCGGGGGAGGAGCGCACCGACGAACTCCACCTCACCGAAGCCAGGGTGCTCGTCGTCAGCACGGCACCGGTGCGCTCGCGCGGGGAGGCGATGGGCACCGTCGTGATCCTGCGCGACCACACGGAACTCCAGGCGCTGACCGGCGAACTGACCACGGTGCGCGGACTGGCCGAGGCACTGCGGTCGCAGGCGCACGAGGCGGCGAACCGGCTCCACACCGTCGTTTCGCTGGTCGAGATAGGCCGTCCCGAGCAGGCCATCGAGTTCGCGACCGAAGAACTCGCGCTGGCGCAGGAACTCACCGATCGCGTGGTCGGCGCGGTCGCCGAACCGGTGCTCGCGGCGTTGCTGCTGGGCAAGGCGGCCGAGGCGAGCGAGCGCGGCGTCGAGTTCACGATCACGCCCGACACCGTCATGGAGGACTCGGACACCGGCGTCCCGCCACGGGACCTGGTGACCATCCTCGGAAACCTGATCGACAACGGGATCGACGCGGCGGCGGGCAACGCCGGTGACGGCGGACGTCCCGGGGTCGAGGTCACCGTCCGGTCCGACGCCGAGGAACTGCTGCTGCGGGTCGCGGACACCGGGCCCGGTGTGGACGACGTCGAGGACGTCTTCCGGCGCGGCTGGTCCACCAAACCGGGGGACGGGCACGGGCTCGGCCTGGCGCTGGTGGGTCAGGCGGTGCGGCGGCACAGTGGGACGATCGACGTCGGCCGCGACGAGGGCGCGGTGTTCACCGTGCGTCTCCCGCTGAAGACGCAGTCGCCGAAGGAGCCGACACGATGATCAAGGTGCTGGTCGTCGAGGACGAACCGGTGGCAGCCGACGCGCATCGGGTGTACGTCGAGCGGATGCCGGGCTTTAGCGTGTCCGGGGTCGTCCATTCCGGCGCCGAGGCGTTGCGGTTCTGCGAACGCGAGCCGGTCGACCTGGTGCTGCTGGACTTCTACCTGCCGGACACGCACGGCCTCGCGGTCTGCCGGTCGCTGCGCGCGGCCGGCCTCCCGATCGACGTCATCGCGGTGACCTCGGCGCGTGATCTGGCGCTGGTCAAGGCGGCGGTGTCGGTCGGTGTGGTGCAGTACCTGCTGAAACCGTTCACTTTCGCTTCCCTGCGGGAGAAGTTGGAGCGCTACGCCGAGTTCCACGGCGCTTCGGGCGAGGTCTCCGGGCAGGCCGAGATCGACCGCGCGCTCGGCACGCTGCGCACGACCGAGCGGCAGGCGCTGCCGAAGGGGATGAGCGGGCAGACCCTGGAGGCGATCACCGAGGTCCTCGCCTCGGCCGCGGACGGCCTTTCCGCCGGGGCGGCCGCGACCGCGATCGGCGCCTCCCGCGTCACCGCGCGCCGCTATCTCGAGTACCTCGCCGACAACGGTCTCGCCCAGCGCGAGCCCCGCTACGGCCAGGTCGGCCGCCCCGAGGTCTGGTACAGACCGAAGACCGTATAACGACCTATACCGCGTCGCGATGACTACCGTGGACGGGGTGAAGATCGGCGAACTCGCGCGGAAGACCGGGGTCAGCGTCCGTGCGCTGCGCTACTACGAGGAAGAGGGCTTGATCAGCCCGGGCCGGGAAGGCAACGGCTACCGCGACTTCTGCGACGGCTCGGTCGAGGCCGTCCTCCAGATCCGAGGGATGCTCGACGCGGGACTGCCGACCAGGCTGATCCGCGAAGTCCTCCCGTATCTCGACGGACCCGGTGACGTCCGGCCGAAAGTGCCGTGCGAGTACATGATCGACGAGGTCGCGCGGCAGCGGGAGGTGCTCGATCGCCGGATCGCGCTCATGACCCGCAATCGCGACGCCCTCGACGCGTACCTCCGCGACTTGACCCTGACACAAACGTGAGGGTTTTAGCGTGCGGGCATGACTTCGATGCGCGCTCTGCGACAGGATTCCGCGAACGGTCCTGAAGATCTCCGCCTGATCACCGATGCCCCCGTTCCGGCTCCGGGACCAGGCGAAATCCTGATCGAGGTCGCCGCCGCCGGCGTCAACTTCGCCGACGTCATGCAGACGCGGGGCACGTACGAGGGCGGTCCGGAAGCGCCGTACATCGCCGGATTCGAGGCGGCCGGTGAGGTCGTGGCCGTGGGGGACGGCGTGACCGTGCCGGGGATCGGCGACCACGTCGTCGGGACCGGTGGCGGGGCCTTCGCCGAGTACGTGGTCATGCCCGCGGCCGGCGCGGTCCCGGTGCCCGATGGCTGGTCGGCCGAGCAGGCGATCGGGCTGGTCCTGAACTGGGTCACCGCGCTCGCCGCGCTCAAACCGCTGGGGCGGGTGGCCGCCGGTGAGACCGTGCTGGTGCAGGCGGCGGCCGGTGGGGTCGGCCAGGCCGCGGTCCGGCTGGCGAAGCACTACGGGGCCACCGTCATCGGAACCGCCTCGCCGGGCAAGCGCGACTTGGTGCGGGAGCTGGGCGCGGACCGCGTCCTCGGCTACGGCGTGGAGCCGGGAGCGGTGGACCTCGTGCTCGAATCGGTCGGCGGGGCGACGTTCGCCGCGAGTCTCGCCGCCGCGAAACGGGTCACCGGACGCGTCGTGGTCTACGGCGTCGCCGGGGGAGAGGTCGCGATCACCAACCGGGACTTGAACTTCCGGCACCAGATCCACCTGATCGGCCTGCATCTCGGCGTCCTGATCGAGCAAGCGCCGGCGGTCTTCGGGGAGCTGCTCGACGAACTGCGCGAGCTGATCGCCGCCGGTGTCTGCGCTCCGGGAACCCCTACGGTGTACGACCTCGCGGACGGGCCGAAGGCGCTCGCGGAACTGGAGGCGCGGGCGACCTCGGGCAAGCTCGTGCTGCGACCTTGAGCGCGACATCGTTGTATGCGGACATGCGCATGTCAATAGGTCGAAAGTGTTGGTAAATCACCAGCTGGCTGACGCGACGAAAGTCGGTGCCGAGTCGCGGCCGAGGCTCCTAAATTCACGAACCATTCCGTTGTCCTCACAAGGAGTGGGTCCATGGCAAGGAAGTTCTTCGTCTCCGCGTCCGTGAGCTTGGCGCTGCTCGCCGTCCCGGTGACCGCGGGCCAGGCCGCCGCGGTCGAGCCTGCTCAGTCGGCCGCGGCGGTGACCACGGTCTACTACGACGCCTCGGGAGCGCCCAGCTTCCGTGCCGCCATCCAGGCGGGCGCGGCGAACTGGAACAGCTCGGTGTCCAACGTGAAGCTCCAGGAGAGCTCGTCGGGGGCCACCCTGCGTTACACCGAAGGCAACGACCCCCGGGGTTCGTACGCCCAGACCGACGGCCACGGCAGTGGCACGATCTTCATCGACTACACGCAGGCTCAGCAGTACAACCAGACGCGGATCGCCGCGCACGAGACCGGCCACGCGCTCGGCCTGCCGGACAACTACCAGGGTCCGTGCTCCGAACTGATGTCCGGTGGCGGCCCCGGCCCGTCCTGCACCAACGCGAAGCCGAACGCCCAGGAAGTCTCGCGGGTGAACTCGCTGTGGGCCAACGGTTTGCTGTCGACCGGCACCATGCAGCGCATCTACAACTACTGACGCGCTCCGCTCCGTGAAGGCCTCCTTCCCTGCCCTCAAGGTAGGGAAGGAGGCCTTCACGGCGTTCTGGCCAGGGTAAGGCAAATGTGGCGTGTCGCCTCGCTCGTTACGTGCCGACCTTGGGTGTCGCGAAAGCCACTTTCGGGACGTCTGATGTCCTGAAAGTGGCTT
>NZ_JBFBGL010000010.1:26681-44624 GCF_040684635.1 Amycolatopsis sp. NPDC089917 | reverse complement strand
TCCCTCTGCCGGGGCCCCCTCCGTTCCCCCCCGCGCTCCCGTCGCCGACCCCCACCCCCCGTCGTAGTCTCTCTATCTTTCTCTCTCCGTTCCCCCCCCCCCACTTCCCGGGTCCCCTTCACCTCGTTCCTCGCCGCCGAGCACCGGTCCGTGAAGGCCTCCTTTGGCTTTTCGGTGTCCTAGCCCTGGAACTCGTACGCGCCCGCGTCGACCCGCGCACCGGCGAAGACCGGATTGCCGTCGACGTCACGATCGTCGTATTTCGTCGTGCCGAGGTCGATCGCCGGGCTTCCCGCCCGCAGGATCAGGTTCGTGGCCGAAGTGAACCTCGGATCAGCGACCTTGTCCGTCGCACCCGCCGTGAACTGGCGAAGCCCGCCGAAGTAGACGTTGTGGTCGGTCGCGGTGAACGTCGGGTCCGCGTAGCCGACCTTGTACGCCGCCTGCACGACGTTCTGCGTCATCGTCAGCATCCGGTTCGTGCAGCCGCCGTAGCAGACGAACCCCTCCGACTCGGCGTTCGAGAGCCGCAGCGAGTTGTTGCGGAACACCGTGCCGAGCACCGGCCCGTTGCCGTCCTCGGCGCCGCGCGTGATGATCCCGCCGCGCGTCTTGGCCCCGAAGACCGCGTTGTACTCGAAGACGTTGCCGGTCGAGACGCCGTCGGGGTCGTTCGTGTCCGTGCCGAGTTCGGTGAAGGTCTCGTTGTCCTCGGAGATGTTGTGGTGGATGACGTTGCGGGAGCCGTAGAAGATCTCGACCGCGGCGCCGTCGAGCCCGCCGAAGTCGTCGGCCTTCGCGATCGAGCCGCTGATCCGGTTCCAGCCGATGTCGGAGTCGTTGCCCTGCACCAGCACGGCGAACGCGCCGGAGTCGTCGTTGCCGCCCGGGGTCACGACGGTCATGTGGTTGTTGTCGACGAGGTCGTTCTGCGTGACCTCGGTGTGGTCGGCCGACGGCGCGATGTACACGCCCGCGCCGGCGCCGGTGATCAGGTTCGACAGCACCTTGTTCCGGTCACCGGACACCTTCAGCCCGGCCCACGAACAGCGTCCGGCGTCGGCCGCGACGCCGATCTGGAGGTCCTGCACCACGTTGTCGTCGCCCGGCAGGTCGACGCACGCCTCCGCGTTGCCCTTGACGATCGGGCGGGCGCCGGTGCCGTACGCGCCGATCGTGACGCCCGAGCCGTTGACGGCGAGCCCGCCGCTCCAGTTGCCGCCTCGCCGCAGCACTACGGCGTCACCGGCCGCGAACGTGGTCGAGGAGACCTTCGCCAGGGACTTCCACGGGACCTGCTGTGAGGTGCCGCTCGCGGTGTCGCTGCCGGCGACCTGGTCGACGTAGTAGGTCTTCGAAGCGGCTTCTGCCGTCGTGAATCCGGTGCAAGCGAGGGCGGCGAGCACACTCACGGAAAGCAGTTTCCAGGACATGCCGCGGACCGTAACCACCTGCCGCACAAGGCTCGTACAAAGACCTCGGCGGCTTTAGCATGATCGGATGCGCCGGCCGTCGCGGATTCTCGTCGTGGCCGCGTTGCTGCTCAGCGCCATACTGGCGAGCGGCGGGATCGCGCCGGCGCCGCGCCCCGCGGCCTCGGTCGGGCTGAACGAGCTCTGGAACCGCTACGGCGATCAAGGCGGGCATTGGACCGGCGGAGATCGCACGGTGTCGGTCCCGCTTCCGGACGGCCGCACCGCGTGGCTGTTCTCGGACACGTTCCTGGGCAAGGTGAACCCGGACCACAGCCGTCCGCCGGACAGCCCGATCGCCCGCAACACCCTGGTCGTCCAGCGGGCCGACGGCACGCTGGGGGAGACGCTGCACGGCGGCACCGCCGACGATCCGGAGCCCCTGATAGGGCTTCCCGGCTCGGGCGAGCACTACTGGGTCGGTGACGGCGTAGTCGAAGGCGACGTCCTGCGGGTGCTCTACAACCGGTACAAGACGACGGGATCCGGCGGGCTCGACTTCCGGAGCAGCGGGACCTCGCTGGCCACCTTCCGGTTGCCCGCGCTGACGCCGTCCGAGCTGCTGGTGATCCCGGTGAGCGACAAGGTCGCGTGGGGATCGGAGCTGCTCCAAGACGGCGGATACACCTACGTCTACGGCGCCGAACAAGGCCATCTGCGGCTGACCAGAGTGCCCGTCGGTGGTCTTCGCGGGCCGTGGCAGTTCTGGACTGGCCTCGGATGGTCGCCCCACGAAGAGAACTCCACGCGGATGCTGTCCGGGATCGGGACGGCGTTCTCGGTGACCCGGATCGGCGGCGAATACGTGCTGATCACCATGGACACCAGCCCCGGTTTCAGCCCGGTGATGCTCGCCTACACCGCCGGTTCGCCGACCGGGCCGTTCGGCCGCGCGCGGGTCCTCTACCGCGCGCCCGAAGCGAGCGGCCGGCGGATCGTCTACGACGCGACCGCGCATCCGCGGCTGAGCCGCCCCGGGAAGATCACGGTGTCTTACAACGTGAACTCGCTCGACCACGCCGACAACATCGCGGACGCGCGGATCTACCGGCCGCGGTTCGTCGAAATCGACTGGCCGCCGGTACTACCCTTCGAAGGGTGATCGAAATACTCGACGATCTGGACGTTCTCACCCGGCCCGACGTCGATCCGCGCGACCTGAGCCTCGGCGGTGTCCGCTTCGGCTCGAAGGCCGCCGATTCCGTCCCCCGCGACGGCGTCATCGAGGTCACGCTCTCGCCGATCGTCCACCGCTGGCGCGGAGGAACCGATTTGGAGAGCGAGTATTACGGAGCGGATGACGAGCGCCTCTCGCTCGAAGAGGTGGTCGACAACGCTGTGCACGGCGAGGGCATCGTGCACTTCGCCGGAAAGTTCAGTTACAAGATCATCGAGGGGACGGTCATCGGATTCGCGATGTACGGCGCTGATCGTGGTCTCCTCGCCCATTTCGGACACCTACGGTCCCGTGACGAGTTCCTCGACGTGTTCGGGACCCCCGATCTGGTCGAGGAGAGCATCGACTGCGGCGAGCTGATGGGATACCGGCACCACTACCGGGCTTCCGAAAAGCAGGTCTTCTGGGACAGCTGGGACGATCGGGTGGGCTGGCTGAATCTCGGTGACTTCGACTCCCGCTGATCATTCCAGGACGCGGTCGTCCCGCGGCGATTCGATGGTCAGGGGAGCTGACGTGCCGTCGGTCAGCTGGTTCAGCCGGGTCATGGTGCGATCCAGCTGCTCCGCCAGCCGCGGGATCGTGCTCGACGGCAGATAAGCCTCGGCGCCCGCGTCGAGAAGGCGGCGGACCGGGCCCTCGTAGTTGACCCCGAGTTCGGCGTCCTCGATCTCCGTGATCACGATCCGGGCCTTCGGGTACAGCGCCCGGAAGTTCCCGATCAGCTGCGGGCTGGCCGGCGGGACCAGCAGCACGTCGACGGTCGGGGGAGCCGAGTGCAGGTCCAGGACGAGGTAGCCGGGGCCGAGCCGTTCGGACAACGAGTCCCGTGCCGACGCCGACAGCTTCATGGCGGTGGCCACGACCGTGATGTCCTCGGAGTCCGCCGAAGGGGCCGGGACTTCTTGAACAGCGCCGGAAATCGTCCCGATCGTCTCGCCGTTCCGGGTGATGAGCACGTCTTCGCCGGGGCGGAGGGTGTCGATGAGCGCTACGAGTTCTTCAGGAAGCTGGGTGGCGTCGACCCACCGCTCGGACTGATCACTCATGACTACATGATGGCCCCCTTCCTTGCGTCAGGCGCGAGGAAGGGGGCCATCATGTACTTACTTCTGCCGCGGCCGTCCCGGAACCCCGGGCCGTGTCTGCCAGGGGTGCGGCCCGTCGAGCGGCCGGTATTCGACGCCCAGCGCGTCCAGCCTCGGCAGGTGGTGATCCCGCAGGCGCGGCAGGAACTCCGCGTAGTCCCGCCCGGCCGGGTCGCTCCACGCCACCTCGGCGAAAGCGCACAGGCGCGGGAAAACGACGTAGTCCACTCGTCGCACGGTGTCGAGATGCTCCGACCACACCTGCGCCTGCGCGCCGAGAATCGTCTTCCCCTCGGGGAAGTCGGCGGGCACCGGCTCGTAGCCGTAGAAGCTCTCCAGCGTGCTCAGATACCCGACGGGGATCGGCTCGTCAGGGTGATCGGACTGCCGGTGGTCCAAGTAGATGTGGTCCTCGGGGCACATGACGACGTCGTGCCCGGCGACCGCCGCCCGCGCACCCGCCGCCTCGCTCTGCCACGAGCCGATGATCATCGGCGGCAGGTCGCCCGCTTCGAGCACCTCGTCCCAGCCGAGCGGACGACGTCCCCGTTCGACCAGGTGCTGCGCGATCTCGCGGACGAACCAGCCGTGTTCCTCGGTCGCGCCGGGAACCTCGTCGCCGCCGAGGGCGATGACCTCGGACGGGAAGATGTCCAGCACGTGGTCGAAGATGCGCTTGAAGAAGTCCACAGTGGACTTCTCCGTGTTCAGCAGCGACGTGCTGATGCCCCAGCTCGTCCAGACTTCCCACGGTTCCTCGGTCTCCGGCCCGAGTTCGGGATAGGCGGCGATCGCGGCCCGCGCGTGGCCGGGGATGTCGACCTCCGGCACGACCGTCACCGAACGCGCGGCGGCGTACGCGACGATCTCGCGGAGATCGTCGACCGTGTAGAACCCGCCGTGCGGCCGCCCGTCGCGCTCCGGCCCGTCGTGCCGTCCGACCATGGACGACTTCCGCCAGCCGCCGACCTCGGTCAGCTTGGGGAACTCGGCGATCTCGATCCGCCAGCCCTGGTCGTCGGTCAGGTGCAGGTTGAGCACGTTGAGCTTGTGCGCGGCGATCAGGTCGATGAACCGCAGCACCTCGGCCTTGGTCCGGAAATTCCTCGCCACGTCGAGCAGCGCCCCGCGCCAGCCGAACCGCGGGTGGTCGGTGACCACACCGCACGGGATCGTCTGCTGTCCACTGTGGACCGGCGCCGCCCGGAACGCGTCCGGCCCGATGAGCTGCCGGAGCGTCTGCCGGCCGTAGAACTCGCCCGCGGCGTCGGCCACGTGCAGGGTCACGCCGGACGGGTCGATCTCCAGCCGGTAGCCCTCGGCGGGCAGTCCGGCGTCGGTGCGGACGTTCACTTCGGATGGTACCGGGCACTGTCCCGGCAGCGGTTCCACCGAGACGGGGCGGGGGAGCAGAGTTTCGAAGCCAGGCATGTCAGCCCTTCACCGCGCCGCCCATGACGGACACGAGTCGTCGTTGCACGAGAATGAAGAACACCAGCACCGGGATGGTCATCAGGGTCGACCCCGCCATCACCGCGCCCCAGTCGGTGTCCTCCGGTTTGAAGAACACCAGGATGGCCAGCGGGAGCGTCTGATTCTCGGTGTTGGAGATGATGAACGTCTTGGCGAACAGGAAGTCGTTCCAGGCGTGGATGAACGCCAGCACGCTGATCGCCACCAGCCCGGGCGCCACCAGCGGGAAGAGGATCTGCCAGGTGAACCGCATACGGCTCGCCCCGTCGATCTTCGACGCCTCCTCCAGCTCCTGCGGCACCGCGGCGACGAAGCCGCGCAGCATCCAGATCGCGAACGGCAGGCTGAACGCCAGGTGCACCAGGATCAGCGAGCCGAGGTGGTTGGTGCCGAACGCGGGCGCGACGTCGCCGACCGACCGCATCAGGAAGAACAGCGGGATCGTCAGCGCCTCGACCGGCACCATCTGCGCCACCAGCACCATCACCAGCAGCACGGTCCGGCCCTTGAAGTTGAACCGGGTCAGCGCGACCGCCGAAAGGAACGAGAGCAGCAGCGACAACGCCACCACCACGACGGCCACGATCACGCTGTTCAGGAAGAACATCGCGAAGCCCTCGCCGCTGAGCACGCGTTCGAAGTGCTCCAGGGTCGGCGTGAGCGTCCAGGGGCGGGGATTCTCCGCCTGGATCTGCCCGGTGGGCTTGAACGCCGAAAGCACCATCCAGTACACCGGGAACGCGACCATCCCCGCGATCACCACGCAGATGATCTCGGCGATCAGCCTGCCCGGCCGCTTGACCCGCCGCGTCTTCGGCGCTGTCGTCACACCCATCCCGCGCTCCGGCGTTGCGATCGGACGTACAGCCCGGTGATGGACAGCAGCAGCAAGGTCATCACGACTCCGAGCGCCGCGCCGAGACCGTATTCCTGTCCGGCGAAGGCCTGTTGATAGGCGAAGACGTTGAGCACGAGGTTGCGCCCGGCCACGCCGCCGCCGTTGGTCATCACGTAGATCTGGGTGAAGATCTTGAAGTCCCAGATGATCGACTGGATGGTGGCGATGGTCAGCAGCGGCCGCACCATCGGCAGCGTGATCGACCACGTGGTGCGCCAGGTCGACGCGCCGTCGAGGTATGCGGCCTCGATGACCTCCTCCGGCACGCCCTTGAGCCCCGCGTACATCGTCACCATGACGAACGGGAACGAGCACCAGATGACCTCGGCGGCCACCAGGCCGAACGTGCTGTAGGTGTCGAAGGTCCAGGAGTGGTTGGCCATCCCGGTGAACCCGAGGCCCGAAAGCACCTCGTTCACCAGGCCGAAGTCGGCGTCGAACAGGAACAGCCAGACGTACGAGCCCGCCATCGCCGGCGTCGCCCACGCGGCCAGCGCCGCCAGGAACAGCGGGACCCGCGCCCAGGAGCGGACCCGGGTCGCCAGGACGGCGAGTCCCGTTCCGAGCGCGAGACTGCCGACGACGCAGACCGCCGTGAAACCGAGGGTCTTGGCCAGCACCTCCCAGAACTGGAGGTTCTGCAGCAGGTCGGTGTAGTTCTGGAAGCCCAGGAACACCAGCGGCGCGTTGCCGACCGCCTGCGGCTGGCCGTAGTCGTAGAACGAGATCAGGACGAGCTGGTAGATCGGGTACACCAGCATCGCCAGCAGCAGGACGCCGCCGGGCGCCAGGTAGAGCAGGGCGGCCCGCCCGTCCCGGCGACGGCGGGGGGACCGCCGTGCCGGGACGGCCGGAGCCGTGGTGCGGGGGATTTCCTTGGTGACCACTTAGCCGAACGCCTTGTTCATCTCGGCGGACGCGGTGGCGAGCGCCGCCGCGGGGTCCTTGCCGCCGGTCGCGATCTGCTGGATCGCGGTCGGCAGCACGTTCTGCGCGTCGATCTTCGACCAGGCGCCGGTGGCCGGGACGAACTTCGTGCCCGCGGTGAGCGTGTCGACGAACGGCTTGACCGACGGGTCGCTCGCGGCGAGCTTCTGCTGGACACTGCCGAGCGTGGGCAGGTTGCCCATCGCGACGTACATCTTCTCCTGGTACTTGGTGCCACCGAGCAGTTCGGTGAACTCGACCGCGAGGCTCTTGCGCTTGGTCGCGTTGAACACGCCGAGCAGATTGCCGCCCGCGAACGCCGGGGCGATCTTGCCCGCCTCGGTGCCCGGGATCGGGATGATCGCGTACTTGCCCTTCACCTGGCCTGCTTCGACGGCCTTGCGGTTGAAGTCACCGCCGATCGACATACCGGCCTTGCCGCCTGCGAACGCCGTGATGCTCTGCGTCCCGGTGAGGTTGGCGCACTGCTCGGGCGGGCAGATGTCCGCCTTCAGCAGGTTCGCGTACGCCGTCACGCCCGCCTTGGACTGCTCGGAGTCCACAGTGGACTTCCACTTGTCGCCGTCCTGCTTGGCGATCTCGCCACCGTGCGCCCACAGGAACGGGAGCATCGCGTAGGTGTACTTGCCACCGACGGAGATGCCGTACAGCTCCGGCTTCTTGGCGCGGATCGTCTTCGCGGTCTCGGTCAGTTCCGCCAGTGTCGTCGGCGGCTTGAGGCCGAGTTCGGCGAAGAGGTCCGTGCGGTAGTACAACGCGCGGATGCCGGTGAACCAGGGAAGCCCGTAGGTCTTGCCACCGGACTTCGCCGTCTCCAGCACCGCGGGGAGGATGTCCGCCCCTTCCTTCCACGACGAGAGGTCGCCGGTCAGGTCGGCCAGCGCGCCCGTGGCGGCGTAGCTGGAGACGTCGGTGTTGCCGAACTCGGCGACGTCCGGTGCGCTCGCGGGGTCGTTGAAGGCGCCGGAGAACTTGTCCGCGCGGCCTTCCACCGGGATCCACTGGACGTCGACCTCGACGCCCGAATGCGCCGCCTTGAACTCGGCGATCGCCTCCTTGACCGTGGCCTCCTTGGGCGCGCGGTTGGCTTCGTCGAACAGCCAGACCCGGACGGTGCCGGTCTTCTCGTCGCCGCCGCCCGCGGCGGGGGCGTTCTGCGCGGGCGCGCAGCCCGCGACGAGGCCGACCGCGGCGAGGCCCGCGATGAGCACGCGAGTTCTCATGAAATTTTCTCCTTATGCGAAAAAGACGGAATTGACCTGGGGGAGCGCCAGTTTTCCGGCGACGGCCCCCGGGAGACCGGTGGCGGGATCACGCGGCAGCCAGCTGAGCGTGCCGGACTTGTCGCTGGAGACGTAGAACCAGCGTTCGGTCGGATCCAGGGTGAGGTGCCGCGGATAGACGCCGCCGACGGGCGCGTTGTTCAGCAGCTTCAAGGACTTCCCGTCCTCGTCGACGCCGAACGACGCGATCGTGTCGGAACCGCGCACGGACGCGTAGACGAACTTCCCGTCCTTGGACGTGGTGATCTCGCCCGGGTACTGCTCGCCGGGAGTGCCCGCCGGAACGGCCTTGACGACCTGGCCTGCGGTCAGTTTCCCGGTGGCCGGGTCCCACGCCGCGATGGTCACCTCGGCCCGCAACTCGCCGAGGATGTACGCGTACTTGCCGTTCGGGTGGAAGGCGAGATGGCGCGGCCCGGCGCCCGACGGGAGCTTCAGCTGCTGGTTCAGCTTCAGTTTCCCGGTGGCGACGTCGAGTTTGTAGACGTAGACCGAATCCGCGCCGAGATCGACCGAGAGCACCCACTTGCCGGTGGGGTCGTTGACCACCTGGTGCGCGTGCGCGGCCCGCTCGGCGCCCGTGTGCTGGGCCAGATCGACGACGTCGCCGAGTTTCCCGCCCGCGAGGATCGGGAGGACGACGACGCTGCCGCTGCTGTAGTTCGCGGCCAGCACGTACTTCTGGCTCGAATGGACGCTCACGTGCGTCGGGTGCTGGCCCTTCGCGGATTTCTTGTTGAGCAGCTTCGGTTTCGCCGGATCGGCGAGGCTGAACGCGGAGATCTGGCCGTTCTCGTCCTCATTGGTCACGTAGAGGGTCTTGCGGTCGGCGCTGATGTCGAACCAGGAAGCGTTGCTCACTCCCGGAATCGTCCGGTCGACGACCAGCGCGTTCGTGGTCGCGTCCCGGTGAGCGACATCGAGCCCGTGCCCGGAACTGGTGTAGCTGCTGACGTAGATGGCCCCGGTTCCCTTCGGTCCGCAGGTCTGTTCGGAGGCGTTCGCGAGGTGGGAACCCAGAACGGTGGTGAGTCCAGCCGCTCCGACGGCGCCGAGGAAGGTGCGTCGATCGAGTCCGGTCATCGTGATCTCTCCCAGCTTTCAGGTGGTTTAAACCACTGCCATGAGCAATGCTGCCACGCCGAAACCGGAAACGGAAAGGACAGTTTCCAATACGGTCCAGGTTTTCAGGGTCTGCGGCACGGTCATGTTGAAGTACCGCGAGATGATCCAGAAACCGCCGTCGTTCACGTGGGAGGCGATGATCGAACCGGCCGAAATGGCGACGACCAGCAGCGCGAGCTGCATCTGCGAGTAGCCCAGCGTCGCCACGGTCGGTGCGACGATGCCGCTCGTGGTCACGATCGCGACCGTTGCCGAACCCTGCGCGATGCGCATGCCGCAACTGATCACGTAGGCCGCCAGGATGACCGGGAGACCGGCGCTGTCGAGGGAACCCGCGACGGCCTTGCCGATGCCCGTCGCGGCCAGCACGGCGCCGAAGAACGCCCCCGCGCCGACCACGAGCAGGATCATCGCGACCGGGCGCAGCGACTTCGCGGAAAGCTCGCTCAAGTCCTTGCCCGTCAGGCCCCGGCGCAGGCCGAGCAGCCACGACGCGAGCAGCACCGAGATCGTCAGCGCGACCGCCGGGGTACCGATGAACGCGGCGACACCAGCGAGCGCGGATTCCTTGGGAAGCCAGATGCTGCCGAAGGTCCCGGCGAGGATCAGCACCAGCGGGACCGCGATGATCGCGGCCACCAAGCCGAGCGAAGGCGGGTTCTCTTCCTTATCGCCCTCTTCTTCCGCGACCACGAACTCCTCGGGGACGGCGATGTCCATCCGCTTGCCGATCCAGGTCGAATACAGCACGCCGCCGATGAGGAACGCCGGGATACCGCAGACCAGGCCCATCAGGATGATCCAGCCGAGTTCCACGTGCAGCAGACCCGCCGCGGCCACCGGACCGGGGTGCGGCGGGAGGAACGCGTGCGTGATCGAGAGACCGGCGAGCAGCGGCAACGCGTACAGCACCAGCGAACGCCCACCCTGTTTGGCGGCGACGTAGACCAGCGGCGCCAGCACGAAGATGCCGATGTCGAAGAACACCGGGATGCCGAAGACGAAGCCCGCGAGGCCCATCGCCAGCGGTGCCCGCTTCTCGCCGATGGCCCGCAGCAGCGCGCTGGTGAGCACCTTCGCCCCGCCCGATCGCTCCAAAATGGACCCGAGGATGGTGCCGAGCCCGATGATCGCGGCGATATGGCCGAGGATCCCGCCGAAGCCCTTTTCCAGCAAGGAGTCCGAAGCCTTCTGCGCGGAGCCGACGATCTGGACGACCGGCAGGCCCGCGGCCAGCGCGGTCAGCAGGCCGACCACGATCAGCGCGATGAAGGGCTCGAGTTTGACTTTGATGATGAGGAACAACAACACCGCGATCGAGACGGCGGCGAGGGTCAGGAGACCTCCCGTCGTGTGTTGTAGCCAGTCGATCATCGGGCACTCCCGGGGTTCCGCAGTGAATGGCCGGCGAGGGCGCCGGTCGGTTGACCATCGTCGATGGCGGCGACACCGTTGACGAAGACATGGGGGATACCGGCGGCCTGTTGCCGCGGCTCGTCGAACGTGGCGGTGTCGGCGACGGTTTCCGGGTCGAACAGCACGAGGTCGGCCGCGTATCCGGCGCGGACGAGACCCCGGTCGGTCAGCCGCAGGCGGTGCGCCGCGCGGCCGGTGAGGTGGGCGACGCATTCGGCCAGGTCGAGCACGCCGAGCTCGCGGACATAGCGCGCGAGGTAACGCGGGAACGTGCCCCAGGCGCGGGGATGCGGCCGCGCGCCGACGAGGAGGCCGTCACTGCCACCGGTGTGCGTGCGGTGCCGCATGATCGCCTGGACGTTCTCCTCGTGCCCGACGTGCATCAGGCAGGACGTGCCGAGCTTCTCCGAGAGCAGGACGTCGAAGTACAGCTCCGCCGCCGGTTTCCCGGCCCGCTGTGCCGAAGCCGCGACGGAATGCCCGACGAGGTGGGAGTTCTCGTCCCGGCGGACGCCGTTGATCTCGATGGCCTCCCAGTCGATCGGCACGCCGTGCGCGCCGTCCGAACCGGTCTCCTCGATCTCGGCGCGGATGCGCTCACGGGTGTCCACATCGGACAGCCGGGCCAGCGTGGCGTCGAGCCCGCCTTCGGTGGACCAGCTCGGCAGCAGCGCGGAAAGGTAGGTGGCGCCGGGAAGATAGGGATAGGTGTCGAGCGTGATGTCGCAGCCGTCGTCGAGCGCGTCGTCGAGCAGGTCCAGCAGGTTCCCGGCCTTGCCCTTGTTCACCGAGAAGTTCATCGTGGCATGCGCGAGGTGCAGCGGGCAGCCCGAGCGGCGGGAGACGTCGACCATCTCGCCGAACGCTTCGAGCGCGCCCTTTCCGTAGCTGCGGTGGTGCGGGCTGTAGAAGCCGCCGTTCTCCCCGACGACCCGGCAAAGTTCGACGAGTTCCTCGGTCGTGGCGTACATGCCCGGCGTATAGGTGAGTCCGGACGACATGCCCATCGCGCCCTCGGCGAGACCGGTCGCGATGAGCTCCTTCATCGCGTTCATCTCGGCCTCGGTGGCGGGCCGGTCTTCCCAGCCGACGGTGAGCATGCGGACGGTGCCCTGCGGCACCAGGTAGGCCGCGTTGACCGCGACCCCGGCGTCGAGCCGGTCGAGGTACTCGCCGACCGAGCGCCAGTTCCAGTCGAAGCCTTCCGGGTCGTCGTTCCACCCGGCGAGCTGCTGGCGCAGCGACGCGAGGACGTCGTCGTTCACGGGCGCGTAGGAGAGCCCGTCCTGTCCGAGGACCTCGGTGGTGACGCCCTGGGAGAGCTTCGCGAGGTGATCCGGATTGGCGAGCAGCTGGAGATCGGAATGCGAGTGCATGTCGATGAACCCGGGCGCGAGCACGAGTCCTTCGGCGTCGATGGTGCGACGGCCCGCGAGCGAACCGGGTTCGGCGACACTGGCGATCCGGCCACCGGAGATGCCCACGTCGTGCCTGGTGAGCGGATCCCCGGTGCCGTCGGCGATCAGAGCGGAGCGGACAACGATGTCCATGATGTCTTCCTCTGCGGCGGTGGAGGACGGATCAGGGTGTGTTGGCGGAGCTGAAGATCGATCTGTATAGGTGACCGAACGTGAACCCGCTGTGTCGCTCCACGCGCGGGTTCACCGGGGAACTCAGAAATGCGTGCGGACGAAATCGAGCACGGTCTCGCCGTCGGGGCCGACGACCGGGATGAGGGGCCACTTGTCGAAGACGGTGCAGGGATGCGACAGACCGAGGGCGATCCAGTCGCCGACCTCGACCGGTGACGACGCGGGCAGGGTGAGGAAGGCGTGCTGGTCGTTCATCTTCTGGATGGAATGACCTTCGAGCGCGGACGGTCGCCCGTCGCCCTTGCGGATCAGGCGCGGTTCGGGCATGCCTTCGTCGAAGGAGGCGTCCCGTTTGCCGATGGTGAGCAGCGCGAGTTCGTCCGTCGGCTTCGACGTCACCTGCGCCCAGGCGCGAAGCGCGGGACGGAACGAGGCGACGCCGCCGATGCGCGGGTGCTCGCCCAGCGGCGAGATCACGCGGTAGAAGCCGTCGTCGTGGGTCACGTAGGCGCCGCTGCGCAGGATCGGCAGGACGTCCAGGTCGCCCCAGTCCTTGGTGAGCTCGTCGGCGACGCGGTCGAAGTACGCGCTGCCGCCGCCGGTGACGATGATCTGCCCGGCCTCGTCGAGCAGGCCCTTGCCGTGGAAGGCGAAGACGAGCTCGCGCAGACCGTCCACATAGGAACTGATCAGCTGGAGCGACTTCTCGTCGGTGTGGTGGGAGAGCGCGCCCTCGTAACCGCCGGAGCCGCGCAACCGCAGGGCGGGGCTCGCGTGCGCGGCCTCGGCGACGGCGAGCGCGGTCTCGGTGTCGCGGACGCCGGTGCGGCCGCCCTCGGCGCCGAGTTCGACGAGGACGTCCACCTTCCGGCGGGCGCCGCGCAGGGCTTCGGTCATCAGCTCGACACCGCGGACCGAGTCGACCCAGCAGACGAACTCGAAGTCTTCGTCGGCGTCCAGTTCCGCGGCGAGCCACTTCAGGCCCGACGGGTCGAGCAACTGGTTCGCGAGCAGGATCCGGGAGACCCCGAACGCCCGGTAGATCCGTAGGTGCCCGGCGTTCGCGCAGGTGATGCCCCACGAGCCGTGCTGGAGTTGTCGCTCGAACAGCTGCGGCGCCATCGTCGTCTTGCCGTGCGGGGCCAGCGCGACACCACGTTCGGCGCACCAGCCGGCCATCGTGCGCAGGTTGTGTTCGAGGGCCTCTTCGTCGAGGACGACGAACGGGCCGAGGAAGCCGTCTTCGAACAGCTTCGCGCCGCGGGCGGCGGCTTCGCCGATCGTGAGCCCCGACAGCGAAGACGCGACCGAGCGGAAGCGCCAGTCGACGCGCTCCTCGCGGACGGCCGCGACCGCGGCGGAATCGATGGTGCCGGCTTCGAACATGAGGTTCACCTCGGTTGCGTATGTTGCAACGGACGTTGCGCATATTGCGTGGGATAGGTGTAGCATCCGGTCCGCTAGAGGTCAACGGCGTGACGACTAGGAGACGCGAAGGTGACAAGCGCGCCCGACGTGATTTGCATCGGGGAGTCGATGGCCTTGTTCGTACCGGCCGAATCCGGGCCGCCCGACGAGGTACGGAAGTGGGTGCGGACCATCGGCGGGGCCGAGTCGAACGTCGCCTGCCATCTCCCCGCGCTGGGTTTCACCAGCGCCTGGGTGAGCGCCGTCGGGGACGACCCGTTCGGCCGCGCGCTGGTGCGCGAGATCGCCGCCGCGGGGGTGGACGTCAGCGCGGTCATGGTCGACCCGACGCGTCCGACAGGGCTCTACATCAAGGAAAGCGGAGCTCAAGGCAGTCCCGTGCGGTACTACCGCAAGGGGTCGGCCGCGTCCGGGATGGACGCCGGGCTGCTGGGGAAACTCGATCTCGACGGGGTGCGCGTCATCCACCTGTCCGGGATCACTCCCGCGCTGTCGGACGGCTGTCTCGACCTGGTGCGCGCCCTGCTCGAACGGCCGCGCGGCGACACGCTGGTGTCGTTCGACGTGAACCTCCGGCCGGCGTTGTGGACCGGACGCGATCCTTCGATTCTGGCCGAACTGGCGGCCAGGGCCGACATCGTGCTCGCCGGGGAGGACGAAGCCGAGCGGGTGTGGGGGACCGGTGACCCGGAACGGCTGCGCGTCGCGCTGCCCGGACCGAAGACGCTGGTCGTCAAGCACGGGGAACGCGGGGTGACGCTGATCGACGGCGACGCGGCACCCCTGTTCTCGCCCGCGCTCCAGGTCGACGTCGTGGAGCCGGTCGGTGCCGGTGACGCGTTCGCGGCCGGGTTCCTCGCCGCCACCCTGCGCGACGACGCGCCCGCGACTCGCTTGCGACGCGGTCACCTGCAGGCCGCCGCCACCCTGCTGACCCACGACGACGTGGGGACGCCGCTGTCCGACGCCGTCGTCGGAACGCTCCTCGGGGCGGATGAGGCAGCATGGGCTGCGGCGAAGCTGACGGACAAGGGATTGGTGGGCGGATGAGCCAGAGCCTGGACAGGGCGCTCACGTTGCTGAGCGGGCTCGCCCGCGAGCCGAAGACCCTCGATCAGCTCGCCGAGGAGATCGGCGTGCACAAGTCGACCGTGCTGCGCCTGCTGCGCACCCTGGAGACGCATCACTTCGTGCGCCGGGAAGGTCAGCGGTACTACCGGCTGGGCAGCGCGCTCTTCGATCTCGCCCAGCAGGCGCTGGAGGACCGCGACGTCCGCCGCACCGCCCAATCGGCGCTCGCCGGGCTCAACGCGCGCACCGGGCACACCATCCACCTCGCGTCCTATGAGGACGGAGAGGTCGTCTACATCGACAAGTTCGAGGGCAGGCATTCGGTGCGGATGTACTCCCGCATCGGGAAACGCGCGCCGCTGCACTGCACCGCGGTCGGCAAGGTGCTCGTCGCGGCGATGACGCCGGAAAAGCAGGCGGACGTGGTGTCGCGGATCGACTTCTTCGTCCGCACGCCGAACACGATCACCACACCCGAGGCGTACGAGAAGGAACTCGCGCTCGTCGCCGACCGCGGCTACGCGGTGGACAACGCCGAGCACGAGGACTTCATCCACTGCATCGCCGCGCCGGTCCGTGGCCCGGGCGGTGTCGTGCTGGCGGCCGCGTCGATATCGGTACCGAAGGTGCTGCTGGACTACGACGGCCTGATGGGGCTCGTGCCCGAACTGGTCGCCGCCACCGAGGAAGCTTCCGTCCACAGTGGATGGACGGGGAACCGAAAGGGGAAGTTGGAATGAGCAAGACCGCGATCAGCACGGAGAACGCGCCGAAGCCGGTGGCCGCGTTCTCGCAGGCGGTCCGCAAGGGCAACATCCTGCAGGTGGCCGGTCAGGTCGCCTTCGACCCGGCCACCGGCGCCATCGTCGGCGACACGGTCGGCGAGCAGACCGAGCAGACCTTCAAGAACATCGAGGCGGTGCTCGAAGCCGCTGGTTCGAGCCTGGCCGACGCGGTGATGGTGCGCGTGTACCTGACCGACGTCGACCATTTCGGCGTGTTCAACGAGGTCTACAACAAGCTGATCGGCGAGGCCCCGCACCCGGCCCGCACCACCGTCTACGTCGGCCTGCCCGCCGGACTGCTGGTGGAGATCGACGTCCTGGCCGTCACGGACTGACTTGGCTGAAGGGCGCTTACCCGCATCGCATGCGGGTAAGCGCCCTTCACCGCGTCGGATGCGGGTATGGCGCCCTTTAGCCCCACTAGAGCACGCTCGTGTACCCGTTCAGCGCGGGCTGCCCGCCCAGATGCGCGAAGAGCACGTTCGAGTCCCGCGAGATCTCGCCCCGGGCGACGAGGTCGATCAGCCCCGCCAACGACTTGCCCTCGTACACCGGATCGGTGAGGACACCCTCCAGCCGCGCCAGCGTCCGGATCGCGTCCAAAGTGGATTCGTCCGGGATGCCGTAGATCCCGGCGTGATAGCGCTCGTCCAGCTCGACCTCGCCGATCTCGCCGGCGCCGATCAGCTCGGCGGTCGCCCGCGCGATGCGGGTGACCTGATCGCGGGTCTCCGCCGGTTTCGCCGACCCGTCGATGCCGAGGATCCGCCGCGGCTTGCCCGACAGCGCGGCCCCGGCGATCATCCCGGCCTGCGTGCTGCCGGTGACCGAGCAGACGATCACCGTGTCGAAGAAGACGCCGAGCTCGGCCTCCTGCTCTTCCAGTTCGACGATCCAGTTCGCGAAGCCGAGCCCGCCGAGGCGGTGGTCCGATCCGCCGGCCGGGATCGCGTAAGGCTTCCCGCCGTCGGCCTCGATCTCCTCGACCGCGTTCTCCCAGCTCTCCTTGAACCCGACGCCGAAACCGGCCTCGACCATCCGGATGTCCGCGCCGAGGACGCGCGAGAGCTGGATGTTGCCGACCTTGTCGTACAGCGGGTCGTTCCAGTCGACCCAGCTCTCCTGCACCAGCACGGCCTTGAGCCCGGCCCGAGCGGCGGCCGCGGCGACCTGGCGGGTGTGGTTCGACTGCACGCCGCCGATCGAGATCAGCGTGTCCGCCCCGGAGTCGAGCGCGTCGGCGACCAGGTATTCGAGCTTCCGGGTCTTGTTGCCGCCGAACGCGATACCGGAGTTGACGTCCTCGCGTTTCGCCCAGACCCGCGCGCCGCCGAGGTGGGCGGTGAGCCGTTCGAGCGGGTGGACGGGGGAGGGGCCGAACAGCAGCGGGTAGCGCGGGAAGTCGGCGAGGGTCATGGCGTCTCCAGGAGGGCTTCGAGTTCGGTCCAGATGGTGGCGGTGATCGCGCAGGCCACGTCGACGTCACCCGCTTCGAGGGCGTCGGCCAGCTCCGCGTGACGCTGGACCGACCGGTGTGCGGGCAAGGAGCCGAAACGGGCGTATTCGAGACGTCGGAGCAGCGGGGTGTAGCGGGCCAGCGTCGCGGCGATCGCCCGGTTGCGCGCGGCAGCGACCGGGACGTCGTGAAGCTCGTCGTCAGCGGTGATCGCGGCCGCGATGTCCCCGGCGGCGATCGCGTCGGCGAACCGGGTGTTGGCCGCGCGCATCGCCGCGACCTCGGCGGGCCCCATCCGCGGCGCGCCCGCCCGGACGGCGAACTCGTGCAGCGCGCGCACGAGTTGGAGCGCGTCGCGCACGTCGTCGGGCACGAACCCGGCCACACGCGTGTAGCTCTGCGGCTTCGACTCGACGAGACCGTCCTCGACGAGCCTCAGCAACGCCTGGCGCACCGGCGCCCGGGAAAGCCCCAGCTGATCGGCCAGGTCGCCGTCGCGCAGGTTCGTCCCCGGCGGCAGCGTCCCGTCGATGATCGCCCGGCGGATGTTCTCGTAGGCCTCGTCCCTCAGGAGGGACCTCGGCACCTTCGCCAACCCACTCACATCTGAAATGTTAGCTGCCAGTGCGACGGTTGGGTAGCGCCGGATGTCAGGAAAGGGTCGTTCAGGACGAAAAATGTACGGACAGAAGCAAAACGTGGAAGAGAGGGGGAGCGAGTAAAAAGGGCCC
>NZ_JBFBGL010000010.1:0-26671 GCF_040684635.1 Amycolatopsis sp. NPDC089917 | reverse complement strand
TCAGCAAAGGGTCGTTCAGGACGAAAAACGTCCTGAACGACCCTTTCCTGACACTTGCGGGAGACCTAGTAAACGGGCCCCGTGTACTTCTCGCCCGGCCCCTGCCCGGGCGCGTCCGGCACGGCCGAAGCCTCGCGGAACGCCTTCTGCAGCGACTGCAGGCCGTCGCGCAACGGGCCCGCGTGCAGGCCGAGGTACTCTGCCGAAGCGGTCACCAGCCCGGCGAGGGCGGTGATCAGGCGGCGCGCTTCGTCGAGGTCGCGGTGCGGTGAGCTGGCCGGGTCCTCGTCGGCGAGGCCGAGCCGCTCGGCGCCGGCGGAGAGCAGCATGACGGCCGCCCTGCTGATCACCTCGACGCTCGGGATGTCCTCCAGGTCGCGGACGTCGGGGGAATACGGGGGTTGCTGAACGGGTTCATCTGACACGTCTGGTACCCTTCCACGAGCGACCAGCCCCCGAGCGATCGGGGGCGGCAAGTGGAGCCCCGCTCCCACCCGTGTCACCGCCGCAACATCAGGTGTCCGGGTCCGGTCTCGCCAAAGACGATTTCGGGCGTCGGAGGCGGTGCGTTCGGTTCTGGAGACTGAACGCGATCGGAATGAGTGGGCCTCGAGTACCTCACGGTACCGGGGCCTTCGACATGTGGGCACCAGGTCGAAACGGTAGAAGAACTTACCTCGGACCAAGGAGGCCCCATCAGCTCCGAGACACGCATCAACGACCGAATCCGGGTACCGGAGGTCCGTCTCGTCGGACCGGCCGGTGAACAGGTCGGCATCGTCCGGATCGAAGATGCGCTGCGGCTGGCACAGGAGAACGATCTCGATCTCGTCGAGGTCGCTCCGCAGGCACGCCCGCCCGTATGCAAGCTCATGGACTTCGGCAAGTTCAAGTACGAGAGCGCGCAGAAGGCCCGCGAGTCCCGCCGCAACCAGCAGCTCACCGTCATCAAAGAGCAGAAGCTGCGGCCGAAAATCGACCAGCACGACTACGAGACCAAGAAGGGTCACGTGTCGCGCTTCCTGGCGGCAGGCAACAAGGTCAAGGTCACGATCATGTTCCGCGGTCGCGAGCAGTCCCGGCCGGAACTCGGTTTCCGGTTGCTGCAGAAGCTCGCCGACGAGGTGACCGAACTCGGCTTCGTCGAGTCGTCGCCGAAGCAGGACGGTCGCAACATGATCATGGTGCTGGCCCCGCACAAGAACGTGAAGCCGCAGAAGGCCGCGAAGGCAGCCAAGGACGAGTCGTCCGAGCCGCCCGCCGACGCGTAGCGCCGACCAGCACATGTCAGCGGCGCACCGGAGCACCCCGGTGTGCCGCCGCACGAAAGAGGACAACGTAATGCCGAAGATGAAGACGCACAGCGGGACGTCCAAGCGTGTCCGCGTCACGGGTTCGGGCAAGCTGCGCCGCCAGAAGGCCGGCCGCCGCCACCTGATGGAGAAGAAGTCCAACAGGCTCACCCGCCGCCTCGAAGGCACGACCGAGATCGCCAAGAACGACGTCGGCCGCGTCAAGCGCCTTCTCGGCCGCTGACACCCCCGCACTTGTAAACCCCGGGCGCGCCCGCCGCGCCCCCAGATCGACAGGATGGACCAGTGGCACGCGTCAAGAGGGCGGTCAACGCCCAGAAGAAGCGTCGCGCGACTCTCGAGCTCGCCAGCGGTTACCGCGGCCAGCGTTCGCGGCTGTACCGCAAGGCGAAGGAGCAGACGCTTCACTCGCTGAACTACGCCTACCGGGACCGTCGTGCCCGCAAGGGTGACTTCCGCCAGCTGTGGATCACCCGCATCAACGCGGCGGCTCGCGCCAACGGCGTGACCTACAACCGGTTCATCCAGGGCCTCAAGGCCGCGGGTGTCGAGGTCGACCGCAAGATCCTCGCGGACCTCGCCGTCAACGACGCCGCCGCCTTCACCGCGCTGGCCGAGCTGGCCAAGGCGAACGTGAACACCGAAGAGAAGAAGTCGGCCTGACCGGCTACAGCGCTCTTCCGCAACCCGGGGCGGCTCCGTTCACCGAACGGACGCCCCGGGTTGTTGCTGCGCGCAAGCTCACCCGCCGGGCCGAGCGCGAGAAGACCGGCCGGTTCCTCGCCGAGGGCGCGAACGCCGTCGAGGCCGCGCTCGAAGACGGCGGCAAGGTGTACGAGCTGTTCGTGACCGAACGCGCCGCCGCGCAGAACGAGCGGCTGCTCGTCACCGCGCGCGAAGCCGGCGTCCCGGTCTCGCCGATCACCGACCGCGCCGCGGACGGACTGTCCGAGACCGTGACGCCGCAGGGCATCGTCGCCGTCTGCGCACTCGTCGACCGTCCACAAGAGACCGTCCTCAAGCCGGGCGCGAAACTCGTCGTCGTCCTCGTCGACGTCGCGGACCCCGGCAACGCGGGCACCGTGATCCGGGTCGCGGACGCCGCGGGCGCCGACGTGGTCGTCCTCGCGGGGGACAGCGTCGACCCGCACAACGGCAAATGCGTCCGCGCGGCCGCCGGCAGCCTGTTCCACCCCGCCATCACCCGGATCCGGGACGTCGACGCGGCCTTGAAGGCCTGCTCCGCCGCCGGACTCCGCACACTCGGCGCGCACGGCTACGCCGACACCGAACTCGATCAAGTGACCTTCGACGAGCCCACCGCGTGGGTTTTCGGCAACGAGGCGCACGGTTTGCCGCAGCGCGTCCAGGAAACGGTCGACCTCGCGGTCAAGATCCCGATGTACGGCCGGGCGGAGAGCCTGAACCTCGCGACGGCCGCGGCGATCTGTGTGTACACCAACGCGATGGCGTCGCGCGCGGCTCGCTAAGCTGCCGCTTCACCATTTCCGTTGATTCACTGGGGGAATCATGGGGCGTATCGCCCGTTCCTTTGCCTTGTTCGGCGCATCTTGGCGAGTTCTGCGGTCCCGCAAGGAACTCGCGCTCTTCCCGGTGCTCGCCGCCGTCGCCGGCCTGCTGGTCGCCGCGGTGTTCCTCGGCTCGGGTTACTGGATCTCCCACACCGAGATCGCCGACCATTCCCGGCTGACGCCCGGTTCCTACGTGATGATCGGCCTGTTCTACCTCGCGGCCGCGTTCGTCACGGTGTTCTTCAACGCCGCGCTCATCTCGCAGGCCGACGTCGCGCTGCGTGGTGACGACCCCCGCGTGGCCGCCGGGCTGGCCGAGGCAGGACGCCGCTGGCTGCCCTTGCTGGGCTGGTCGGTGGTGACGGCGACGGTCACCTTGATCCTCCGGGAGATCGAGCAGCGGTTCGGGTTCATCGGTCTCCTCGTCGGCAGGCTGGCCGGCGCCGCCTGGAACCTGATCACCTACCTGGTGCTCCCGGTGATGATGATCGAGGACGCCGGTGTCCGGCACGGCGCCAAGCGCTCGGCGGAACTGCTCAAGCGGACCTGGGGCGAGCAGGCGGCCGGACGGATCGGCATCGGCCTGGTCGGTTTCCTGCTGTCGGTGGCGGGTTTCGTGGTGTTCCTCGGGGCGGGCTTCCTGCTCGGCGGCGCCATCACGATCTTCGTCGCCGTCGGGATTTCACTCGTGTGGGGGTTCTTGGTCTCGATCCTCTGCACGACGCTGTCCGGGATCTACCAGACCGCGTTGTACCGCTACGCCGCCGACGGAATCGTCCCAGAGGAGTTCGGCAAGGTGGACTTCGAGGGCGCCTTCGCCGGGCGCTGAGCGCAAATCGATGGCTTCGGTGCCCGCGACCACGTAGAGTCGCGGGCATCACGCCGTCACCTCACGACACCAAGGGAGCTCTCATGGAACGCAGTGTTCGTTCCAGCACCTTGTTTACGGCGTAGAGCGCGTCTTTCGCACTCCTGAGTGACGGTGTGCCCAGCCCGAGGGTGATCGGGGGCCGCCGTTCGCTGTCCCATAGAATTCAGCTGCTGCTTAACCCATGTGTGCGCTCGCGTGCACCGGACCAGTCCCAGCGGACGCCGAGGAGTTATGTCCGAAGCCAACGACAAGCAGGACCCCCAGGCGGGAGCCCTCGCGCCGGAAACGTTGACGGCCGCCGTCAAGCAGGCCGAGACGGATTTCGCCGCCGCGGCGGATCTCGACGCGCTGGCCGCGGTCAAGCCCGCTCACCTCGGGGACCAGTCTCCGCTGCTGCTCGCCCGCCGCGAGATCGGCGCCCTGCCGAAGCAGGAGAAGGCCGAGGCGGGCAAGCGGGTCAACGAAGCCAGGCAAGGCATTCAGTCCGCCTTCGACGCGCGTCGTGCGGTGCTGCAAGCGGAGCGTGACGAGCGAGTGCTCCGCGAAGAGGCCGTCGACGTCACGCTTCCGTGGGATCGGGTGCCCCGCGGCGCCCGGCACCCGATCGCGACCCTGTCGGAGCGCATCGCCGACGCGTTCGTCGCGATGGGCTACGAGGTCGCCGACGGTCCGGAACTCGAAGCCGAGTGGTTCAACTTCGACGCGTTGAACTTCGGCAAGGACCACCCCGCGCGCCAGCTGCAGGACACGTTCTACCTCGGCGAGGAGGACTCCGGCCTGGTGCTGCGGACGCACACCTCGCCGGTGCAGGCCCGCACGCTGCTGCACCGCGACCTGCCCGTGTACGTCGTCTGCCCCGGCCGCACTTACCGGACCGACGAGCTCGACTCCACGCACACCCCGGTGTTCTCGCAGGTCGAAGGGCTCGCGGTGGACAAGGGCCTGACGATGGCGCACCTCAAGGGCACCCTCGACGCCTTCGCCCGCGCGATGTTCGGCGGCACGTCGAAGACCCGCCTGCGCCCGCACTTCTTCCCGTTCACCGAGCCGTCGGCCGAGGTCGACGTCTGGTTCGAGGAGAAGAAGGGCGGACCCGGCTGGGTCGAATGGGGTGGCTGCGGCATGGTCAACCCCAACGTCCTGCGTGCCTGCGGCGTCGATCCCGAGGTCTACTCGGGCTTCGCCTTCGGCATGGGTATCGAGCGCACCCTGCAGTTCCGGAACGGAATCCCGGACATGCGCGACATGGTGGAGGGCGACATCAGGTTCACCCTGCCCTTCGGAACGGAGGCCTGAGTGAAGGTCCCAGCCAGCTGGCTGATCGAACACCTCGACGTCGACGCGGAGGTCACGGCCCAGGATCTGGCCGACGCCTTCGTGCGCATCGGCATCGAGGTCGACGACGTCCGCAAGCTCGAACCGGTCACCGGCCCGCTCGTGGTCGGCCGTGTCGCCGAGATCGAGGAGCTCACCGAGTTCAAGAAGCCGGTCCGCTTCTGCCGGGTCGACGTCGGCGAGTCCGACGACACCGCCGACGACAAGCCGGACGAGAACCTCGACGACGACGAGGACGACGACGAAGGTCCCTTCGAGGACGACGGCCCCACCGGGATCAGGACCCGCGGGATCATCTGCGGTGCCACGAACTTCGCCGAGGGCGACCTGGTCGTCGTCGCGCTGCCCGGCACGGTGCTGCCCGGCGGTTTCGAGATCGGCTCGCGCAAGACCTACGGCCGGCTCAGCGACGGCATGATCTGCTCCGCGCGCGAACTCGGCATCGGGGACGACCACTCCGGCATCCTGGTGCTGCCGCCGAGCACCGCCAGCCCGGGCGAGGACGCGAACAAGCTGCTCGAACTCGACGACACCGTCCTCGAGGTGACGCCGACCCCGGACCGCGGGTACACCCTGTCGGTCCGCGGCTTGGCCCGCGAGCTGTCCAACGCGCTCGACGTCGCGTTCGGCGACCCGGCGGCCATCGAGGTCCCCGAGGCCGAGAGCGACGCGTGGCCGGTGCGCGTCGAAGACACCGAAGGCTGCAAGCGGTTCGTCCTGCGCCGGGTGAAGAACCTCGACGCGACGGCGCCGACGCCGTGGTGGATGCGCCGTCGCCTGATGCTGGCGGGGATCCGCTCGATCTCGCTCGCGGTCGACGTGACCAACTACGTCATGCTCGAACTCGGGCACCCGCTGCACGCGTTCGCGACCGGTTCGGTCAAGGGTGATCTGGTGGTGCGCAAGGCGAAGCCGGGCGAGAAACTGACCACTTTGGACGATGTCGTGCGCACGCTCGACACGGACGACGTGATCATCGCCGACGACAGCGGGGTCATCTCGCTGGCGGGCACGATGGGCGGCGCGTCGACCGAGATCACGCCGGAGAGCACCGACGTGCTGCTCGAAGCGGCGCACTGGGATCCGTCGTCGATCAGCCGGACGGCCCGCCGTCACAAGCTGTTCTCCGAGGCGGCCAAGCGGTTCGAGCGCTACACCGATCCGCAGCTGTGCGCGGCGGCCGTCGAACTCGCCGCGCGCCTGCTGCGTCAGTACGGCGAGGGCTCGATCCTGCCCGGCCGCACCGACGAGGGCGGCGTCGAGCCGAACCAGCCGGTCACCATGCCGATCAGCCTGCCCGACCAGGTGGCCGGGGTGCGCTACGAGCGCGGTGTCACGGTCAAGCGGCTCTCGCAGATCGGCTGCAAGGTCAACGTGGGCACGTCCGAGGACGGCACCGCGCTGGTGACCGCGGTCCCGCCGAGCTGGCGCGGTGACCTGGTGCAGCCCGCCGACCTGGTCGAGGAGGTGCTCCGGCTGGAGGGCTACGACAGCATCCCGTCGGTGCTGCCCGAAGCCCCGGCCGGTCGTGGCCTCACCGACGCGCAGCGCCGCCGTCGTTCGGTCGCGCGTGCGCTGGCGGAGAACGGCTACGTCGAGGTGCTGCCCTTCCCGTTCATCTCGGATTCGGTCTGGGATTCGTTCGGGCTGCCCGAGGACGACGTCCGCCGCAGCACCGTCCAGGTCCGCAACCCGCTTGAAGCGGACAAGGACCGGATGGCGAGCACCTTGCTGCCGGGGCTGCTGGAGATCCTGCAGCGCAACATTTCCCGTGGCTTCAAGGACGTCTCGCTGTTCCACATCGGACAGGTCGTGCTGCCCGGGCCGAACCCGATCCCGATGCCTTCGCTGGGGGTGGACCGGCGGCCGACCGACGAGGAGCTCGCGGTGCTGGAGGCGGCCGTCCCGCCGCAGCCGCTGCACGTCGCCGTCGTGCTCGCGGGCCAGCGCGGCCGCGCTGGCTGGTGGGGCGAGGGCGAGCACGCGAACTGGGCCGACGCGGTGCAGGCCGCCCGCCTGGTGGCGCAGGCCGCCGGCGTCGAGCTGACCACCGCCGCGGCGGACCAGCCGCCGTGGCACCCCGGCCGCTGCGCGCAGCTGCGGGTGGGGCAGTGGCCCGTCGGGTACGCCGGCGAGCTGCACCCGAAGGTCGTCGAGGCGCTCGGGCTGCCGCCGCGCACCGTCGCGATGGAACTCGACCTGGACGCGATCCCGATCCCGGACAGCCGTCCGGCGCCGCGGATCTCGGCGTACCCGCCGGTGCTGCTCGACGTCGCCCTCGTCGCCGAGTCCGGTGTGCCGTCGGCCGACCTGGCCGAGGCGCTGCGCGAAGGCGCGGGCGAACTGCTCGAAGACATCACGCTGTTCGACTCCTACCAGGGCGAGCAGCTGGGCGAGGGCAAGCGTTCGGTGGCGTACAAGCTGCGGTTCCGCGCCGCGGACCGCACGCTGACCGTCGACGAGGCCACCAAGGCCCGCGACGCCGCCGTCGCGATCGCCGGTGAACGCTTCGGCGCGAGCCTGCGGGCCTGACCCGGACAAGCGCGTGAAGGCCTCCTTCCCCCGGCTCGGCTGTGGGAAGGAGGCCTTCACACGTCTCGGGGTGTGGCAAAGTGAGGACTTGTGTCACGTCCAGACGGTCGGTCCAGCATCCAAGACGTCGCGCGTGCCCGGCTGAGCGACGGTTTCGTCGGCAGGGTCGGGGAACGCGAGGAATTCCGGGTCAATCTGGGGCTGCCCGGGGACGACCGGCGCCGCCGGTACCTGTTCTCGGTGCACGGTCTCGCCGGGGTCGGCAAGTCCTTTCTGCTCGACCAGCTCCGCGGGATCGCCGAGGAGGCCCGCGCCGCCGTGGGGTTCGCCGACGACCGGCAGCAGGACCTTCCCTCGACGCTGGTGAAACTGGCGAAGGACCTTGCCCGTAGCGGGCACGAGATGCGCCGGTTCGAGAAGCGGTACGAGTTCTATCTCAAGGCGAGGGAGCGGCTCAACAGCGATCCGCAAGCCCCGGCGGCCGGTCGCGCGCTCGTGACGAAGACCGTGGTCAAGGCCGGTCTCGGCGTGGCGAAAACCCTGCCTGGCGGGAGTATCGCCGCCGACGCGATCGACGCGGACGCGACGGCGAAGCAGCTGGAGCAGTTGCAGGTCTATCTCGCGGCGAAGTTCAAGCGGAAGGCCGATGTCCAGCTGCTCCTGGACCCGGCGGAGGAGCTGACCAAACCGTTCGTCGAGGATCTCTGGCGCCTTCCGGAAACCCGGCAGGTCGCGCTGTTCTTCGACACCTTCGAGCGCACCTCACCGGTACTGGAGACCTGGCTGCTCGACCTCCTCGGCGGGTTGTACGGCGACCTGCCGCAGAATCTGGTGCTCACCGTCGCGGGCCAGTTCCCGCTGGACGAGGCGAGATGGAACCGGTACGCGCCGCTGGCGCGCGAGATCGAACTCCGGCCGTTCAGCGAACCCGAGGCACGCCGTCTGCTCGCCGAGCACGGGATCACCGACGAGGAGGTGATCGAGATCGTGTTGCGGCTGACCGAAGGCCTGCCCGTCCTGGTCGCCATGCTGGCCCGGGCGAACCCCACTCGGGCGGACGCCGTCAGCGATCCCAGCGATGACGCGGTCAAACGTTTCCTGCACTGGGTTCCGGAGGAGGCCAAACAGAAGATCGCCGCCACGGCGGCGCTGCCCCGCGTCCTGGACGAGGACGTCATCGCCGTGCTGACCGGGAAGGAAACCGCGGGGGAGACCTTCCGCTGGTTGCGGGAACTACCGTTCGTCGGGCGCCGGGAACTCCCGGTGCGCTACCACCCGGTGGTCCGCGGTCCGATGGTGCGGCTGGAACGCGGTCTTTCGCCCGCCGAGTTCGCCGAACGGCACCGCAGGCTCAGCGAGTACTACCAAGGCCGGTGCGACGAACTCGGCCTCAGCCGCCACCGCGACGCCTGGACCGACGAACGCTGGCAGCGAAGGAAACTCGAACAGACCTACCACCGGCTGTGCGGCGATCCGGCAGACGCGTTGCCGGACGCGCTGCTCGGCGCCGCGGAGATGGTCACCACCGGTTCGGCTTCCGCGCGGTCCTGGGCTCGCATGATGGAGCAGGCGGGCGTCGACGCGGACGCACCGGCGGTCCTGGCCTGGGCGCAACGGCTGGCCGGCGCTGTCGGCGACGGTGACGGCCCTCGGGAGATCCAGGTGCTCGACCTGCTCTCCGGCGCGGGCGAACTCGACGCGCCCCGGCTCTCGACGGTGCTTCGGCGGCGGGCCTGGGCGTACGAGGGCAAGGACGACGCCGAAGCGGCGAAACGAGACTACGACCGGGCACTCGCCCTGAACCCCGCGGACCCTTACGTCTGGAGCGACCGGGGCAATCTGTTCCGCGACGAAGGCGACTGGGAACGGGCGCTGTCGGATCTGGACCGGGCGATCGACCTCGATCCCACCTACGCCTACTCGTGGCGCGGGCGGGGTTCCGCTCGCGCCGAACTCGGCGATCTCGACGGCGCGATGGCCGACCTCGACGAAGCCGTCCGGCTCCAGCCCGACCACAAGTGGGCCTACACCGTCCGGAGCGAGGTGTACTTCAAACGCGGTGACGTCCGGAAGGCGATCGACGAGATCGACGTCGCGCTCCGGCTCGACCCCGACTCCGCCTGGGCCACCTACTACCGGGCGACGCTCCTCGCCGAGCTCGGGGAGAATGACGAGGCGCTCGCCGGTCACCGCGCGGCCGTCGCGCTCCGGCCCAACGACGTGTTCTACCTGACCGAACTCGCGTCATTCCTTGAACAGACCGGTGACCAGGACGCCGCTTCGGCGGCCTACGACGCGATCGTCACGGCGGATCCCGGCAGCGCCAGCGCCCACGCGATCCGGGCGGCGTTCCACCGGCGCGGCGAGCGAAGCCGGCTCGCCGTCGACGGCTTCACCACAGCGCTCCGGATCGACCCGGACTACGAGTGGGCGTACTACATGCGTGGCCGGGCGTACGACGACCTCGGCGAGTACCGAACGGCGCTCGCCGATTTCGACCGGGCCGTCGAGCTGGCTCTCGACGACGCCGAGAATCATCTGCAGCGAGGGATGACGCTCAGCAGGCTGAAGGAGAACGACGCGGCGGTGCTCTCCCTGAGCCGCGCGATCGAACTCGATCCCGGCAACGAGTGGGCGCACACCTGGCGTGCGATGGCCCGCCGGCGATCCGGCGATCATCAGGCCGCCCTCGCCGACATCGACGTCGCGGTCGCGGCGAATCCGGAGATGGCCTTCTTCCACACCACCCGGGGTGACATCCTCACGGGCCTCGACCGTCACGAGGAGGCCCGCGCCGCGCTGGACGAGGGGGTCCGCCGGGGTCAGGACGGGGGATACGCCCGCCACCGGCGCGCCGACCATCGCCTTCTCTTCGGTGACTTCGAAGGCGCTCTGTCCGACGTGGAGGAAGCGCTGGCCGCCGGTCATGACGAAAGCGGCCGCGCCTTGCGCGCGGAGATCCACCGCCGCGCGGGGAAGCACGGGGAAGCCTGCCGGGAGCTGCGCGAGCTGGTCGCGGCGTTCCCGGACGACATCGACTTCCACGAGAAGCTCGGGGAGGCCTTGCTGTACGGCGGTGAAACCGGCGAAGCGATGAAAGTCCTGGGGCCGCTCGCGCCGGGATCGCTGTGGGCCCGCAACCTCCTCGCCCTGGCGTGGCTGAAATCCGGAGGAACGGAAGAAGCCCACCGGGTTTTCACCGAAAGCCTGGAGGAGGCCGTCGCCCGGGCGTCGGCGGAATCCGCGGACTGGGACGATCAGGTCCAGCCGCTCTTCTACCTCCTCGTCCTCGGTCGTGAAGCCGAAGCGAAGGCCGGTCTCCTGACGGTGCTCGAGAAAAAGCCGCCTCGGGACGCCCGATCGGACCTCATCCGCGACCTGAAGGAGACGCGAGACCTGCTGCCCGAACTCGGCGGGGTGATCGACGAGTTCGTCGCGCTCGTCCCGAAGCCGGTGCTCAACCTCCCAGGTGCTTGAGAGCCTCCTTCCGGGACAGCGGGGACAGTGCCGGATGCGCGGTCACGAAGGCGCGCACCCAGTCCGGCTCGGTCTTCGCGTACTGGCGCAGCGCCCAGCCGATTCCCTTGCGCAGGAAGAAGTCCTTGTCGTCGATGTTCGCTTCGACCGCCCGGGTGAGCAGGTCGGTGTCGGTGCCGCCCTTGGCGCCGACCTGGCAGATGACCGCGGTCCGGCGACGCCACCTGTCCTCGTCGTAGGCCCAGGTCAGCATCAGCGGGGTCAGCGTCTCCGGCTCCGCGCGCAGGATCGGCCCGACCCGGCGGATCGCGAGTTCGTCCACATAGTCCCACCACGCGCCCGTCACGATCATCTCCTCGTACAGGCCGAGCAGATCGCCGTCCTGCCAGCGGGTGTAGGCGCGGTGACCGGAAAGGGCGATCGCCGCGTAGCGCTCTTCACGGAAGCTCGCTTCACGCCACAAAGTGAGCACGGCGGTCGAGAAACTCACTCGATCAGGTAGGGAATGCGCGGCGTAGACCTGTTTCAGCAGGGCGGCCCTGGGTGGTGACGCCACACCGAGGAACGGCATTTCCGACTTCATGTACGCCTGCATCGACGGCGCCTTGCCCGGATCGGCCAGCGCGGCCAAACCGTTGCGAACCGCCGAAACCAGGCTTTTCACCTCGTTCACGCGCGCTTCCTTTCCTCAGTGGACGCCGCGAGCGTACGACAGGGGACCGACAAGACTGATATGCCCGGATCGAGGGGCGGATACCGACTAAAGAGGGATGGCGGTCAACGTGTCGGTCAGCGAGATTGAAGCCGGTTCTCGGTAGCTTCGGCCCGACCGGGTCGAACGCGGACGAAAAGGAACACAGTGAAGAAATTCGTTGCCGCCCTGGCGGTCGCGGGGATCGGCGTCGGCACCATGGCGCTCGCTCCCTCCGCCACGGCCGCCTCGGCGTCGGACTTCGATCCGAAGCCCATCTCCTGGGGAGCCTGCACGCGCCCGAGCCTGGTCAAGGCCGGCGCGGAGTGCGGCTTCCTCGAAGTCCCGCTGGACTACGCGAAGCCGGGCGGGGAGAAGGTCTCGATCGCCGTCTCGCGGGTCAAGCACAAGTCCGCCGCTTCGCAGGGCGTCATGATCGTCAACCCGGGTGGTCCCGGTGGCTCCGGCCTCGGTCTGTCGACGCTCGGCCGGGCCGTCCCGAAGAAGGCGGGTGAGGAGTACGACTGGATCGGCTTCGACCCGCGCGGCGTGGGGGAGAGCAAGCCGTCGCTGACCTGCGACGGGAACTACGCCTCCTACAACCGCCCGCAGTACGTGCCGACCACCCGCGCCATCGAGACGGCGTGGCGTGAGAAGGCGAAGGGCTACGCGAAGGCGTGCGCCAAGAACGGCGCGATCCTCGACCACATCAAGACCATCGATGTGGCGAAGGACGTCGACAGCCTGCGCAAGGCGCTGGGCGAGAAGCAGATCAACTACTACGGCTTCTCCTACGGCACCTACCTCGGCCAGGTCTACAGCACGCTGTTCCCGCAGAACGTGCGGCGGATGGTGTTCGACGGCACGGTCGATCCCCGCGACGTCTGGTACAAGGCGAACCTGAACCAGGACATCGCCTTCGACAAGAACATCAAGACCTACTTCGGCTGGCTCGCGAAGTACGACGACGTCTACCACCTCGGCAAGACCGCGTCCGCGGTGGAGAAGCTGTGGTACGGCGAGCAGAAGAAGCTGTACGACAAGCCCGCGGGCGGCGTCATCGGCGGTTCCGAGTGGACGGACATCTTCCTGCAGGCCGGCTACTACGTGTTCGGCTGGGAAGACATGGCGAACGCGTTCTCGGGCTGGGTCCACAAGGGTGACTGGCAGACCCTGAAGGGCCTGTACGACGACTCCAACCCGCCGGGTCAGGACAACGGGTACGCGGTGTACGCGGCCGTGCAGTGCACCGACGTGGCGTGGCCGCAGAGCTGGAACCGCTGGCGGTTCGACAACTGGGTCACCCACTTCCGCGCGCCGTTCGAGACCTGGGGCAACGCCTGGTTCAACGCGCCGTGCGTCGACTGGCCCGCGAAGCCGGGCAAGCCGGTGGAGATCGACGGGAGCAAGGTCCCGGGCATCCTGATGGTCAACGAGGAGAACGACGCCGCGACGCCGTACCCCGGCAGCCTCGAGGTGCGCAAGCGTTACCCGAACGCCAGCCTGATCAGCGCCCCCGGTGGCACGACGCACTCGGGTTCGCTGTCCGGCGTGTCCTGTGTGGACGACAAGATCGCGGACTACCTGCTGACCGGGAAGCTGCCCGTGCGCAAGCCGGGCAACGGTTCGGACGTGCAGTGCACCCCGGTCCCGCCGCCGGTCCCGGCCGGCGCGGCCGCCACCACGAAGAAGTCGGACGTCCCGTCTTCGGTGACCGAGGTGAAGAAGGAGGCGCTGGCTCAGGCGCTGCCTTTCTGAGTCCGTCGCTTCAGGGTTGCTTCACTGCCCCGGTCCGGTTTCCGGACCGGGGCATTTCCTTGGGTTGCTCACGCATTTAGTCCGCTGAATGCGCCCTCCCATCGGCCATGACCGGCACCCTCTCGTCCCGAAAAGCGCCGAAAGTTCCGGTCATCCACCGTCCCCGGCCGAATCCCCATCGCCGTGCCGGGGAATTGTCGGGGCCGCCCGTTAACGTCCCCGGCATGACCATCGTCGAAGAGCACCGGACCGAGATCCGCGTGCAGGACACCGTTTATCGCATCGAGGTCGCCGCCCGTGAGGGTGGCGGCGCGGCCGGGGAAGACCGCTGGGTGACCGTCATGGTCGGCGGAGCCGGACCGCAGGAGGAGCCTGTCGCCGAAGGCAGGCTCGACATCGACGCCGAGGCCGTACCGGCCTTGGCGACCGTCCTTTCCGACACGCTGATGGCGTTCGCGGGCCGGGGCACCGGACGGAACGGCCGCCGAAGATCGGCGGACCGCCCCGCGCATCAGGGTCTGCCGTGGTCCGACGAGCTCGACGCGGAACTGGAAAGTCGTTGGCTGGCCGGGGAAAGCGTCGAGGAGATCGCGCGGCGGTTCGAGCGGACACCGGGTGGCATCCGGGCCCGGCTGCCCAGGGTCGGCTGCGACCCGGAGCGCCGGGGTGCGTATCTCCCGATCCCGCCGAGCCGGCGCGAGGGAGGTGAACTCGGCTGAATCCAGGCGGCTGCGAGGGTCGTCCGGCCTTCGCAGCCGCCGTCAGTCCACTGTGGACTCCGTGCCGCGATCGGCCCGCGTGGCCGTCTCCCGGAGGTGGCCGATCGGTTCCGGCGGCTCGTGCACGGTGAATTCGCAGCCGAGGCCGAGGATCCGGCACGGTCGCGGCGCCCAGCGCTCCGGCGTGGTAACGAAGCCGCGAGGGCAGGACCTGTTCGAGTTTCGCGAGCGCGCGCACCGAGGACTCCTCGATACCCGAGATCGCCTGCCCGGCGGCGCTCCGGAGACCGACCGCGCCCTCGCTCGGGCGGTAGCCGCCGTCGGAGCCGATGCCCCGTACAAAGGAAGGAGGATGGCCTATTTCGGGTGAGCCGCGCGACGTTCGTTTGATTGAACTTGCACGGCTGTGCATAATCATACGTATGACGGTGAAGATCGCGGTGGCTGGAGCCAGCGGGTACGCGGGCGGCGAACTCCTGCGCCTGCTGCTGACCCACCCCGAAATCCAGATCGGTGCGCTCACCGCGGCCAGCTCCGCGGGGACGCCGCTCGTCCAGCACCAGCCGCACCTCGCGCCGCTGGCGGACCGCGTCCTCCTGGAGACGACCCCGGACACCCTGGCCGGGCACGATGTCGTCTTCCTCGCCCTGCCGCACGGTCACTCGGGCGCCATCGCGGCGCGACTGGGCCCGGACGTCCTGGTGGTCGACCTCGGTGCGGACCACCGCCTCTCGGACGCGGCGGACTGGCAGCGCTGGTACGGCGGGGACCACGCCGGACAGTGGCCGTACGGGCTCCCCGAGCTCCCCGGTGCTCGTGAGCGCCTCGCCGGGACCAAACGCATCGCGGTCCCCGGTTGCTTCCCGACCGGCGGTTCGATCGCCCTCGCCCCGGCCCTCGCCGCGGGCCTGGTCGAGCCGGAGGTCAACGTCGTCGCCGTGACCGGGACCTCGGGCGCGGGCAAGAGCCTCAAGCCGAACCTCCTCGGTTCGGAGGTGATGGGGTCGGCCACCGCGTACGGCGTCGGCGGTGCCCACCGGCACACGCCCGAGTTCGCGCAGAACCTTTCGGCGGTCTCGGGAGAGCGGGTCAAGGTCTCGTTCACCCCCGTGCTGGCCCCGATGCCGCGAGGGATCCTCACCACCGCGAGCGCCGCCCTCAAGTCCGACCTGGACGCCGACGGCGCCCGCGAGCTCTACGAGAAGGCGTACGCCACCGAGCCGTTCGTCCAGCTGCTGCCTCCGGGCCGGTGGCCGTCCACGGCCTCGGTGGTCGGCTCGAACAACGTCCAGCTGCAGGTCACCGTCGACGCCGACACGCGGCGCCTGATCGTGGTCGCGGCCATCGACAATCTGACCAAGGGCACCGCGGGAGGCGCCGTCCAGTCGATGAACATCGCGCTGGGCCTCCCCGAAACCACCGGACTTCCGACCGTAGGAGTGGCTCCGTGACCGTCACCCAGCCGAAGGGTTTCCGCGCGGCGGGCGTCGCCGCCGGGATCAAGGCCGAGGGCAAGCTCGACCTCGCGCTCGTCGTCAACGACGGGCCGCTGCAGGTCGCGGCCGGCGTGTTCACGCGCAACGTGATCAAGGCCGCGCCCGTCCTGTGGTCGCAGGAGGTGCTCAAGCAGCAGCGCCTGAAGGCCGTCGTCCTCAACTCCGGCGGCGCGAACGCGGCCACCGGGCCCGGCGGTTTCCAGGACACCCACCAGACCGCCGAGAAGGTCGCCGGGCTCTTCGAAGCGGGCGCGATCGAGGTCGCGGTCTGCTCGACCGGCCTGATCGGCGAGCGACTGCCGATGGACGCGCTGCTCTCCGGCGTGGACGCCGCCTTCTCGCAGCTCGGGACCAGCGCCGAAGCCGACCTCAACGCCGCCACCGCGGTCATGACCACCGACAGCAAACCGAAGCAAGCGGCCGCGAAGCACGACGGCGGCTGGAGTGTCGGCGGGTTCGCCAAGGGTGCGGGCATGCTCGCCCCGAACCTCGCGACGATGCTGTCCGTCCTCACCACCGACGCGGTCGTGACGCCCGAAGTCCTCGACAGGGCCCTGCGCGCCGCGACCGGCGTCACCTTCGACAGGCTGGACGTCGACGGCGGCACCTCCACCAACGACACCGTGCTCGTCCTCGCTTCCGGCGCCAGCGGCGTCGAACCGACCGAGGCCGAACTGACCGAACTGCTCACCGCCGTCAGCCTCGAACTCGTGCTGCAACTGCGCGCGGACTCCGAGGGCGCGACCAAGTACGTCGACGTCACGGTCACCGGGGCGGCGAGCGAGGCGGACGCCATCGCCGTCGGCCGGACGATCGCCGAGGACAACCTGGTCAAGACCGCGCTGTTCGGTTCGGACCCGAACTGGGGCCGTATCGCCATGGCGCTGGGCCGGGTGCCCGCGGAGATCGACCCGGAGAAGGTCGCCATCGCGATCAACGGCGTCACCCTGTTCGCCAAGGGAACCCCGGCGGCGGACCGCTCCGAGGCCGACCTCTCGGGCCGGGACATCACCATCGTCGTCGACCTCGGTCTCGGCGAGGGGGAGTCGACGATCTACACGACCGACCTCTCGCACTCGTACGTCGAAGAGAACAGCGCGTACTCGTCATGAGCCCTTCCGAATCCACGGTCCCCGCGGACGAGCGGCTCGCGACGGCCGCCGAGAAGGCGTCGATCCTCATCGAGGCCCTGCCCTGGCTGCAGCGTTTCCACGGCGCCACCGTCGTGGTCAAGTACGGCGGCAACGCGATGATCGACGAGAGCCTCAAGCAGGCTTTCGCCGAGGACATGGTCTTCCTGCGCACGGCCGGGCTGCGTCCGGTCGTGGTGCACGGCGGCGGCCCGCAGATCACCGCGATGCTCAACCGGCTCGGCGTCGAAGGCGAGTTCAAGGGCGGTCTGCGCGTCACCACGCCCGAGACCATGGACATCGTCCGCATGGTGCTGACCGGTCAGGTCAGCCGGGAACTGGTCGGGCTCATCAACGCGCACGGCCCGTACGCGGTCGGGATCTCCGGCGAGGACGCGCGGCTGTTCACCGCCGAGCGCAAACAGGCCACTGTGGACGGTGTGCCGGTCGACATCGGGCTCGTCGGCGAGGTTTCCGAGGTCAACCCGGACGCGGTGCTCGACATCGTCAACGCGGGCCGGATCCCGGTGGTGTCCACCGTCGCCCCGGACGTCGACGGCGTCGTGCACAACATCAACGCCGACACCGCGGCCGGCGCGCTGGCCGCCGCGCTCGGCGCCGAGAAACTCGTCGTGCTCACCGACGTCGAAGGTCTTTACGCCAACTGGCCGGACCGCGGTTCGCTCGTCGACCGGATCCGCGTGGACCGCCTCGAAACCCTGCTGCCCGGCCTCGCCAGCGGCATGATCCCGAAGATGGAGGCCTGCGTGCGCGCCATCCGCGGCGGCGTCAGCCGCGCGCACGTGATCGACGGCCGCATCGCCCATTCGGTGCTTCTGGAGGTATTCACCTCCCGCGGCATCGGTACCATGGTCTTCCCCGAAACGGAGCTCCCGTGACCATCCTGAAGTCCAATGTAGACGGCCAGGAGCGCTGGAAGTCGTCCCTCATGGACAACTACGGCACCCCGGCGCTGACCCTGGTCCGAGGCGAAGGCGCGAAGGTCTGGGACGCCGACGGCAAACCGTACGTCGACCTGCTGGGCGGGATCGCGGTCAACGCGCTGGGCCACGCCCACCCCGCCGTGGTGGCCGCGGTCACCGAACAGGTCGCGAAACTCGGGCACACCTCGAATCTCTACGTGAACCCGGTCGTCGTCGAACTCGCCGAAACGCTCCTGGACGTCGCCGGCCTGTCCGGCAACGCGAAGGTGCTGTTCGTCAACTCCGGCGCGGAGGCCAACGAAGCCGCGCTGAAGATCAGCAGGCTCACCGGCCGGACCAAGATCGTGGCTTGCGAGGGTGCCTTCCACGGCCGCACGATGGGCGCGCTGACGCTGACCGGTCAGCCTCCGAAGCGGGACCCCTTCGCGCCGCTGGTTCCCGGCGTCAGCCACGTTCCCTACGGTGACGTCGACGCTCTTCGTGCCGCCGTGGACAGCGAAACGGCGGCGGTGTTCCTAGAGCCGATCCTCGGGGAAGCCGGTGTCGTCCCGGCGCCGGACGGCTACCTCCAGGCCGCCCGGGAGATCACCAAGGCGACCGGGACCCTGCTCGTCCTCGACGAGGTGCAGACCGGCATCGGCCGCACCGGCGCGTGGTTCGCCTTCCAGCACGCCGGCATCGTCCCGGACCTCGTCACCTTGGCGAAGGGACTCGGCGGCGGACTTCCCCTCGGTGCGGTCATCGGCGTCGGCGAGGCGGGAGACCTGGTGAAGCCGGGGCACCACGGGACCACCTTCGGCGGCAATCCGATCTGCTGCGCCGCCGGGCTCGCGGTGCTCAAGACCATCGCCGAAGACAACCTGAACGACCACGTTTCCGCGCTGGGCAAGGACATCGCCTCCCGCGTGGAGGAACTCGGCCACCCGCTGGTGGCCGGGGTCCGCGGTGCCGGGCTGCTGCTCGGCATCACCTTGCGCGAACCGGTCTCGGCGAAGGTCGCCAAGGCCGCGCAGGACGCGGGATACCTGGTCAACCCGATCGCCCCGGACACCATCCGGCTGGCACCGCCGCTGATCCTGAGCGCCGACGAGGCCGCGGGATTCCTCGAAGCCCTTCCCGGGGCGCTCGATTCCACCACCACCTAGGACAGAGACGAACGCATGCTGCGCAACTTCCTCCGTGACGACGATCTCAGCCCCGCCGAACAGGCCGAGATCCTCGACCTCGCCGACCAGCTGAAGGCCGAGCCGCTGAGCTCCCGCGCGCTGGAGGGCAAATCCGTCGCGGCGATCTTCGAGAAGAACTCCACCCGGACCAGGTTCTCCTTCGAGGTGGGCATCGCCCAGCTCGGCGGCAACCCGGTGATCGTCGACGGGCGCTCCATGCAGCTCGGCCGCGAAGAGACCATCGAGGACACCTCGCGGGTGCTTTCGCGGTACCTGGACGCGATCGTCTGGCGGACCTTCGCCCAGAAGCGGATCGACGCGATGGCGTCGGCGTCGAGCATCCCGGTGATCAACGCGCTCACCGACGAGTTCCACCCGTGCCAGGTGCTCACCGACCTGATGACCATCCGCGAGCGCAAGGGCAAGCTCGCCGGGCTCACCCTCGTCTACCTCGGAGACGGCGCCAACAACATGGCGCACTCGCTGCTGCTGGGCGGGACGACGGCAGGGATGCACGTGCGCGTCGTCTCGCCGGAGGGGTTCCAGCCGGATCAGCAGGTCATGCTCGACGCCAAGCACCGCTCGACCGAAACCGGCGGCAGCACCACGGTCTTCACCGACCCGTACGCCGCGGTCGAAGGCGCGGACGTCGTCGTCACCGACACCTGGACCTCGATGGGCCAGGAGAACGACGGTCTCGACCGGGTCGGCCCGTTCCGCGAGCTGCAGGTCAACACCGCGCTGATGCGCCGCGCCGCGGACGAGGCGATCGTGCTGCACTGCCTGCCCGCGCACCGCGGCTGGGAGATCACCGACGAGGTCATCGACGGTCCGGCCAGCGCGGTCTGGGACGAGGCCGAGAACCGGCTGCACGCGCAGAAGGCGCTGCTGGTGTGGCTCCTCGACGAGAAGCGACGATGACCGGGGGCAGGGTCACCCGGCAGGCCCGGATCACCGCCCTCGTTTCGTCGATGGCGATCCGCAGCCAGACGGAGCTCGCGAAGCTCCTGGCGGCGGAGGGGATCGACGTCACCCAGGCGACGCTGTCGCGGGACCTGGACGAACTGGGGGCGGTGAAGCTGCGGGGCGCCGATTCCGGCGCGCCCGTGTACGTCATCCCGGAGGATGGCAGTCCGGTGCGCGGGGTGCAGGGCGGCACGTCCCGCCTTTCGCGCCTGCTCGCCGAACTGCTCGTTTCGGCGGACTCGTCGGGGAATCTGACGGTGCTGCGCACACCGCCGGGAGCGGCGCAGTTCCTCGCCAGCGCGATCGACCGGGCGGCGCTGGAGGAGGTCGTCGGTTCGATCGCCGGCGACGACACGGTCGCGGTGATCGCGAGGGAGCCGCTGTCCGGCAAGGACCTGGCCGAGCGTTTCATGGCGCTGGCCCGACGGTCGTCCACTGTGGACGGCGGTGAGGAGACCGAAGGTGACGCCTGACGGGTTCGTCTTCCCCGAAGATCCGGAGAAGCTGGTCATCACCTTCGACGAAGGGGTGCCGGTCGCGATCGACGGGGAGACCGTGACGCTGCTGGAAGCCTTCCAGGAGCTGAACCGCCGTCTCGGCGCCTTCGGGCTCGAAGGGCGCGGGATCTACGAAGGCCCCGCCGCGCTCGCGCTGGTCAGCGCGTACGAAGAAGTGAAAAAGGTCGGTATCGGGCAGGTCTCCGGCGAGGTCCGCCTGATCCTGCACCGCGGGAACGCGGTCGTGAGCTCCGCGCGAGACGAGCGCGCGCTGTACGACTTCACCACAGGCGCTACCTTCGACCGGTCAGTCGCCTGAAGAGAACCAAGGAATCCGAGGAGTGTTGTGAGCGGGAATGAGCAGCCGGTGCAGCTGTGGGGCGGCCGGTTCGCCAGCGGGCCGGCGGAGGCGATGGCGGCGCTGAGCGCGTCGACCCATTTCGACTGGCGGCTGGCGCCGTACGACATCGCCGGGTCGAGGGCCCACGCGCGAGTGCTGCGGAAGGCGGGCCTGCTCACCGAAGACGAGCTGACCGGCATGCTCGCCGCGCTGGACACCCTCGCGCAGGACGTCGCCTCGGGCGCGTTCACCCCGACGGTCGCCGACGAGGACGTCCACACCGCGCTCGAACGCGGTCTGCTGGAGCGGGCCGGTACCGAACTCGGCGGCAAGCTGCGGGCGGGCCGTTCACGCAACGACCAGGTCGCGACGCTGTTCCGGATGTGGCTGCGGGACGCCGCCCGCCGGGTGGTCGCCGGCACGCTCGGCGTCGTCGACGCGCTGGTTTCGCAGGCGAAGCGGCACCCGGACGCCATCCTGCCGGGCCGCACCCACCTCCAGCACGCCCAGCCGGTGCTGCTGGCGCATCATCTCCTCGCGCACGGTCAGTCGCTGCTGCGCGACGTCACCCGGTTGCGTGACTGGGACGCCCGCACCGCCGAGTCGCCCTATGGGTCCGGCGCGCTCGCCGGTTCCTCGCTCGGACTCGACCCCGAGGCTGTCGCCGAGGAACTGGGCTTCGACACCAGCGTCGAGAACTCCATCGACGGCACCGCCTCGCGGGACTTCGTCGCCGAGTTCGCCTTCGACGTCGCGATGCTCGCGGTCAACCTGTCCAGGATCGCCGAAGAGGTGATCATCTGGAACACCGCCGAGTTCGGCTACGTCACCCTCGACGACGCCTGGGCGACCGGCAGCTCGATCATGCCCCAGAAGAAGAACCCGGACGTCGCCGAGCTGACTCGCGGCAAGGCCGGACGGCTCATCGGCAACCTGACCGGTCTGCTCGCGACGCTCAAGGCCCAGCCGCTCGCGTACAACCGGGACCTGCAGGAGGACAAGGAGCCGGTCTTCGACTCCGTCGAGCAGCTGGAACTGCTGTTCCCGGCGATCGCGGGCATGCTCGAGACGCTGACCTTCCACACAGACCGGCTCGCCGAACTGGCGCCCGCCGGGTTCACCCTCGCCACGGACATCGCCGAATGGCTTGTGCGCCAAGGGGTTCCGTTCCGGGTCGCGCACGAGGCGGCGGGGGAGAGCGTCCGGGTCGCCGAGGGCCGCGGTGTCGGCCTCGACGAGCTGACCGACGAAGAGTTCGAGAAGATCAACCCGGCGCTGACGCCCGCCGTCCGCGAGGTGCTGACCGTCGAGGGCTCGGTGAGCTCGCGCGACGCTCGCGGCGGTACCGCTCCGGAGCGGGTCGCCGAGCAGCGGGACCGGCTGGTCGCGCGGGTCGCCGAACACCGCGCCTGGCTGGGCTAGAAGTACATGAAGGCCCCCTTCCTTGCGCCCACCGCAAGGAAGGGGGCCTTCATGTACTTCAGGGAAGCTTCGCCGCCAGCCCGTCGAGGACGCAGCCGAGGCCGCGCTCGAAGTCCGCGTCGTTGGTCTCACCGGGTTCCTGGTTTCGCCGGGCCGTGTACAGCTCCTTGAGCCGAGGGTGATCCCGCACCGCCTGCTCGGCCGCCGGCCACAGCCGGTCCTTCCATTCCTGCTCACTCTGCCCACTGCGGTTGAGCGTCGTGAGCCACGCGGCCTCGCTGGTGGCCCGTCCGACGACGAACGCCATGACCGTGTTCCACGCCAGGTCCGCGTCTTCCAGTGAGAACCCGGCCTCTTCGAACAGCGCCAGCGCCGTCTCCGACATCGTCAGGACGTTCGGCCCCAGATACGCCACCCCGGTCTCGCCGAGCAGTGACCCGATCCACGGGTGCCGCAGGAACATAGAACGCAGATCGCGCGCGAACCGCGTCGCCTCCGGTCTCCACGGACCCGATCGCGGGACGGCCACCTCGCCGTAGACCTCGTCGACGATCAGTTCGACCAGCTCGTCCTTACTGGCCACGTGCGTGTACATCGACGGCGCGGCCACGCCGAGTCGGACACCGAGCTTGCGCATGCTCAGCGCTTCGATGCCGTCGGCGTCGAGGAGTTCGACGGCCGCGGAGACGATCTGCGCCCGGCTCAGCGACGGCTGCTCCCGCTTGCGTTTCGGGGGACGGGTCCACACCGACATCCGCGTTCCCTCACTTTCCGTACAGTGTTCAGTATGGCTAACAGTGTACGGACAACGTTCGACGAAGCCCACTGGCAGTCCAGGCTCGATGACCTGCGGGCCGAGCACCGGGTGCCGGGAGCGGCCCTCGCCGTGCTGGTCGACGGGACGATCCACGAGCTGGCCTGCGGGATCCTGCACCGCGGGACGGGTGTGGAGGCGACCACCGGCTCGATCTTCCAGCTCGGCTCGATCGCGAAGGTCTACACGGCCGCGTTGGTCATGGGGCTGGCCGAAGAAGGCCGCCTAGACCTCGACGCGCCGGTGACCGACGTGCTGCCCGAGTTCGCGACGCTGGATCCGGCGGCGACGAGGGCGATCACCGCCCGGCGCCTGCTCAGCCACACCGGTGGCCTCAGCTGCGATTTCATGGAAGACACCGGCCGAGGCGACGACTGCCTCGCCAAGTACGTCGAGGCGGCCAGGGGAGTCGCGCTCGACTGCCCGCCGGGGGCGGCGGCGTCGTACAGCAGTGTCGGCTACAGCGTGCTCGGCCGGATCGTCGAAGTGCTCACCGGTCTGACCTGGGACGACGCCCTGCGGGAGCGGATCGTCACGCCGCTCGGGCTCACCGAGACGATGACCCTGCCCGAAGAGGCGCTGCGTTTCCGCGTGGCGATGGGACACGTCGGGCAGGAGCCGACGGCCGCTTGGGATCTCCTCCCGCGTAACGCCGGTCCGTACGGCCGGGTCCTCGCCACCGCGGGCGACGTCGTCCGTTTCGCTCGGATGCTGCTGGACGGCAGGGCGGCCGACGGCACGCGCGTGCTCTCCGAAGAGACAGTGACGGCGATGCGGCGTCTCGAGGTCGAGGTGCCCGACAAATGGACCCTCGATTCCGACGGCTGGGGTCTCGGCGTCTCCGTCCACGACTGGAACGGTGTCGCGGGCTTCGGGCACAACGGATCGTCGATCGGGCAACGCTCCTACCTGCGGGTCGTACCGGAAGCCGGGCTGGTCTTCGCCCTGCTCACCAACAGCGGCACGACCGACAGGCTGTACGCGGACCTCTCGCGGGAACTGCTCGCCGAACTCGGCGGAGTCCGGGTGCCCGGCGCTTTCGCTCCGCCGCCGACACCGCCTTCGGTCGACATCGCACCCTTCGCGGGCACCTATCGCCGCGAAGGCGTCGTCATCACCGTCACGGAGACGGGCGGAAAGCTGCGCTTCGTCTACGAGTTCGCGGACGGGCTCAAGGGCATCGCCCCGGCGATCGAGGCGGATCTGGTGCCCGTGACGGAGAACGTCTTCGCCGGGATGAACCCGATGTTCGGCGACGACTGGATGCCGGTGCTGTTCACGAAACTCCCCGACGGCACCGAATGCTGTCACACCAGCATGCGGGTGGCGCCGAAGATCCAGGCGGCCGGTTAAGGTCGGGGCCGGGAGACCGCGGCGTAAAAGGGAGTGCGGAGACTTGGTGACCGGCAGACAGTTCACCCGGCGCGAGCTGGCGCTGGACCCGGTGGAGCTGTCCACGCTCCTGCTCGGCGCGGTGATCGAAGCGACCGGCCCCGACGGCACGGTCGCCGTCCGCCTGGTGGAGGTCGAGGCCTATCGCGGACTCGACGACCCCGCGTCGCACTGCTACCGCGGGAAGACCCCGCGCAACGCGGTCATGTGGGGACCGGCAGGGCATCTGTACGTGTACTTCGTCTACGGCATGCACTTCTGCGCCAACGTCGTCGGCACCGAAGACGGGCAGCCCGGCGCCGTGCTGCTGCGCGCCGGGGAAGTGGTGTCCGGAGCGGACGTGGCCCGCGCGCGCCGGCCGTCGGCGCGGGGCAACGGCGAACTCGCCAAAGGCCCGGCCATCCTCACCTCGGTACTCGGCATCGACCGGGCCGAGAACGGCGTCGATCTGACCGATCCCGCGTCACCCGTCCGGCTGTTCACCGGCGAACGCGTCCCCGAAGCCGACATCCGCACCGGGCCGCGCGTCGGCGTCGCGATGGCGATGGACACGCCATGGCGGTTCTGGGTCGACGGTTCGCCCGCGGTCTCCAGCTATCGCCGGGGTGGCAAGCGACGGACGGCCGCCCCCGGCCGATAGTCGGTTGACCTGGTGCGGGAGGATCTACAGGCGTGAGCGAGCACATCCTTGACGAGCTGACCTGGCGCGGCCTGATCGCGCAATCCACCGACACCGACGCACTGCGGCGAGACCTCGACCAAGGACCCCTCACGCTCTATTGCGGTTTCGACCCGACCGCGCCCAGCCTGCACGCCGGCAACCTGGTCCCGCTGCTGATGCTCTCGCGTTTCCAGCGCGCCGGGCACCGGCCGATCGTGCTGGCGGGCGTCGCGACCGGGATGATCGGCGACCCGCGCGACACCGGTGAACGCACCCTCAACACGCTGGACACCGTGTCCGAATGGGCCGACCGCATCCGCGGTCAGCTGGAGCGGTTCGTCGACTTCGACGACTCGCCCACCGGCGCGGTCATCGAGAACAACCTGAACTGGACCGGCAAGCAGACCGTGGTCGAGTTCCTGCGCGACATCGGCAAGCACTTCCCGGTCAACACCATGCTGAACCGGGAGACGGTGAAGCGCCGTCTCGAAGCCGACGGCATGTCCTACACGGAGTTCAGCTACCTGCTGCTGCAGTCGCAGGACTACCTGCACCTGTACCGCGAGTACGGCTGCAAGCTGCAGATCGGCGGCTCGGACCAGTGGGGCAACCTCGTCGGCGGTGTCGACCTGATCCGCCGGACCGACGGCGGGCACACGCACGCGCTGACCGCGCCGCTGGTCACCGACACCGAAGGCCGCAAGTTCGGCAAGTCCACCGGTGGCGGCAGCGTCTGGCTCGACCCGGAGATGACCTCGCCGTACGCGTGGTTCCAGTACTTCGTGAACGTCGCCGACTCCGATGTCATCCGCTACCTGAGGATGTTCTCCTTCCTCGGGCAGGAGGAGATCGCGGCGCTCGCCGAGGACACCGAACAGCGCCCCCACCTGCGGTCCGCGCAGCGGAAGCTGGCGGAGGACTTCACCACCCTGGTGCACGGCGAGGAGGCGACCCGGCAGGTCATCGCCGCCAGCCAGGCGCTGTTCGGCAGGGGAGAGCTGCGTGAGCTCGACTCGTCGACCCTCGACGCCGCCATGGCCGAGGTCCCGAACGGCAAGGTCGACCCGAACGGCGAGTCGACGATCGTCGACCTGCTGATCGCCGGCGGCCTCGTCGACAGCAAGGGCGCCGCGCGCCGCACCGTCAAGGAAGGCGGCGCGTACGTCAACAACACGAAGATCGCCGACGAGGCGTGGAAGCCCTCCGCGGAGGACGCTCTCCACGGCCGTTGGCTCGTGGTCCGCAAGGGCAAGCGCAACGTCGCCGGCGTGCGCGTCGGGGGCTGATCGCGGCCCTGGCCCGAAACAGGGCTCCTGACCTGCGGAAACGCAGTTAAGGTACCCCCCTGTTTCGGGCCCTTTCGGGCCATGTAAAGTTCTCCAAGTCGCCAGGGAAACCGGGTGGCCGACCGGGACACGAACCAAGCTCTCGCCTCAGGCGATTGAGTGGGTGTCCCACCAAAAACTGCTAGAAATGACTGCTTCGAATAAGGCCGGGCTGAGTCTGGTGCGATTCGGGGTGTGTTGCTTGAGAACTCAACAGTGTGCTAGTGAACTAAGCCAGTAGAGCTTATGTATTGAAACCCTGCCTCGTGGGGTTTCCTTTGAGAGCAAGT